>NZ_CP068046.1:319545-639090 GCF_016698665.1 Devosia rhizoryzae
AGAGGGACGAGAGGTCCGATGCTGTGATGCCGGCGCCGGTATCGGTCACGGCGATTTCGATATGGCCGTTGCGATCGGTGACGCCGATCGAGAGGACCCGCAGCGGCGTTTCGGCCATTGCGTCGGCAGCGTTGGCGATGAGGTTGATCAGGACCTGCTCGAGGTGGACCGGGTTGGCGGCCACGGCGAGCGGGGGACGTGGCCGGCGATATTCTATATCGACGCCGACCTGACGGAGGCGGTGATCCGTCAGGTCGAGCGCATTGGCGATGGCAGAACCGATGTCGGCCTCCATGGCCACGCGCGTTTCCTTGCGCGCAAAGATCTTGAGGTGACCGGTAAGCGTTGCTAGGCGTTCAACGACCTTGTCCATAGCGCCAATGATGGGGCCGAGTTCACCCGTACCGCGCCGCTGCTCGATCAATCGCGCGCTGGCAAGATGAGTGGTGAGCGCTGCGACGGGCTGGCTGACTTCATGGGCTACCCCGGCAAGCGCCTGGCCGAGGCTCGCCATCTTGGCGGCCTGCACCAGACCATGCTGGGCCTCGCGCTCGGCCCGTTCCGCACGCACCCGGTCGGCGATTTCAGCGCGGAGCTGCTCGTTGACGGCATGCAGATCCTCGGTGCGCTCCGCCACGCGCTGTTCCAGCCGCTCGTGATCGGCAAGCCGCTGGGCCACGAGGCGTCGCCGCTGTTCGAACAAGACGAGGATCAGAAGCAATGCGGCGCAGGCGAGGGAGGCGGCGCTCGCCATGGTGAGGGCGCCGCCATAAAGCGGCGACAACGGTGTTAGCGACAAGAGCTTCCAGCCGTGCTTTGGCAGGCGGAGTTCGCGCAGCACGAAGTAGCCGGAGGTTTCGGGATCGTTGCCGGACAGGAGGGCAAATTCGGCGCCGCGTGAAAACCAGCGATCGGTGATGATGCCGGTATTGTCGACGCCGTTTTCGCCGTAGCGCTGCTGGGTCGAAATGCCGGCGAACTGGGATCGGGGAATGGTTTGGAGGGGACGGTAGCGCCAATCGGGACGTGTGGAGAGGATCACCACGTCGTTGATGTCGGTGATGCCGATAAGCTCTCCCGATTGCCACCAGGTGGCTTCGATCTCGCCGAGGTTGATCTTGGTGACCGCGACACCCATCGGGCCATCGGGACCATCGACGCGTTGCGACAGGAAGTAGCCGGGAACGCTCGTTGAAATGCCAAAGGCATAATATTCGGTGCGGCCACGCTGCATCGCATCGGCAAAGTAGGGGCGGAAGGAATAATTGGTGCCTACGAGGCTGGTCAGCGTCCACCAATTGCTGGCGGCGACGACGCTGCCATTTTCCTCCATGAGGAAGATTTCGCCCGCGCCCGCGGTTTCGTTGAGCTTGCTCAGATAGCCATTGGCCGCCTCGACGGCTGCAGGGTCATCGGGGCGCTCCAGCGCTGCCCGGCTTTCGGGTGCCTGCGAGATCGCAACGGGAAGATAATGGAAGCGCTCGATGATGGCTTCGAGGGTACGATCGAATAGCGTCAGCCGCCGCTGCGCGCCTTCGCCGGCACTGCGCACGGCAGCGCTCAGAGTCACTTCGAAGACGATCCAGAAGGTCAAAGCGACAACGGCAAGCCCGATGGCCGTGAAGGTCAGCTGACGACGTCGGAACTTGAGCATGGCCCATCTCAAATGCGCACCTTGGCAAGATTTCGCCAGGGCGCGGAATAGCGCAGGCAAGTTCTTGCCAAAAATTTTAACACGCTGCGCGGCAAATGCATATCTGCCTTGCGTTTCGAACTTGGCATGGGCTTTGCAAAGCTTGGTCTAGCCCTAGTGGGCTAACCTTTCGGGAGGAAAACATAATGAAATCCATCGTCACCAAACTCGCGGCCGGCCTCGTCGCCGTATCGGCACTTAGCGGCATCGCTTTTGCCCAGGAATACCCCAGCCAGCCCGTCACCATCGTCGTGCCCTTCGCTGCGGGCGGCCCGACCGACACCGTGACCCGCCTGGTCGCCGCCGCAATGAGCGAAGATCTGGGCCAGCAGGTCGTGGTGCAGAATGTCGGCGGCGCTGGCGGTACGCTTGGCGCGGGCCAGGTCGCGGCTGCAGCCAATGATGGTTACACGCTTCTGCTGCACCATATCGGTATGTCGACGGCGCCGGCGCTCTATGCCAGCCTGCCCTTCGACCCGGTGACCGACTTTGCGCCCATCGGCCTTGTCACCGAAGTGCCGATGACAGTCGTGGCGCGTAAGGATCTCGAGCCGGCCGACATTGGTGCGCTGATCACCTTCATCAAGGAAAACGGCGAGAACATCACCTATGGCAATGCCGGTATCGGTGCTGCTAGCCAGCTCTGCGGCTTGCTGCTGCAGGATGCGCTGGAGGTCAAGATGACCGAAGTGCCGTATCAGGGCACGGGCCCTGCCATGACCGATCTTCTGGGCGGCCAGATCGACATGATGTGCGACCAGACCACCAATACGACGAGCCAGATCCAGGCCGGCGAGATCAAGGCCTATGCCGTGACGACCCCGGAACGGGTCGCCATTCTGCCGGACCTGCCGACCCTTGCCGAAAGCGGCGTGCCGGACTTCAACCTCTCCGTCTGGCACGGGCTTTACGCTCCGGCTGGCACCGATCCGGCGATCATCGAACGCCTGACCGCATCGCTCCAGGCTGCGCTAGCCGATGAAAGCGTCGCCAACAGCTTTGCCGAGCTCGGCACTGCGCCGGTCGCCGCCGACCAGGCGACGCCCGAAGCCCTGGCGGCACAGCTCGAGAGCCAGATCGGGCTTTGGGGCGAGGTCATCTCGGCGGCCGGCGTTTCGGCTCAGTAAGCACAATAAGGCGGGCGCCGGGTCATCGGCGCCCGTTCCATTCCGGTCTTCGGGAGGAAGACATGGCCGTCAATGTTTCGCGGAACGATCTTGCCGCGGGGGCGATGTTTGTCGCCTTCGGCAGCTATTTTGCGATCGAAGCGCTCAAATACGAATTCGGTACGCCGTTCCGCATGGGGCCCGGCTTCATGCCCGTGCTGTTGGGCGGCATTCTTGTGGCGCTGGGCGTGGCCGTTGCCGCGCAGGGGCTGCGAAAGGGCGCGGACGATGCAGCGCCGCCCTGGCCGTGGCGCGGCTTCGTTCTGGTGCTGGGCACGATCCTTTTCTTTGCAGCGACGGTTCGTGGCCTTGGCTTTCTGCCCACCGTCACCATCGCGACCTTTGCCGTCGCCATGTCGAGCACGCGCAATTCGGTGCTGTCGTCGCTGGTTATCGCAATCGGCCTTTGCGTGCTCTGCTATCTGATCTTCGTCGTCGGGCTCGGGATGATCATCCCGCTGGTCGGACCCTGGCTGCAGTTTGGAGGCGCTTGAGCCATGGACCTCTTCTCATCGCTTTCGCTAGGCTTCTCGGTCGCCCTCGATCCGTTCAACGTCCTTTACTGCTTCCTCGGCGTGTTGCTCGGGACGCTGGTCGGCGTGCTCCCCGGCATCGGTCCGACGGCAACCATCGCGATGCTGTTGCCGATCACCTTTTCGCTCAATGCGGAAACAGCGCTGATCATGCTCGCGGGCATCTATTACGGCGCCCAGTACGGTGGTTCGACCACGGCCATCCTTATCAACCTGCCGGGCGAGTCCTCGTCTGCGGTGACAGCCATCGACGGCTATCAGATGGCGCGCAAGGGCAGGGCGGGTGCGGCGCTTGCGACGGCGGCCATCGGCTCGTTCTTTGCCGGCTCGGTGGCGACCTTTATCCTCGCCGCCTTTGCACCACCGCTGGCGCGTGCGGCCCTCAATTTCGGGGCGCCGGAATATTTCTCGCTGATCGTTCTGGGGCTCCTGGTCTCGATTGCTCTGGCGCATGGCTCGATCCTCAAAGCGCTGGCGATGATCGTGCTCGGGCTGTTGCTCGGCATGGTCGGGCAGGACATTTATACCGGCACCCCGCGTTTCACCTTCGGCGTCCGCGAAATGTTTGGCGGGCTCAACTTCGTCGCCGTTGCGGTGGGCGTGTTCGGCATCGCCGAAATCCTGCGCAACCTCGAAAACGAGACGGAGCGCGAGGTGGGGGTGAAGAAGGTCACCAACCTTTTCCTTACGCGCGAGGATATCCGCCGCATCATCTGGCCGATCCTGCGTGGAACCGGCCTCGGCTCGGTGCTCGGTATCCTGCCGGGCGGCGGACATATCCTTTCGTCCTTTGCCTCCTACTCGGCGGAAAAGCGGCTCTCCAAGCACCCCGAAGAGTTCGGCAAGGGGGCGATCGAGGGCGTTGCAGGACCTGAATCTGCAAATAATGCGGCAGCCCAGACCAGCTTTATTCCGCTGATGACGCTGGGTATTCCGGCGCATCCGGTGATGGCGCTGATGATCGGAGCCTTCATTCTCCAGGGCATCACGCCGGGACCGAACGTCATCAACGAACAGCCGGCGCTGTTCTGGGGCATTATCGCCTCGATGTGGATCGGCAATCTCCTGCTCGTCATCCTCAACCTGCCGCTGGTGGGGCTATGGGTGAAGATGCTGTCGATTCCCTATCGCGTGCTGTTTCCGGCGATCGTGCTATTCGCCTGTATCGGGACGTTTTCCATTAACCAGAACATCTACGATATCTACGCCATCGCCTTCTTCGGGCTCGTGGGGTACCTGCTGATCCGCTTCGGTTGCGAACCTGCGCCGCTGCTGCTCGGCTTCGTGCTCGGGCCGCTGCTGGAAGAGCATCTGCGCCGCGCCATGATCATCTCGCGTGGCGATCCGATGATCTTTATCGAACGCCCGATCTCGGCGACGCTGCTAGGCCTGGCCGTGGCGGCAGTGCTTATCGCGGTACTGCCCTCGATCCGGCGCAAGCGCAAGGAAGTGTTTGTCGAGGACGATTGAGGGGCTCAGGTAGGCCCCCTCACCCGCCGCTTCGCGGCGACCTCTCCCCCAGAGGGAGAGGTAAGAGTGCCAAACGCCGCGGAGCGGCGCCTCTCCCTTGGGGGAGAGGTCGGCCGCAGGCCGGGTGAGGGGGCTTTAACTTACCGGAACGCCGGGATCACATGCCGGCCGTAATTGGCAATGATTTCTTCTTCGTCGCCGCTGTCGAGGTAGATGTTGAACTGCGTTACGCCGGCGGCTTCCAGCGCGTGGATCTTGCTGATGTGCTCGTCGGGTTCGCCGAGAACGCAGAAGCTTTCGACGACGTCGTCGGTGATGAAATCGAGATAGGGGTTATCGGCCTGGCCGTGCTTCGAGTAGTCGTAGCCGCGGCGCTTTTCGATGTAGCTAGTAAGGCTTTGCGGGACCTTGTCGCTATCGGAGCCATATTTTTCAACGATATCGGCGACGTGGTTGCCGACCATGGCCGGGAACCACTTCACCTTCTCAATGGCGCGCTTCTTGTCGCCGAAATAGGCGGGGGCGGCGGCCATGGAGCGGTAATTGCTCATGTCCTTGCCGGCTGCCTGGCCGGCTTCGATGCACTGGTCGGTGAACCACTTGCAGAGCCCCGGATCGGCGATCTGCAGCACGACGCCATCGGCGCTTTCGCCGGCGGTCTTGAGGGCTAGTGGGCCATAGGCGGCGATCCAGCTCGGCATTTCGTGGCCGACGGCCCAGGGGAACTGTACGGCAGCTGGAATTTCACCGTAGGAGACCTCTTCACCACGGACCATGGCCTTGGTCTTGTCGATGAATTCGGCAACCCGCTTGAGGGTCGCGGGCTTTTTGCCCATGACGCGCATGGAGCTATCACCGCGTCCGACCGCAAGGTCGAAGCGGCCGCCGGATTGCTTGGAAAGCGAGCCGAAAATCGATGCGGCGACGGACCAGTCGCGGACGTCCGGGTTGGTGACGAGGGGACCGAAACGCATGTTTTGCGTGTGTTCCATGCACATGGCGATGGCGGCGTAGCAGTCGCGCCAGAGAATGTGGCTGTCATAGAACCAGCAATAGGAGAAGCCGGCATATTCGGCGGCGCGGACCAGGTAGCGCGCGCGATCCGCTTCGATAAAGCCCTTGAAGGTAATGCCGAATTCCATGTGTCCCCCGCCGTCAGAAATTTGACCAGTCGATCAAAATTTGTGCGGCGGCACGGCGATTGTCAATCGGGATTCGGCGCGGCGTCGTCGAAGACGATGAGAGGCCTGAGTGGGTCTTTGCTGTCACCGAGGTGAGCGTTTACGCCGTAAACTGAGAGCATAAGCGCGGGCGTGAGCACGGAGTGCGGTGGCCCCTCGGTCTTGAGGCGTCCGTTGGCCAAAACGACGAGATGATCGCAGTAGCGGGACGCGAGGTTGAGGTCGTGGAGCGCGAGGACGATGGTCGTCCCGGTCTCGGCTTTTCGCCGCAAAAGGGAGAGCAGTTGCAGCTGGGCGCGAATGTCGAGATGGCTGGTGGGCTCGTCGAGAAGCAGCAGGCGCGGCACTTGCGCCAGCGCGCGGGCGAGGTGAACGCGCTGCTGCTCGCCACCGGAGAGGGTGGAAAAGCGGCGCTCGGAGAAGGCGGTCATGCCGGTTTCGGCGAGGGCGGCTTGGATGATGGCCCCGTCCACCGGCGAGGGCTCGGCCTGCCAGGCGGGCTCGAAGGGGATGCGTCCGAGGGCGACGACGTCGCGGACGGTCAGGCGCTCTTCGGTGGATGCGGATTGCTCGACATAGGCGACGAGGCGGGCGCGATCGCGGCGATGCATGTGGCGGAGGTCGTGCTCACCAAAATGGGCGGTGCCGGTGGCAGTGGCCTGGCCCAGCAGAGCCTGCAGCAGCGTGGATTTGCCAGCGCCGTTGGGTCCAATGAGGCCGGTAACGGCGCCAGCCGGGGCGGAGAAGCTGACGCCCGAGAGAATGGGCCTGTTGGATTTGCTGACGGAAAGGTTTTCGACGCGGAGGCTCACGTGACCCTCCGGTAGCGGAGGAGAATGATGAGGAAGACCGGGGCGCCGAGAAGCGCCGTGATGATGCCGACGGGCAGTTCGCGCGGGTCGAACAGGGTGCGGGCGGCGGTGTCGGTCCAGAGCATGAAGATGGCGCCGACCAGCATGGCTTGCGGCAGCAGCAGGCGGTGGCGGGCGCCGAGCACCAGGCGGACGATGTGTGGCACGACGAGACCTACGAAGCCGATGGCGCCGCCGATCGACACCATAATGCCGGTGAGGAGCGCGGTGGCTGCGAGCAGGGTCCAGCGCAGGCGCGGGACGTCGATGCCGAGAGCGGCGGCGGCGCTGTCGCCAAAGGCAAAGGCATCGAGCGCTCGGGCATTGAAAAGGATGACCGGGCCGCCGAGCAGCAGGGCCACGCCGACGAGACCGGCATCGGACCAGAGGGCGCCGGACAGCGAGCCCATGAGCCAGCTCAGGATTTCGCGATAGCTGTCGCCGGTGGCAGACCAGAAGATCAGGAACGAGGTCGCGGCAGTCGCCAAGGCTGAGATGCAGATGCCGGCAAGGATGGCGCGCGAGGGGGTGGCGCCGCCGAGCAGGCGGGCGACGGCAAGGGCGAGAAGGAGGGCGCCAAGGCTGCCGAGGAAGGCTCCGACCGGCATCAGGAGCGCGGCACCGGCGAGAAGAAACAGCACTGCCCCGAGGGCCGCGCCTGAGGAGAGGCCGAGAAGGTAGGGGTCGGCCAGAGGATTGCGGGTGAGCGCCTGCATGACGGTGCCGGACAGCGCGAGGCCGGCACCGGTAGCCATGGCGACGAGAACGCGCGGGAGGCGGAGTTCCCAGATGATGGCGTCGCGCAGGCGGGAGGCGGGGGCGTCGGCGAGGCCGATGTGGTGGAGGATGGAGGTCCAGACTTCGGCAGGGGTGATGTCGGCGGGGCCGATGGTGACGGCTAGGAGGGCGCTAAGAATGAGGAGGAAGCATAGCAAAAGCTTCACAACGAAAAGGCTGCATCCGACACCCCCTCCCTAGCGACGCTAAGCCTCTGGCTAAGCTCTGCTACCCTCCCCTCAAGGGGGAGGGTGAAGGGTGCGGTGTCACCTTCCCCCTTGAGGGGAAGGCAAGCAGAGCTTGGGTCCGAAGGACCCTTAGCGGCGCTCGGAAGGGGGTACTTCACGAAAGGCTCAATCGAAGCTGATCTCGGCCATTTGCTCGGCCATATCCACCGCCGCCGGGATGGTGCGGACGCCGGCTTCGGAGGCGGGGAAGGGGATGATGAGGTAGCGCTCGTCTCTGACCGCGTCGAGTTTGCTTGTGATCGGATTTTCGGCGAGGAGCTGTTTTTTTTGGGTTGCCGAATTCCAGGCGGCATCGACGAGGATGATGACATCGGGATTGGCATCGACGACGGCTTCCCAGCTTGCCGAGATCCAGCCTTCGTCAACGTCGCCGAAGATGTTCTCTAGGCCCAAGAGCTCCATTACCACGGCGGGGGCATTGTTGCCGGCGCCGACATAGGGCGTTTTGGTGCCGGAGGAATACCAAAGCGCGGTGCGGCCCTCGCCATAGGGCTCGATGCGGTCGCGCATGGCGCGCTGGCCCTCGACCAGCACGTCGGCATCGAGGTCACGGTCGAAGATGCGGCCCATTTCGCGGAATTCGTCGAACAGTACGTCGGTGGTAAGCTTGGGTGGCTTGATCGAGCGGCAGGCGGCGGGGGCGACATAGGTGTTGACGCCGAGTTGCTGAAGCGTTGGGCGTTCTCCGGCGCCGTCCGCGGCGAAATTGCTTTCCCAGCCGCCATAGATGAAGTCGGGTTCGGTTTCGAGAATGACTTCCTGGCTGGGCAGCTTGTCGGAAAGCACCGGCAGATCGGTCTGGAGCGCCTCGGGCAGCGGCCCGTCCTGGAAGCCGACGCCGACGATGCGATCGGCAAGGCCCAGCGACAGCAAGAGTTCGGTGGAAGTCGACTTGATGGCGACGGCGCGCTCGGGGGCAGCGTCGAAAGTGACGCTCGTGCCGCAATTGTCGATCGTTAGCGGATAGGTGGTTTGCGCCAAAGCAGGGGCGCTGAGCAGCAGGAAGGCGAGGGCGGCGAAGCGCATGGGTTTAGTCCTGACGCTGCTTGGATGCGGCTTTGAGCTCGGCCAGCGCAGCCTGGTAGCCGAGGCGATAGGCTTCGGCGGAGCCAAAGCGAAACATGTCGTCGTCGCCGGTGCGGGTGAGGGTGCGCGCGCCGGGAGCGTCGAGGCCCTGCACGTAGCGGCCGAGGCCGCGAACGACGGCAACGGGAATGTTGCTGGTCTTGCCTTTGACGAGGTCTGCGGCGCCGGCGATCTCGTCGGCGATCACGGCCTGCGTCACGTGCAAAGGGCGGCCATTGGCGTCGACGGCGCCGCGCAGGTCGTCGGTCAGTTGCATTCCGGCGGCACCGATCGCCATGTCGGTCTGGCCAACCCGCCAGGCCCGGCCGATAGTGTCGGTGATGATGATGGCGATGTCGATGCCGAGCCGCTGGCGCAGGCCAGCGCAGAGCGCAAGCGCGGAGGCGTCGGGATCGAGTGGCAGGCGAAGGGCGGTGCCGTCGGGCACATTGGACATGTCGATGCCGGCGGCGGCCATGACGAGGCCCTGGCGGGTTTCGACGATCCGGAACGTGCCGCCGGGATGTACGCGTTCGGCGACGACACGCACGGTGTCCTCGGCAATGGCGCGTTCGCGCTCGGCGGCGGGCACCTGCATGCCTTCCGATTTTGAAACGATCTTGGAGGTGACGACGAGGATGTCGCCGGCCTGGAGGGCGAGGTTCGGATCGGTTTCGGCCTGGGCAGCGACGGCGTCGGCGATCAGCGCGACGAGGTCGTCACCCACGGCGACTTCCGGGATGCCGGTAATGCCCCAGACGGAAAAGCGGGGAGTCATGTCAACCTCGCGTCCTCAGAAAGATCGCAATGGCTGCCCCATCCTCAATGTCATCCCGGCCTTGAGCCGGGATCCATCTTGAGATCTCGGGATGGGCCCCGGCCTTCGCCGGGGTAACAGCCGGTGGGCGTGGGTACAGCGTGCCCCTAATGGTCATTGCTTCACCACCCTCCGCAGCCTCGGCAGGATCTCCCGGGCGTATAGATCGAGGAAGCGGCTTTGGTCGGGGCCGGGGGCGTGGAAGACCAAATGGTCGAAGCCGTAGTCGATATAGGTCTGGATCCTGGCGACGTGCTCATCGGGGTCGGAGGAGACGATCCAGCGCTTGGCGACGCGCTCGATCGGCAGGGCGTCGGCGAGGCGTTCCATTTCCTCGGCATCCTGCACGGAGTGTTTTTCCTCGGCGGAAAGGGAAAGCGCGGCCCAGTGGCGGGTGTCGTTGAGGGCGCGATCGGCATCGGTGTCGAAGGAGACCTTGACCTCGATCATGCGCTCGAAGGGCTTGGTCTTGAGCTCGCTTTCGGCGCGCCCGATTTCGACATTGGGCAGGAGTTCCTGCGTATAGAGCTCGGCGCCCTTGCCGGAGGTACAGATAAAGCCGTCGCCGGCGCGGCCGGCATATTTGGCGTTGAGCGGTCCGCCGGCGGCGATGTATATCGGCACCGGCTCGGCGGGCTTGTCATAGATCGTGGCGTTGACGGTCTTGTAGTATTCGCCTTCGAAGGAAACGCGATCTTCGCTCCAGAGCTTGCGGATCAGCCGGATGGCCTCGCGCAGGCGGGCAGAGCGTTCCTTGAGCTCTGGCCATTCGATGCCGGTGGCGGGCACTTCGTTGAGGCCCTCGCCGGTGCCGACGCCGAGGATCACGCGGCCGGGAAACATGGCACCCATGGTGCCGAAGGCGTGGGCCACGACGGTGGGGTGAAGCCGGAAGGTCGGCGTCAGCACTGAGGTGCCAAGAATGATCTTTTCGGTGCGGGCGAGAACGGCGGACATCCAGCCCGGCGCGAACGGCGCGTGGCCGTCGGTGTGCTTCCAGGGCTGGAAATGGTCGGAGACCCAGACGCTGTCAAAGCCGGCCTGTTCGGCTTCAACGGCGAAGCGCAGAAGATCATTGGGGGCGAATTGTTCCGCCGATGCCTTATAACCGAACCGCATGCCGTCCCTCCGCTCGATATTTGATCGTTTGGTCAAAAATTGTCGATAGTCAAGCTGGCGCATGCTAGGTCAGGGGCAACAAGAGCTATTCTAGAAGATGGACAGAACGATGAAAGTGATTTTCGACACCGATCCCGGCATCGACGATGCGATGGCGCTGCTTTACCTCAGCAAGCTGCCCCAGATCGAACTGCTCGGCATCACGACGGTGGTCGGCAATGCCAGCATCGAAAAGACAACGCGCAACGCGCTCTATCTGCGCCAGCAATTCGGCATTTCGGCGCCGGTGGTGCAGGGCGCGGGTGAAACGCTGGATGGCGTCAAAAAGCAGGAGCCGGCGATCGTTCATGGCGACGACGGACTGGGCAATATCGACATTCCCGAGGTCGACCGCGGCGGGCTCGACGGGCGGGTGGCGAGCCAGTTCATCATCGATACCGTCAAGGCCAATCCGGGCGAGGTGACGATCATCGCCGTGGGTCGCATGACCAACCTGGCGCTGGCGCTGCGGGCTGAACCGGGCATCGCAAAACAGGTCAAGCAGGTCATCATCATGGGCGGGGCCTTTGGCTACAAGGGCCGGAGCGGCAATGTCACGCCGCTGGCGGAAGCCAATATTTATGGCGACCCGGTGGCGGCGGACGAGATGTTCGCGGCGGAATGGCCGGTGGTCGTGGTGGGGCTCGACGTGACTCATGATATCGTGCTCGACACCGACTATCTCGCGGCGCTGTCGCGCGATGTGGGCGCCAATGGCGAGCTGCTGCGCAAGATGAGCGAGCATTACGCCCATTTCTACAACAACATCATGGGCATCAATGGCGTGGTCGGGCACGATCTTCTGGCGGTGACCTATGCGCTTCATCCCGAATGGTTCGAGACGCGGCGAGGGCCGATCGTGACCATTACCGAGGGTCTGGCGACGGGGCAGACGGCGCAGATGCCGGAAACGCGTAAGGGTGGGGACCCGGCCTGGGCGGGGCGGCCGGTGCAGACGATCTGTACGGATGTGGACGGGGCGAAGGTCTTGGAGCATTTTCGGGTGACGGTTGCGGGCTAAGGTGTCATCCCCGCGCAGGCGGGGATCCATCCTGAGATCTCAAGATGGGCCCCGGCTCAAGGCCGGGGTGACAGCAGGTGATTGTTAAGACACCTTGCTAAAGCGCTAATGTGAGCCGCCACTGAGCTTACTTTCCGCGCTCGCACGAAGCCACTTTACATATAATAGTACTTTATGTAGCGTCCCCCTACCGCCCGAGGTGAACACGCCCGGCGGCTTTTGGGAGGACTTCATCGTGAGCATCATCACCAAGCTTGCCATCGCGGCAGGCCTCGCTACTGCCTTGTCTACCGCTGCCTTTGCCCAGGCCGACCTCAGCGGCAAGGTCATCGGTTTTTCGCAGATCGGTTCGGAATCCGGTTGGCGCGCTGCCGAGACTTCGGTCACCCGTTCCGAAGCCGAAGCCCGTGGCGTGGACCTCAAGTTTGCCGACGCGCAGCAGAAGCAGGAAAACCAGATCAAGGCGATCCGCGGCTTCATCGCCCAGGGCGTTGACGCGATCCTCATGGCGCCTGTGGTCGCAACGGGCTGGGACGACGTTCTGGCCGAAGCCAAGGAAGCTGAGATCCCCGTCGTGCTGCTCGACCGCGGCATCGATGCGCCGGAAGACCTCTACCTGACCTCGGTTGCGTCCGATCAGGTGCTTGAAGGCCGCGTGGCCGGTGAGTGGCTGGTCAACGAAGTTGGCGACGAAGATTGCAGCGTCGTCGAACTGCAGGGCACAGTGGGTTCGAGCCCGGCTATCAACCGCAAGCAGGGTTTCGAAGAAGGCATTGCTTCGGCCTCCAACATCAAGATCACCCAGAGCCAGACAGGCGACTTTACCCGTTCCAAGGGCAAGGAAGTCATGGAAGCCTTCCTCAAGTCGTCTAATGGCGGGGCCGATATCTGCGCGGTTTACGCCCATAACGACGACATGGCCGTTGGCGCCATCCAGGCGATCAAGGATGCCGGCCTCAAGCCCGGCACCGATATCAAGGTGGTCTCGATCGACGGCGTGCCGGATATCTTCACCGCCATCGCCGCTGGCGAAGCCAATGCCACGGTCGAGCTGACCCCGAACATGGCTGGCCCGGCTCTCGACGCGCTGGCTGCCTATTGGGCCGATGGCACCGAACCGGAAAAGTTTATCATCACCGAGTCCAAGCTCTACACGGCCGAGAACGATCCGCAGGGCGAATATGATCGCCGCAAGGGTCTGGGCTACTAAGAGCTTATCACTGCGCTTATCCCAACCACGGTGTCATCCCGGGCTCGACCCGGGATCCATCCCGAGACCTCAGGATGGGCCCCGGCATTCGCCGGGGTGACACTTTGTGGTTGGGGTACTCAATGTTGAAGCCGCAAGGCTTGGGAGGGGCGATGAACGATACGGCTTACGCGCTTGAAGCGCGCGGGATCGTCAAGATCTTCGGCAATCACGTCGCACTCGACAATGTCAATTTCGGCCTGCTGCCCGGCGAAGTGCATGCGCTGCTGGGCGAGAATGGCGCGGGCAAATCCACGCTGATCAAGATTTTGACCGGCGCCTACCAGCCGACGGGCGGGCAGGTGCTGGCCGATGGCGTGGCGGTGACGCTCGACAACCCACAGCATGCCCAGAAGTACGGCATCGGCACGGTTTACCAGGAGGTCAATCTCCTGCCCAATCGCTCCGTTGCGGAAAACCTCTTCCTCGGTCACCAACCCACGCGCTTCGGTTTCGTTGATCGGCGCAAGATGGAGCGCGACTCGCGGGAGGTGCTCAAGCGCTATGGGCTCGACCTTGATCCGGCGAGCGAGCTGGGCGCCCATTCGGTAGCCGTGCAGCAGATCGTGGCTATTGCCCGGGCTGTCGAGCTTTCCGGCAAGGTCCTTATTCTCGATGAGCCGACAGCGAGCCTCGACCGCAACGAGGTCGAGCGGCTCTTCGAGATCATTCGCGACCTTAAGGCGCGCGGACTTGCCGTCGTCTTCATCACGCATTTCCTTGACCAGGTGTTTGCGATTGCCGATCGGGTCACCATTCTGCGCAATGGCAAGCTGATCGAGACGCGGACGCTGGATGGCACGACGCGCACCGATGTGGTGCGGCTCATGCTGGGCAAGGATGTCGCTTTTTCCGGCGCGACTGGCGTCGAGGATGCGCGGCCGCTCGGCGAGGTGCTGCTCGACTTTAAGGGTTATGGCAAAAAGCGCAGCGTGCATCCGTTCAACCTGACCATCCACAAGGGTGAGGTGGTCGGCGTTGCTGGCCTTTTGGGTTCCGGCCGTACGGAGATGGCGCGCATCATGTTCGGTGCCGACAGTGCCGACGAGGGTACGGTCACGGTCAGCGGCAAGCCGGCCAATATCTCGCGGCCGACCGATGCGATCGCCAGGGGTTTTGGCTTTTTGCCGGAGGACCGCAAGGTCGAGGGTATTTTCGGCGACCTTTCGGTGCGCGAGAATATCGTCATAGCGCTCCAGGGGAAGCTCGGCTGGTTCAGTGCGCTTAGCCGCGACGAGCAGCTCGAGATTGCCGGCCGCTTCGGCGAAAGCATGGATATCCGGGCCGCATCGCTCGACATGCCGATCAAGCTCCTGAGCGGCGGCAATCAGCAAAAGGCGATCCTTTCGCGTTGGCTGGCGACCGATCCGGCATTCCTGATCCTTGACGAGCCGACGCGCGGCATCGATGTCGGCGCGCATGCGGAAATCGTGCGCACCATTAACCGGCTGCGCGACGAGGGCCTGGCGCTGGTCGTCATCTCTTCCGAGCTCGACGAAGTCGTCGCTTATTCGACCCGCATCGTGGTGATGCGCGATCGCGAGCTCGTGGCCGAACTTTCCGGCGAAAACATCAATCCCGGCGTTATCGTCCAGGCGATCGCCAACCATCGCGAAGGTCCACCGGCATGATGCGCCGCGTCGTTTCCGCCCTCGCCAGCCCGCAGCTTCTGGCGCTCCTCGGCGTCCTGCTGATCAACTGGTTCCTGTTTCCCCCATTCTTCCGCATCACCTGGCAGGACGGCCGTCTGTTCGGCTCGCTGATCGATGTGCTCAATCGCGGTGCGCCGGTGGCGATCCTCGCCATCGGCATGGCCGGGGTGATCGCCACCAAGGGCGTCGATCTTTCGGTCGGGGCCATCATGGCCGTGGCTGGAGCGGTGGCGGCGACCATGGTGGTGGCTGGATATCCGGCGCCGGTCGCCGTTGTCGCGGCACTGGCGGTCGGCCTGGTCTGCGGCTTGTGGAACGGTTTTCTGGTCGCCGTGCTCGACATCCAGCCGATCATTGCCACCCTGGTGCTGATGGTTGCCGGCCGCGGTATCGCGCAGCTGATCACCGAGGGCTTTATCGTTACCTTCACCGATCCGCTGCTGATCTTTATCGGCACAGGCTCATTCCTCGGCCTGCCAATGGCGGCAGTGATTGCCTTGGTGCTGATGATCGTCGTGACGCTGATCATCCGGCGCACCGCACTTGGCCTCTTCATCGAAGCCGTGGGTGTCAACAGGGCAGCAGCGAGCCTTGCCGGCATTCGCAGCCGCATGCTGTTGTTCCTGGTTTATGGCCTCTCGGGCTTCTGCGCTGCCGTGGCCGGCATCATCGTTGCCGGCGATATTCGCGGCGCCGACGCCAACAATGCCGGTCTTTGGCTTGAACTCGATGCCATTCTTGCGGTGGTGATCGGCGGTACGTCGCTGCTTGGCGGGCGCTTCTCGGTGCCGCTGGCCGTTGTTGGCGCCATCATCATCCAGGCCATGAATACCGGCATCCTCGTTTCCGGCTTTCCGCCCGAATTCAATCTTATCGTTAAGGCGGGGCTGATCTTTATCGTGCTCGTTATCCAATCGCCGCTTGCGACCCGTCTCGTGCCGGTGCGCTTGCCCAAGGCGGAGGCGCGCAAATGAGCCGCTCGCTTCGTCCGCTCGTTGCCACGGCGGTGATCTTTGCCATCGCCTATGCCTTGGCCGTGTTCCAGTTCCCCAACATGTTCTCGACCCGGGTGCTGGGCAATTTCCTCACCGACAATGCCTTCCTGGGCATCACGGCGGTGGGCATGACTTTTGTCATTCTGTCCGGCGGCATCGACCTTTCCGTCGGCGCGGTGATCGGCTTCACCGGCGTTCTTATTGCCGTGCTGATCTCGCTGGCCGGCTGGCACCCGCTTGCCGCTTTTGCATTGGCGCTGGCAATCGCGGCTGCGTTTGGCGGGATCATGGGCCTCGCCATTCATTACCTTCAGGTGCCTGCCTTCATCGTAACGCTAGCTGGCATGTTCCTGGCTCGGGGTGGCGCTTCGGTGATCACCCGCGACTCCATTCCTGTAAACCACGAATTCTACACCTGGATCTCCGAACTTACGATCCGCGTGCCGGGCGGCGGACGTTTTAGCTTTATCGGCTTGCTGATGATCGCCATCTTCATCATCGGCGCGCTGGTGGCGCATCGCACCAAGTTCGGTTCCTATGTCTATGCCCTGGGCGGCAACGAAACCTCGGCGTCGCTGATGGGCGTGCCGGTGGCCCGCACGACGGTGGGCGTCTATATGCTGTCCTCGGTGCTTGCGGCCTTGGCGGGGATTGTCTTCTCGCTCTACACGTCGGCGGGTTATCCGCTTGCGGCGGTGGGCGTCGAACTCGATGCGATCAGTGCCGTGGTGATCGGCGGCACCTTGCTGACCGGCGGCTATGGCTTCGTACTCGGCACGTTTATCGGCGTCATGCTCCTGGGCTTGGTGCAGACCTACATCATCTTCGATGGCACGCTTTCGAGCTGGTGGACCAAGATCGTCATCGGCGGGCTCCTGTTCCTGTTCATCGTGTTGCAGCGGCTCATCTTTGCCGCATCGACACCGGGAGAGAAGTCGCATTAAGCGTGCGGGGCGCCCGCAGCGCTTAAGAAGGGCATAGATGAGCGAGACCGGCAGCCTTATCCGTTCCCTTTCCGGGCGGCGCGCTGCACGGAATTTCCACACCTTCGTCATCAACGAAATCGGTCATGCCATCGTCACCGGGCAGTTCGCGATCGGCTCGGTGCTGGCGAGCGATGCGGTGATGATGGAGCAGTATGGCGTTTCCCGCACCGTTCTGCGGGAAGCCCTGAAGACGCTGGAAGCCAAAGGTCTGGTCGAGGCGCGACCAAAGGTCGGGACCCGCGTCTCCCCCCGCAGCCGCTGGAATTACTTCGATCCGCAGCTTCTGGCCTGGCATTTCGACGCGCCGGCCGATCAAGCCTTTTACCAAAGCCTTTTTCGCGTGCGCACCTTGATGGAAACGCCGATGGTGGAACTGGCCGCCCTGCACCGGACGGCGGAGCAGGTGCGCTTGCTCAAATATTGGGTGCACCAGATGGAAACGGCAGGCGACAGCATCGAGCAGTTCGGTCTGGCATGCCTTGAAGTCCACGCCGTGATTGCCGATGCCGGGCACGATCTCTTGCTGCGTTCGGTGCTGGGCGTGGTCGAACTGACCTTGGCGCTGGCGCTAACACGGGACAAGGCGCTCGCCGGCGCGGACTATCGCGAGCAGTCGGCAGCGCTCTTTAATCAGCTCACGCGTGCCATCGAGGGCGGCAAGCCTGCGGATGCAGCCGCGGTGCTGGCGCAAATTCGGGGGCTCGACGAAGGCCAGTTCGCTTAGGGCTGGACGGCAGCAAAGGCGCAAGCCACTCTCGGCAGAAGACTATTGCGCCGGAGTTCGCCTTGCCTTTTCCCGATCTCGTCCATCCCGCCATCGACGCCTATGAAAGCGCGGTGCAGACGCCTGCCGATTTCGTCCAGTTCTGGGCCTCGACTATCGCCGAAGCCCGGGCCCTTGGCGGCGAGGTCAGCATGGTGCCGGCTCAAACGACGCTTAAGCTTGTCGAAGTCTTCGACGTCACCTTCCCCGGCTTTGGCGGGCACCCGATCAAGGGCTGGCTGATGCTGCCCCGGGAGCGCAGCAGAAAGCTGCCGCTGGTCGTGCAGTATGTGGGATATGGGGGCGGCCGCGGCTTTGCGCATGAGGGACTGCATTGGGCCGTGTCGGGCTTTGCCTATTTCCGCATGGACACACGCGGGCAGGGGAGCGGCTGGAGCACCGGCGCGACGCCGGACCCCGTCGGCAGCACCGGCCAGATCCCCGGCGTCATGACCAAGGGCATCCTGGACCGCAACGATTATTACTACCGGCGTCTCTTCACCGATGGCGTGCGCGCGGTCGATACCCTGATCGATCTCGATTTTGTCGATGCGGAACGCGTCGCCGTTTGCGGCGGTTCGCAGGGTGGCGGCATTTCGCTCGCCGTCGCGGGCATCGATGATCGCGTCAAAGCGGTGATGCCCGACGTGCCGTTTCTGTGCGACTTTCCGCGTGCCATTCGCGTCGCCGGCCGCGACCCCTATCTCGAGATCGTTCGCTTCCTCGCCCAGCATCGCGAGAAGGCGCAAACCGTTTTTGAAACGCTGCGCTATTTCGATGGCGTCTGCTTTGCGCGCCGGAGCAAGGCGGCCGCGCTCTTTTCCGTGGCGATGATGGACGATGTCTGCCCGCCCTCGACGGTTTACGCGGCCTTCAAGGCGTTCGCCGGCACGGAGAAAACCATCGTGGAATATGAGTTCAACAACCATGAAGGCGGCGGTCCGTTTCAGGATCGCCAGCAGATGGAATGGCTTAGCCGCCGCTTCCTCTGAGGCTCCGATTCTCTTTGCGGCGCGTGCGGAACCTCGCTCGGTGCGCACCGTTTCCTGCCAGCGTCACCGAAATTTCCTCCCGGAGTAAAGACAATGGCTGAAAAGCAACTGGACGATCTGTTCCTCGATACGCTCAAGGACATCTATTACGCCGAGCGCCAGATCCTCAAAACCCTGCCCAAAATGGCCAAGGCTGCCCAGTCGGCCGAGCTCAAGGCCGGCTTCGAGCAGCATGCTGCCGAAACCGAACAGCAGATCGAGCGACTGCAGCAGGTCTTCGAACTCATCGGCAAGCCTGCCCGCGGCAAGACCTGCGACGCCATTCTCGGCATTATCGAAGAAGGCAAGGAAATCATGGACGAATACAAGGGCACCCAGGCTCTTGATGCCGGCCTGATCTCCGCCGCTCAGGCTGTCGAGCACTATGAGATGGCTCGTTACGGCACGCTTGCGACTTGGGCCAAGCAGCTCGGCCACACCGAGGCGCTAAACCTGCTGCTCGAAACGCTCAAGGAAGAAGAAGCGACCGACGAGAAGCTCTCGGCTCTCGCCAAGTCTTCGGTCAACCTCGAAGCGGCCGAATAAGCCTTTTCGTCTGAGCGTCGCCCATGCAGAAAAACACCGCTGTGGCCGAACAAATCCGGCAGACCGCCTACTTTCTCTGGGAACAGGACGGTCGCCCGGAGGGGCGAGCGATGGATTATTGGCTCCGCGCCAAAGCCATGCATCAGCGCCAGATGGCGTTTGATCGCTGGCTAGCCGAAGGCACGCCGCCGGACCGGTCCGCCGAACACTGGCGCGACGCGGGCAAGACGCTGGACGAAAGCTGAAATGGAAACGGGCCCGGTGGGCCCGTTTTCTTAGAAGATGCCCCCACCCGGCCTCCCCCTTCAGGAGGGGGAGGAGCCAGGCCGGCGTGCTGGGCTCGATGGAGCTCCTCCCCCGACTTACGGGGGAGGCCGGGTGGGGGCAGATCGAGTAAGCGGCGCATCTGGTCCCTGCGAGCTTAGCTCTCCGGGCCTGATCGCCTAAATTCTCCCCACTGGGGAGAATTTGTCGCCGAAGGCGACCCGGCGATCAGTCCTTGGCGCGTTCCACGTAGGAATTGTCTTCGGTCAGAATAACGATGCGGGTACCGGCGTCGATATGGGGCGGGACCATGACGCGGAGGCCGTTGTTGAGCACGGCGGGCTTGTAGGACGAGGAGGCCGTCTGGCCCTTCACCACCGGTTCGGTCTCGGTGATTTCGAAGGTCATGCGCTGCGGCAGTTCCATGGAGAGCGCGACGCCCTCATGGGTCATCAGGTGCACCTTCATGCCGTCGGTGAGATAGGCCTTCTGGTCGCCGATGACGTCGTCGCCCACCACGAGCTGCTCGTAGTTTTCCGGCTCCATAAAGTGGTGGCCTTCGCCATCGGAATAAAGGTAGTCATAGACGCGGTCATCGACATCGGCCTTTTCAACCATTTCCACGGTGCGCCAGCGGCCGATCACCTTCACGCCGTCGGAGATACGGCGCATGGTGACGTTGGTCACCGAATTGCCCTTGCCGGGGTGGACGTTTTCGGCCGTCAGCACGACATGCAGATTGCCATCCTGCTCGACCACATGGCCTTTACGCAGGGACGAGGCGATGACCTTGACCATATTTCTTCCTTGTTCCAAGTGCTGGCGCGGTCTAGGCAGAGCCAACCGGGCGCCGAAATTCGTTTCGTGACGGGCCCGATACAGTATTCCGCGCCCTTTCGCCAGACCGGACCGCAAGAAACCGAGATGAACCAGCCCAGTGCATCGGCGGAGACGCCCTGGTGGCATCCGCATCGCCATGCCGATCGTCGGCCGGCCCTCCTGGCGCGGGCCCGGTTCGACATTAACGTGCGCAAGTGGATGCTGGACAATGGTTTTATCATCGTCGATCCGCCGGGCCTCGTGCGATCGCCGGGCAACGAGACCCATCTTCATGCCTTTGGCACGGAGATGATCGGCAATGATGGGGTGGAGAGGGAAATGTATCTCCACACCTCGCCCGAATTCACGATGAAGAAGCTTTTGGCAGCGGGGGAGACCCGCATCGCCAGCCTCCAGCATGTTTGGCGCAATCGGGAACGGTCGGCACTGCATCATCCGGAGTTCACCATGCTCGAATGGTATCGGGCGGGGGAGCCATACGGCCGGATCATCGAGGATGTGCTCGAGTTGATCCGCATTGCCGCCGCGACGACGATGACCAAGAGCTTCAGCTTTCGCGGGCGCGACTGCGATCCGCATGCGCCGGCCCAAAGGCTGAGCGTGGCCGATGCTTTCGAGCGCTTTGCCGGCATCGACCTTTTAGCCACGATGGACGAGGATGGCGTGCCCGATGGCGAGGCGCTGGCCGGGCAGATGATGGCAGCGGGCATGCGCGTGCCGGAAGATCGTAGCTGGAGCTATCTTTTTACGCAGATCCTGGTCGAGAAGGTCGAGCCCGAATTGGGCAATGGGCGCGTCACGGTGCTCGACCGCTATCCGGCCTGCGAAGCGGCGCTGGCGCGGCGGGTGCCGGGGGACCGGCGCGTGTCGGAGCGGTTCGAGGTTTATGCCTGCGGTGTCGAGCTGGCCAATGGTTTTGGCGAATTGACCGACGCGGGTGAGCAGCGGCGGCGTTTTGAGGCGGAGATGACGGAGAAGCAGCGCATTTATGGCGAGCGCTATCCGATCGACGAGAATTTCTTGCAGGCTCTCGACTTCATGCCAGAAGCAAGCGGCGTGGCGTTGGGCTTCGACCGGCTGGTGATGCTGGCGACGGGTGCACAGCGGATCGAGTCGGTGCTTTGGGCGCCGGTGGCCGAATGACCGTGGCGATCAAAAGCGTGGACGCGTTGCGCAACGCCGGGCTGGCGGACGATGATCCGGCGCTCGATGCGGTGGCGCAAAAATATGCCGTGGGTATCACGCCGGCCATGCTGGCGCTGATCGATCCGACCGATCCCGATGATCCGATCGCCCGGCAATTCGTGCCGACAGCTCAAGAGCTCCTGACCACGCCGGACGAGCGGGCGGATCCGATCGGGGATCTCAGTCATTCGCCGGTGGAGGGGATCGTTCACCGCTATCCCGATCGCGTGCTGCTCAAGGCGGTGCATGTCTGCCCGGTCTATTGCCGCTTCTGTTTCCGCCGCGAAATGGTGGGGCCGCAGGGGTTGGGGACGCTGACGCCGGCGGAACTGGACGCAGCGATCGGCTATATCGCGGCGCATGAGGAAATCTGGGAAGTGATCCTTACCGGCGGCGATCCGCTGGTGCTGTCGCCGCGGCGGCTACGCGCCATAACCGAGCGGCTGGCTCGCATCCCGCATATCAAAATCGTGCGCTTCCACACCCGTGTGCCGGTGGTCGAACCCGAGCGCATCGATGCCGAAATGATCGCGGCGCTCAAGGCCAGCGGCAAGACCACCTACCTTGCCGTGCACGCCAACCATCCGCGCGAGTTGACGGAAGCGGCGACCGCGGCATTCGATCGGATGATTGAAGCCGGGGTCATGCTGATCAGCCAGACCGTGCTTTTGCGCGGCATCAATGACAGTGTCGAAACGCTGGCGGCGCTGATGCGCGGCTTCGTCGAAAACCGCATTCGGCCCTATTACCTGCACCACCCCGACCTCGCGCCGGGCACGGCGCATTTCCGCCTCGGCATCGAGGAAGGGCAGGCATTGGTGTCAGCGCTGCGCGGACGCATATCGGGCCTCTGCCAGCCCGTCTACGTGCTCGACATTCCGGGGGGCCACGGAAAGGCGCCGATCAACGCCGCCAATATCAGTGGCGGCGATGGCTGTTTTACGGTGCGCGACTGGCAGGGCGGCGAGCACCGTTACCCGCCAACGGATTAGTCGGATGAACCGCTGAGCCCGCCGACGCGATTGCCGAAGCCGGGCTTGACGTCTTCGCCGTTGAATTCGGCATCGGCGGCCTCGTTCACGTCCTGGATGGTTTCGGCTTCTTCCGGCTTGCTCGAGGGCACGGTACCGCCCTTGTTGAACTCGCGGTTGGCCTCTTCATTGGCTTCGGTGGTCTCGTTGCGGTCGGTCATGGGCAACTCCTCTGCTGACCAGGCCAACGAATGCGCCTTTGGCGGGTTGCTTTATGACAGTGCCCGCCCTGCCGGAAAAATGCCGGACATGACGACGAAGCCCGGCACGCGGCGGACGCGGTCGGTCCAGCGGCGGAGGGCTGGGTAGTCCTGGCGGGCGATGCCGCCTTCTTCCGAAAGCATGACATAGGGGAAGCAGGCTATGTCGGCGGTGGTGGGATGCGCGGGTGAACAGAGCCAGTCGCGGCCCTGTTTTTCGCCGAACCACAGATGCTCGTCCATCAGCCGGAAGATCCGGTGCGCTTCGCGCTGGGCGCGGGGGATGTCGTAGTCATGGCCATAGCTCAGCGCCAGCCGGGCAGCGGCGGAGCTGCCGGTAATGCCATCGGCCACGCCGTGCCAGCGCAGAACTTCGGCGGTGACGGCCGGATCATCCGGAAACCATTGGCCGCTGGGGTCATACTTCTTGGCGAGGTAGGCGAGGATGGCGCCGCTATCGGCGAGCACCAGATCGTCGTCCTTGAGCACCGGCAGCTGGCCAAAAGGATTGAGGCGCAAGAACCAGTCGGCCCGGTTCTCGCGACCCGGAAAATAGTCGACCGGAACGATGTCATAGGACAGGTCGAGGATGCTCATCAGCAAGCGCAGCTTGTAGCAATTGCCGGAGAGTTCGAAGTCGTAAAGGGTGATCATAACGCCGCCTTTTAGACCTCATGGTGAGCTTGTCGAACCACGAGGTCGGGTATGCAAATCGTGCCACGACCTCGTCCTTCGACAGGCTCAGGATGAGGTCTACTGAAACTAGATGTCGAGAACCAGCCGCTCGCCCTTGGCGCGGCTGACGCAGGTCATGATGCAGGTGTTGGAGGCTTTCTCGGTCTTGTTGAGATAAACGTCCTGGTGGTCGACTTCGCCTTCGATGACGCCGGTGAGGCAGGTGCCGCAGGCGCCCTGTTCGCAGGAAGAAGCGACGGTCAGCCCGTTGTCGCGCATGGTTTCAAGGATGGTCTTGCCGGCGGGGACATGGAGCGTCATGGCCGAGCGGGCCAGTTCCACATCGAAGGCCGAGGAGGCGTCGACCGGCTTGGTGTTTTGGAAATATTCGAAGTGGATCGCCTCGTCGGGCCAGCCGAGAGCGGTTGCCGTTTCCTGCACCATTTCGAGCATCGAGCCGGGGCCGCAGATGTAGACGTGGTTGGCGAATTGATAGGGGCCGAGAAGTTCGGTGACCTTGGCTTTGACCAGCTCACGGCCGAGCCCGACATGGGTATCGACGCTGCCGTGCAAAACCTCGAGCTCGCTTTGGAACGCGACGGTGTCGCCGCTGCGGACGAAGTAGTGGAGCTCGTAGGGCAGGCTGGACTTGTCGAGAAAGCGCGCCATGGAAAGGAGCGGCGTGATGCCGATGCCGCCGGCGATCAGCAGCGTGCGGGTCGCGTCGCGGCGGAGGGGGAAATTGTTGCGTGGCTCGGAAATGGCGAGCACGTCGCCTTCGCGCACGGTCTCGACAAGAACCTTGGAGCCGCCCTTGGAGGCGCCCTCCTGCTTGACGCCGATGACGTAGCTTAGAAGATCGCCGGGTCCGTTGGTGATCGAATATTGGCGAACGAGACCATTGGGCAGGTGGACGTCGATATGGGCGCCGGGCTGGAAGGTCGGCAGGTGCTTGCCGTCGCGATCGGCAAGTTCGAAGCCGATCACGCCATCGCCCGACTGCCACTTGCGCTTGACCACGACATTGAGCGTGTTGCCGCGCGGCACGGCGATGTCGGGCATGGTCGAGAGTTCGACCGAGACTTTTTCGTAAGTGGGCTCGAGCGGCTTGGGCGCGGGTTTTTTCGCGGCAGCGCGCTCCAGGCGGTCGCGCAGCTTGCTCAGCATTTCATTGTAGTGCCGTAGCGCCGTAATCTCGTCAGCGGGCTTTTCGGGCAGGAGGCCGCGGATCACGGAGCGGTCGGCATCGACGGGCTGGACGAAGAAGATGGCGCTGCCGAGCTTCACCGCGAGGTTGGGCAAGATGTCGGCGGGCTGATCGTCGGGAGCAAGGCGCATCAGGCCGGCGACAACATCGTCGGGCGTCGCCGCCACAGGCATTGGGCGCAGGGCGAACCAGTTGTGACCTTCGGAACCCTCGAACGGCGCGAAGGGCTGGTCGTCATTGGCGGCGGACCAGATCAGGCCGAAGGCTTCGCGCACCGGGTATTTGCGGTTCTCAATGCGGCGGGCCGGGGCGTCGGCCGGGTGGGCGGGGATATAGGTGCAGCCGGCGGAGCGATTGGCATAGCGCCAGCCGTGATACTGGCACTTGAGCTCCTGGCCTTCATTGATGCCGATGGAAAGACGCACACCGCGATGAAGGCAGCGGTTTTCCCAGACATTGACGTTGCCGTCATCGGCGCGCCAGACGGCAAGCTCGCGACCGAGCAGCTGGCCCTGATAGACGTGGCGGAACGGCAGGTCATCGCTGGAAGCGATGGGGTACCAGGCGGGGTCTGAGAGGCTGAGGGGCATAATTCATCCGAAATCTGATCGCGCCACGATCCTATTTCACAAGCTTTCGCCCTGGCGTACGGGGCTAGATGTTCGGCTCCCTCCCCCTTGAGGGGGAGGGTGGGGTGGGGGGTGGTGCGGTGGTCTACCGAGGGACCCCCTCCCTTGATCCCTCCCCTCAAGGGGGAGGGTGTCGACTGCGATACCTTGCTTATCCTAGCTCGCGACCGGGATCACGCCGTAGGTGATCCCCTTCTGGCTAAGCCAGCGGCGATAGGCGATGGCGGATTTGTCGGCGCGGATCGGGGTTTCGGAGCGCGGGTCGAGCGGCAGGCGCTTGGGATACTGATTCTCGAGGATCGGCTTGTCCTGGCCGAAGATCGTCTGCTGGAAGCGACGGAGATCGGTGATGGTCGAAGTGGAATCGATCATCGACTGGAGGAGATGGGCGCGGCAGCGTTCCTCGGTCATCGGTTGGAGAAAAATGCCGATGACGTCGCGGCGGCTTTCGTCTTCCGGACAGGATTTATAGAGCACCGAGCAGAAGGGATGAGGCACGCGATAAACGTATTCCACTTCCATCGCCGTGGTTGCGGACTTTGCGGCACGCGGCTGCATGAAGCGGCATTTGGTGGCCAGCACCTCGTCGCGTTCCTCGGACACCTCGACGTCGTATTCCTTGACCTCGGTATGCGGCTCGGAGCCGAGAATATCGGTGTGGACGTAAGGGAAATGGCCCATGTCGAGGAAGTTCTCGACGGCACGGGGCGCCGAGACATGGATGGCGATCGAGCCGCAGCTCATGTTGACGCGATCGGGTTCGGCAAATTCGGGGATGGGGAAGAGATCGGCTGGCGCCGTGCCGAGGCAGGTCCAGGTATAGCCATAGGCGGTGCGCACCGGCAGGCGCTCTAGCACCGTTTCGGCATCGACCTCGTCGCCATTCTGCTCGTCGCTGCGCAGCCAGACTACCGGCTCGCCATCCGTGCCGCGGGTCAGCGCCAGCGGCGTATCGAGGAGGAGCGTGGTTTCGACGAGGCCGATCGGCAACTCGTCCGTTGCTGCGACGACATGCCAGAGGTTGCGGGTGATGGGGTCTAGAGCTTGGGACATATCCTTACAATAATGCGGCTTGTTCGCTAAGCCAGCAAAAATTGCGGATCAGGGTCATGCATGTCCGGCATGACCCGGGCCGTTCGCCCTTATTTGCGGTCGGCCGGCGAAAGCGCGGGCTGCAGCTGCGCGACGACGCTGGTCTTCGCGCCAGCGTTGAAAGCGTCGGCGGGAAGAAACAGAAGCGTGCCGACGGCCAGGGCTACGAGAAAGGGTAGTAGGTTGCGAAACTTCATGGTCGGCGCCCCTCGTGCGGTCGGCGCCGACTAAGCTCGCAATGGGAGAAGGCGGCAAGCGCCGCCTCGACTTACGGTTACTTGCTACGGTGAATATCGAAGGGCCCGATGGCCTGGGTTGTCGCCATTAACTGGATCTTGTTGACGTTTACATGGGCCGGAAGCGACGTCGCCCAGAAGATGGACTCTGCGATGTCTTCGGCAGTCATCGGCTTGGTGCCGCTATAAACATTGCCGGCCTTGGCCTCGTCGCCGCCATAGCGGACAACGGAAAACTCGGTTTCGGTGAGGCCTGGCTCGATATCGGTGACCCGCACATTCTTGCCCTGCAGATCCGAGCGGATGGCGAGCGCGAAGTGTTTTACGAAAGCCTTGCTTGCCGCATAGACCGAGCCGCCGGGATAGGCGAACTCGCCGGCCACCGAGCCTAGCGTCACGACATGGCCGCCACCGCGGGCGATCAGGCCGGGCAGCAGCAGCCGGACCGTATAGACCAGGCCCGATACGTTGGTATCGATCATGGTCTGCCAGTCATCAAGGCTTGCTTCCGCCGCGGGCGCCACCCCAAGCGCAAGCCCGGCATTGGCCAAGACGACGTTGATGGCGTCGAACGGCGCCGGAATGGCAGCGATCGCGGCCTCCATCTGGTGACGGTCGCGTACATCGAGCGGGATGATGTGGCACTTGTCGTGGCCAAGTTCATCGCGCAGCGCCACCAGCCGATCCTCGCGTCGGCCAGTGGCAATGACCTTGCCGCCGGCGGCCACATAGCGGCGGGCCGCGGAGGCGCCGAAGCCGGAGGTGGCGCCAGTGATGAAGACGACGAAGCGGCTGGGATCGAGCAGCGAATACATGAAAAATCCTGACGGCAAGACGGAGAGCCAAGGGTGGACCGGCGCCCTTGCCGGCGTCAACCTCCGTTGCCGATCGGCCACGATCCACAGGGCAATCGCCTCCGCTGGCCGTTAGGGGTGGGCTTAGCCGTTTCATCGCCCTAAACTTGGCGCGACATTGTGGAGGCTCGCTGTAAGCGTGCGGCAAGCTTAACACTATCTTTCCGCCCCCTGGGCAATCATCACCTCAGCCCGGTTTGGTTGATGTGTAAAAGGGCAGGATGAGACCACTGCTAAGCGTGCGTTTGAAGACGAGTATTTGCGCCTTGAGCATTGCCGCGGCTGTGGCCGTGGGGAGCATGCCGGCGGCCGCCTTCGAGTTGTTCGGCGTAAAATTCTTCGAGGACGAGGCCGATCGCGACGCCGAAGCGGTGATCGCCGATCCGCAGCCCTATTCCGTCACCTTCGGTGCCAGCGAAGGCGGCTCGGTTGAAAATGCCGTGCGCAATGCGTCCTCGCTCCTGGCTGACCAGGACAAGCCTGCCTCCGGCGCGGCTGGCCTTATCGCCAAGGCACGCGGCGATTACCGCCGCATACTCGCCGCGCTTTATGGCGAAGGCTATTACGGCGGAGCTATCAGCATCCGCATCGGCGGGGTGGAAGCGGCAAACCTGGCACCGGACACGCGCCTGCCCAAACCAGCCGATGTGGTGATTTCGGTCACTGCGGGTCCACTGTTCCGCTTCAGCGACGTGGGGATCCAGAACCAGGCGCCGCTCACCACCGACCCGGAAGATCAGGTCGACCTGCCGGCCGTGCGCGGTTTCGGGGTTGGGGAAGTGGCGCGCTCGCCTGTTATCATCCGGGCCGAACAGCTGGCGCTCGATGCCTGGCGGCAGCAGGGTTATGCGAAGGCCGAAATCGTCAGCCGCGATGTCGTTGCCGATCACGCCACCAACACCGTGGCGGCGACCATCGTCGTCAATCCCGGGCGCCTTGCCGCCTTTGGTCCCATCGCCGTCACCGGCAATGAGCGGATGAACCCCGAATTCGTGGCTCAGCAGACCGGCCTTGCCGTGGGACAGGAATATGATCCGGACGACATCGAGCGCGCCCAGCGCCGCCTCGACCGGCTGGAAGTGTTTCGAGCGGCGCGGCTGGAAGCTGCCGAAAGCATCGGCAGCGATGGGCTCCTGCCTTATAATCTCATCGTCGACGAATTGCCCGGTCGCCGCTATGGCCTGGGCGCCAGCTATTCCACCGTTGACGGCCTGGGCCTCGAAGCCTTCCACCTCTGGCGCAATCTTTTCGGCCAGGCCGAGCGCTTGCGGCTCGATGCGCGCGTTGCCAGCATCGCTTATCCCGTCGACACGGCACAGTTCGACTATTTCGTTGGCGGCACCTTCACCAAGCCCGGCTTCTACCACCCCGACGTCGACCTCGTTGCCTCCGTTTCGGCCGAGCGCACGATCTACCCCACCTATACCGAGACCTCGGCCAGCGCCCGCCTTGGCCTTACCTGGTTCTTTTCCGACGACCTGACCTTCGAGGGCGGCGTCAATGCCGAGCGCTCGCGCTTCGACGACGTCTTCGGCACGCGCGATTTCGCCACCGCCGGCGCTTACGCTGGCGTCATCTTCGATGGCCGCGACAATGCGCTGGACGCGACCGAAGGCTGGTATGCTGCGGGCAACGTCGAGCCCTATTACGACTTCATCTATGGCAAGCCGGGCCTGCAGGTCGTGGCCGAGGGCCGCACCTATTTCGGTTTCGGCGAAGACGATGCCTTCGTGCTGGCCGGGCGGCTCAAGGGCGGCGCGCTGCTCGGGCCCTCGCTCAATGAAATCCCGCCCGACAAGCTGTTCTTTGCCGGCGGGGGCGGTTCGGTGCGCGGCTATGGCTACAAGAGCATTGGCGTCGACAATGGCAATGGCGTGGTGACCGGCGGGCGTTATCTGCTGGAAGCGTCGCTCGAAGCGCGGGTCAAGGTGACGGAAGACATCGGCGTCGTCGGTTTCGTCGATGGCGGCTATGTCGCGGCCGATGTGTTCCCCGGTTTGCAGGACCTGCGGCTCGGCGCTGGCGTCGGCGTCCGCTACAATACGGGCTTTGGACCCCTGCGCCTCGATGTCGCCATTCCGCTCAACAAGAAACCGGGCGATCCCGATTACGCGATCTATGCCGGCATAGGGCAGGCCTTCTGATGCGGCGCTTTTTCCCCAAGACTCGCCGCATGCAGGTGCTGGTTGCTGCGCTGCTGCTCGCGCCAGCCGCTGTCCCCGTGACCTTGGTCGCGCAGGATATGAGCAATGAGGAGCAAAAGGGCTTTCTCACCAATTTCGTCGAGGACCGGCTGTCGACGCCGGAACGGCAGATCCGGCTCTCCAACATCGATGGCGTGCTCGGCTCCGACGTCTCGATCAACGAGATCACCATTTCGGATGCCCAAGGCGTCTGGCTGCGCGTTAACAATGCCAGCCTCAACTGGAACCAGGCTGCGCTGTTTCTTGGCCGGCTCGAGGTCAATTCGCTGCGCGCCGACTCCATCGAATATGTGCGCAATGCCATTCCGGTGGAAGGCGCAGTCGATCTGCCGCCGCCGGAAGCGGGCACGCTCGAAATCCCCGAATTCCCTGTCGCCATTCAGATCGGAGAGCTGGCTGTGCCCAGCGTCCGTTTTGGCGAAGACGTGTTTGGCCTCGGCTCCAAGATTTCGCTTGCCGGATCGATGTCGCTTGCTGATGGCAACCTCGATGCCGCGCTCGACATCGTCCGGCTCGACGGGCCGGGTGGCACGCTTGATCTCGATGTCGCCTTCAGCAACGAAACGCAGGTGCTCGACCTTGGTCTCTCGCTGGTCGAGCCGCCCAATGGGGTGATCGCCAACCTCCTCAACATCGAGGGCCGGCCGGCGGTGCAGCTGACGCTGGACGGGCAGGGGCCGGTTTCCGATCTCGAAGCGCAGCTGCGCTTGCTGGCCAATGACCAGGAAGCTCTGGCAGGAACGGCATCGATCGCTCAACAGCCCGGCGGCTATGGCGTTTCGGTCGAGCTCGGCGGGCCGCTGTCCACGCTCGTTGCCGAACAATATCGTCCGTTCTTTGGTGCCGACACACGGCTCAGCGCCGAGGCCATGGTGCTCGATGTGGGTGGGGTGGAGATCTCCAACCTTTCCCTGAGCGGCGGCCAGCTTGATCTTTCCGCCAGTGCGTCCACGACGGCCGACAACTTCCTGTCGCGCCTGGATCTTTCCGCGGCCATTGCCGATCCTTCTGGCGGGCGCGTCACCTTGCCGGCTCCAGGGCTCAACACTGTTCAGTCGGCCCAGCTACAGATCCGCTTCGGCACCGATGCCGGCGACCAGTGGTCGAGCACGCTCGCGGTCGACGGTTTCGAGACGGCAGGCTTCGCGGCCGACACGCTGGCGCTCAATATCGGCGGCGTGGCGCAGAACCTGCAGGACGCGGCCACGCGCATGATCACCTTCAACGGTGACGGCACCTTGTCCGGTATCTCTGCCGATGAGGGTGTCGAAGCGGCGCTGGGCGACAGTGTCGGCCTCGGCATTGCCGGCGTCTTCAATGCCGGCCAGCCCATCCAGCTCGCCGAATTGCGCATTGTCGGCGAAGCGCTGACGGCTGGCCTCGCTGGCGCCATCGACGGCACGGATTTCGATGGCCGCATCGCGGTCGAGACCGCCAATATCGCGCCGTTCTCGGGCCTTGCCGGACGCGAGCTGACCGGTGCGCTCAGCCTTGCCGCCGAAGGCCAGATCATGCCCCTGACCGGCGGCTTCGATCTCACCTTTGATGGCAGCGGCACCGATGTTTCCGTGGACGACCCGACGGCCGACGCACTGCTCGAAGGCACCGTGACCTTGTCCGGCCGCCTTGCCCGCAGCCAGGCCGGCATCAGCGCCGACCAGTTTGCTGTTCGCAACCAGCAGGTGCAGTTCACCGCTGATGGTGCCTTTGCAAGCGACGTGTCCGATTTTCAAATCGGGCTCGACCTCGCCGACCTGGCGCTCCTCTCCGATCAGGCCAGCGGCGCGCTGACGGTGCGTGGCTCCGCCCGCTCAACCACTCCCGAGGCGCCGCTCGAACTGCTGCTCGACGGCCAGGTGGCGAGCGGCACCCTCGCCGGTTACAGCTTGCGCGATGCCAGGGTCGGCATTGCCGCCAATCTCCTCGACGGCGAAATCAGCGGCGATGTTACCGGCCTTGCCATGCTCGATGGCAACCGCGCGACACTCGCCACGCATTTCGAAACGGACGAAGTGCAGCAGGCGCTGACGGAAATCGGCTTCGAAATTGCCGGTACGCGCATCGCCGGTGCCGTCACCCGCGCCGTTGACACCGGGCTGCTCGATGGCCGTCTCGAGGTCACAGCGTCCGATGTCTCGCTGGCTGCCGCGATGCTGCTGACCGATGCCGCCGGTGCGGTCAACGCCGCGGTCGAACTGACGCCCCATGGCGACACGCAATCCGCAAGCGTCACGGCCAACGTTGCGAACTTGCGCGTCAACGACATCACCGTCGGCCGCGCCGATGTTTCCGCCGCCATTGCCGATCTCTTTGGCGTTCCCGCGATCGATGGCACGCTCACAGCCAGCTCTGTTTCGGCCGCCGGCGTCGATATCGAAACTCTCGCCGCCACGGCCAGCCAGAGCGGCGACACCACCGACTTCGATGCCCAGGCGCGCCTCGCCACCGGAACCGATGTGGCCCTTGCCGGTGCGCTGAGCCCTGTCGAAGGCGGCTATCGCCTGGCGCTTGATCGGGCGGACCTGGTGCAGGGGCAGCTTTCCGCCCGCCTCGCCAATCCGACTGCCCTAGTGGTCGGTGGTGACAGCGTGTCGCTCGATGCCATTCGCTTCAATGTGGGCTCAGGCAGCATCACTGCCACCGGCACTGCAGGCAATCAGCTCGATGTCACGGTCGACATCGCACAACTGCCGCTCTCGATCGCCAATGCCGTGGCGCCCGACCTTGGTCTTGCCGGGACGATCAACGGTCGCGCTACCATTTCCGGCGCCGCCTCCGATCCGCAGGTGCGTTTCGACGCTCAGGCTAATGGCATCAATGCCAATGTGATCGGCAGCTTTGGCATTGCTCCGCTATCGCTCTCCGCTGCCGGCTCTTATGCAAATGGCAGCGTCGTGCTCGACAGCATCAGCGCCCAGGGCAATGGCGGTCTCTCCGTCACCGGCTCGGGCCGCGTGCCACTCGATGGTGGTCCGCTCGCCGTGTCGCTCAACGGTTCCGCTCCCCTGGCCCTGGCGAACCGCTTCGTCGTCGATCGGGGCGGGGTTTTTACCGGTACGGCAAGCTTTGACGCCAATATTGGCGGGCCGCTCAGCGCGCCGCAGTTCACCGGCGCCGTCAGCACGGAAGGCGCCGGCTATGTTGATCCCGAACTTAATCTTCGGCTGACCGACATTGCCGGCCGTGTTTCTCTCAATGGCAGCACGGCGAGTGTTGAAACCCTCAGCGCCAATCTTGCCACCGGTGGCAGCATCTCCGCCCAGGGAACCGTCGGCTTGGGCGACGGCTTGCCGGCAAACCTTCAGGTCAACATCAACTCGGCCGGCTATGCCGATGGCGAAATCTTCGTCGCGACGCTGTCCGGCGCGCTCACCCTTACCGGCCCGATCACCGGCTCGCCGCTGCTGTCTGGCCAGGTGCTGGTGGAAGAGGCAAACATTGCAGTGCCCGAGGGCTTTGGTGGCGGTGCCCCGCTGATCGAGGTCGAGCATGTCCGCACCCCGCGTCCGGTGCAGGAAACGCTCAATCGCGCCCGCATCAATGCGTGGACCGGCAGCACGGGCGGCGGTTCGTCCTCGCAGCTGCAGCTCGACGTCACTGTTTACGCACCCAACCAGATCTTCGTGCGCGGCCGTGGCCTTGATGCCGAAGTCGGTGGCGAGGTGCGGCTCACCGGCTCGATCAGCAATATCCAGCCGGTCGGCGCCTTCTCGCTCACGCGTGGCCGCCTCGACGTGCTCGGCCAGCGCCTTGATTTCGAAACTGGCACCGTGACCTTGCTGGGCGATCTTGATCCGCAGCTCTATTTCGTCGCCCGCACCGAGGGCGATGGCATCACCGTTTTCGTCACCATAGCCGGCCGCGTCTCGGCGCCCGATGTGACCTTCACCTCCAATCCCGACCTGCCGCAGGATGAAGTGCTGAGCCGGCTGATCTTCAACCGCTCCATGGGCGAACTCTCGCCGCTCCAACTGGCGCGCCTCGCCGCGGCAGCCGCTGAACTGGTGGGCGGTGGTGGCGGCGGCGGGCTCGTCGACGGCCTCCGCGGTGCAGCCGGTCTTGCCGATCTTGACGTCGTCACCGACGATGCCGGCAATGTCGGCGTCCAGGCCGGGACGTATCTGCAGGACAACGTTTATCTCGGCGTCACCGCCGGCACCAATGGGCAGAGCAAGGTGACGATCAACCTTGATGCGACCGATGACCTGACGGTCAAGGGCTCGGTTGGTGCGGACGGGAACACGAGCCTCGGTGTGTTCTTCGAGCAGGATTACTGAGGGCGCTCTCCCTACGGAGGCCTCCACTCGCCCGCCCTCGTGGTTCGAGGCTTCGCTTCGCTTCGCGCCTCACCATGTGGGCTTGCCAGGACAGCATGTCCCAGTAGCCCTCATCCTGAGGTGCGAAGCCTCTAAGGACGAGGGCGTGGCACTGAGTCTGCCCTAAAGCGCTCCGCCCGTCGCCTCGGCCTTTGCCTCGTCCCACCACCAGATCGTCGGAAAACCCGACGAGAATTCCGGCAGATTTTCGGGGTGGCTGTACCGGTTCCAGCGCGCCGTGCGCGAATAGGTCAGCGTATAGCCGGGGATGACATAGTGGTGCGCGAGCAGGGTCCGGTCCAGCGCCGCGGTGGCGGCCTCCTGGGTCGGGCGATCCTTGGCGGCGATTACCATTTCGATCAGCGCGTCTATGCCCGGATCGGCGATGCCGGCATAGTTGCGCGATCCTTCTTCGTTGGCGCTGGCCGAGCCGAAGAAGAAGCGCTGCTCGTTGCCGGGCGAAAAGCTCTGCGCCCAGCTGCCATAGATCATGTCGTAGTCATAGCTGCGAATGCGGTTGATATATTGAGGCGTGTCGACCATGCGCATGGTCGCCGCGATGCCGATCTTGGCAAGGTTGGTGGTCAGGTTGGCGATCATCGGCTCGAGCGTTGGCTGATGGCTCAGGATCTCAAAGCTCAGCTGTTCGCCATTGGCATCGATCAGCCGTGTGCCGTCGAGCCGATAGCCGGCCTCTGTGAGGAGGCCCAAGGCGGTGCGGAGATTGCCTCGCAGTGCTTGCTCGCTGCCATTGACCGGGTTGGTGTATGGCTCGGTGAAAACCTCGGGCGGCAGCTGGTCGCGGACGCTTTCGAGGATTTCCAGCTCCTTGCCCTGCGGCAGGTCCTTGGAGGCAAAGGGCAGGTTATAGAAGAAGGAGTTTATGCGCTCGTACTGGTCGAAGAAGACGGTCGAGTTAAGCTGCTCGAAATCGAAGGCATAGTTCAGCGCCTCGCGCACCCGCTGGTCCTGGAAGATGGGACGCCGCAGGTTGGGGATGAAGCCGCTCATTTCGCCTGAGCTCGCCTCGTCCTGCGGGAATTCTTCCTTCACCACTCGTCCTTCGGCGACGGCTGGGAAGTCATATGCCGTGGCCCAGCGGCGGGCGATATACTCGCTCCAGAAATCGAGCTGATCGCCCTTGAAGGCCTCGAAAGTCACCGCCTCGTCGAGGAAGTACTCGTAGCGGATTTCAGCAATGTTATTGGTGCCGATCTGGGTTGGGTGGTTCTTGCCCCAGTAGTCCTCGTCGAGTTCGTAGCGCAGCGTCTGCCCGGTCTGGAAGTCGGCGAGCACATAGGGACCTGAGCCGAGTGGCAATTCGAGGGTCGACTCGGCGATGTTGCGCTTGTTCCCGGCCGCATCGGTGCCTTCCCACCAATGCTGCGGCAGCACTAGGAGCTGGCCCAAAATATCGGGCAGTTCGCGGTTTTCCCCGCTCTTGAAGCTGAAGGTCACGACCCCTGGCTCGCTGACCTCGGCGCCGGTCACGTCGCCATAATATTGAACATTGTCCGGATTGACCTCCATCAGTTTCTGGAACGACCAGACGACGTCTTCCGCCGTGACCGGTTCTCCATCCTGCCAGCGCGCCTCGGGATTGATGCGGAAGCTGACCGAGGTGTAGTCCGGCGCGATCATCATGTCCTGGGCGATCAACCCGTAGGAAACGTTGACCTCGTCCAACGAGGGGGTCATCAGCGTTTCATAGATCAGCCCGATGCCGCTCGCCACCTGCCCCTTGGGCAGGATGGGGTTGAAAGTGTCAAAGCTCCCGCGGGCACTTAGCCGCAAGGTGCCGGCCTTGGGCGCGTCGGGGTTCACATAATCGAAGCGCTCGAACCCGGCCGGATATTTGGGCGTGCCGTTGACCGAAGCCGCATGCACCCATTCGCCAAGCGGCGTCTGCGCCAGGGCAGGGGAAGCGAAGGCCAGCGTGGCGGCGAGAACGGCTTTGAGGAGAGAGAGCTTCATCGGTGCGGCTCCTTGAGTTTGGGTCAGTCTAGTCGGCATTCGGCGGCGTCGACAATGGCGGGCTTTCGCTGAACGCGGCGGCCAGCAATTGGCGCGTATAGTCCTCGCGCGGGCCGGCAAAGATATCGGCGGTCTTGCCTGCCTCCACCACAACGCCATTGCGCATGACGACGAGGCGGTGGGCCAGGGCCCGAACCACGCGCAGGTCATGGCTGATAAAAAGGTAGCTCAAATTCCGCCGCGCCTGCACAGCGCGCAGCAGGTCGATCACCTGCGCCTGGATCGAGACGTCGAGCGCGGAGGTCGGCTCGTCGAGGACCAGGAAGTCCGGCTCCAGCACGAGCGCCCGCGCGATTGCCACCCGCTGCCGCTGACCACCGGAGAACTCGTGCGGGTAGCGGATGGCCGTGGCCGGATCGAGCCCCACTTCGCGGAGGGCATCGGATACGCGCGTCTCCCGTTCCGCCTGCGTCAGCCTGGGCATATGGACCCGCAGGCCTTCTTCGACGATCTCGCCCACTGAAAGGCGGGGACTCAGCGAGCCGAACGGGTCCTGGAAGACGATCTGCATATGCTTGCGCAGCGGCCGCAGGCTCCGCCAGGAGCGCGCCTGTACCTCTTCGCCCAGAAAGACGATGCGCCCGGTGGAGGGGATCAGCCGCAACACGGCATAGCCGAGCGAGGACTTGCCCGAGCCGCTTTCGCCGACCACGCCCAGCGTCTCGCCGCGCCGGACGGTGAGGTTCACCCCGTCCACGGCGCGGATGTGCCCTACCGTGCGCCGCAACAGCCCGCGCTTTATCGGAAACCAGACCTTTAGATCCTGCGTCTCAAGGATGGCCGGCGCATCATCGGCCGGTACCGGCGGTTCGCCGCGCGGCGCCGCGGCGAGGAGATGCCTGGTATAGTCATGCTGCGGTGCAGAAAAAATCGTCTCCACTGGCCCGGTTTCGACGATCTCGCCCCGCTGCATCACCGCGATGCGGTCGGCGATGCGCCGCACGACCTGGAGGTCATGGGTGATAAACAGCATGGCCATGCCCATGTCGCGCTGCAGCTTCTTGAGAAGCTCCAGAATCTGGGCCTGCACCGTGACGTCGAGCGCCGTGGTCGGCTCGTCGGCAATCAAGAGCTTGGGTTCATTGGCCAGCGCCATGGCGATCATGACGCGCTGCCGCTGCCCGCCCGAGAGCTGATGCGGATAGTCGTCAACCCGGCTCTTTGGGTTCGGAATTCCGACGGCATCGAGCAGCTCGATCACCCGCCGCTTGGCCGCCGCGCTGCGCAGTCCCTGGTGCAGCGCCAGCGTCTCGGCGACCTGCCGCCCCACCGTATGCACCGGATTAAGCGAACTCAGCGGCTCCTGGAAGATCATGCCGACGCCATTGCCGCGCACCGCCCGCAGGTCTTTCGTCGACGCCGCCACAAGGTCCTGGCTCTCGAACAACACTTGTCCGCTCAGCGACGCGGAAGGCGGAAGGAGCTTGAGCACGGAAAGCGCCGTCACCGACTTGCCTGATCCACTCTCGCCCACCAGCGCCAGCGTCTCGCCTGGCGCAATGTCGAAGCTCACTTTGCTGGCGGCTTCGAAGGCGCCGAAGCGGATGGTGAGATCACGGACGGAAAGCAACGCGCTCATCGGAACGTCTTTCGCGGATCAAACGCGTCGCGCACCGCTTCGCCGATGAAGACAAGGAGCGTCATCATGATGGCGATGGTGAAAAAGCCAGTGAGGCCGAGCCAGGGCGCCTGGAGGTTGTTCTTGCCCTGCGCCAGGAGCTCGCCCAGCGATGGCGAGCCGGGGGGCAGACCGAAGCCCAGGAAGTCGAGGGAAGTGAGCGTCGCAACCGAACCCGAAAGGATGAAGGGCATGAAGGTCAGGGTCGCCACCATGGCATTGGGCAGCAGGTGCCGCCACATGATCATGCGGTTGGATACGCCCAGCGCCCGGGCCGCGGTGACGTATTCGAAGTTGCGGGCGCGCAGGAATTCCGCGCGGACGATGCCCACCAGCGACACCCAGGAAAACAGCAGCAAGATGCCGAGCAGCACCCAGAAACTTGGCGCGATAACCGAGGAGATGATCAGCAGCAGATAGAGCGCTGGAACCGAGGTCCAGATCTCGATCAGCCGCTGTGCGATGAGGTCGACCCAGCCACCGAAATAGCCCTGCACCGCGCCGGCGACGACGCCCACCACCGAAGAAATGATGGTGAGGATGAAGCCGAACAGGACCGAGATGCGGAAGCCATAGATCAGCCGCGCCAGGACATCGCGGCCACGGTCGTCGGTGCCCAGATAATGGTAGTTGCCCGGGTTGCATTCCGGGTCGGCGCTGCCTTGAGGATAGCGCTGGCAGAGCACGTCGCGTGTCAGCATCCAGCTGGGCGGATTGGCGCCGGAAAAGCTCACGAAACCGTCGACGGTCGCATAGGAAAAGCGAACCGGCGGCCAGAGAGCCCAGCCCTTGGCGGCGATCTCGTCGGCAATGAAGGGGTCGCGGTAGTTGGTGGTGGCGAGGAAGCCGCCAAAGGTGGATTCGGGGTAGTCGACGAAGGCGGGAAACAGCATCTCCCCATTATAGGAGACGAGGATCGGCCGGTCGTTGGTGATGAACTCGGCGCCAAGCGTCACGATGAACAGCACGAGAAAGATCCAGAAGCTCCACCAGCCGCGGCGATTGCCGCGGAAATTGGCGAGCCGCCGCCGGTTGAGCGGAGAGAGGTTCATACGTCGCGGCTTTCAAAATCGAGCCGCGGGTCGACCCACATATAGGCAAGGTCGGAGAGGAGGCCGATGACGAGGCCGAGGAGCGAAAAGATATAAAGCGTCGCGAACACCACCGGATAATCGCGGTTGGCGACGGACTGAAAGCCGAGGAGGCCCAGCCCATCGAGCGAGAAGATGGTTTCGATCAGGAGCGAGCCACCAAAGAAAACGCCGACGAATGCCCCGGGGAAGCCGGCGATCACCAGCATCATGGCGTTGCGGAAGACGTGGCGGTAGAGCACCTGCCCCTCGCTCAGCCCTTTGGCGCGGGCGGTGGTGACATATTGCTTGCCGATCTCGTCGAGAAACGAGTTCTTGGTCAGCAAAGTCGCCGTAGCGAAAGCCCCGAGACCCATGGCGATGATGGGCAGGACCAGGTGCCAGAAATAGTCGAGGATTTGCCGCCACCAGGGGAAGTTTTCCCAGCCCGGCGAGGTGAGGCCGCGCAGGGGAAACACCTGCCAGAAGGAACCGCCGGCAAAGAGCACGATCAGCGCGACGGCGACCAGGAAGCCGGGGACGGCATAGCCGACGATGATGATTGTCGACGTCCAGACGTCGAAGCGCGATCCGTCCCGCACCGCCTTGGCGATGCCGAGCGGGATGGAGATGCCATAGGCGATCAGAGTCATCCAAAGGCCCAGCGAGATCGACACCGGCATCTTTTCGAGCACGAGGTCTATCACCGAAATGTCGCGGAAGTAGCTCTCGCCGAAGTCGAAGCGCAGGTAATTGCCGATCATCGAAAAGAAGCGCTCGAGCGGCGGCTTGTCGAAGCCGAACTGGCGCTCGATGCGGTCGACCAGTTCGGGGGGCAGGCCCTGACTGCCGCGATAGGTGGAGCGGGTATCACCGGCCCTGGGCTGCTGCAGGCCGAGATCGCCGCCTTCGCCGCCGGTCACGCGGTCGGTCATCGCAACGTTCTGGCCTGAAATATTGGCGAGCGCCTGTTCCACCGGCCCGCCGGGCGCAAATTGGGTGATCAGGAAAGAGACCGCCATGATGCCGAAAACGGTCGGGATCATCAGCAAAATACGGCGGATGATATAGGCGCCCATGGCCTCTCCCGGCAGACCGGATGCTGCAAATCGGGCAGCATCACTGCGGTCAATGCAACATTTCAATGACGGCTTGGCAAGCCACGCACGCGCCTGTGTTTGCCGGTCGGCGCTACGCCTGTTTCAAAGGCGAATGCCAGCCTTGTTCCAGCGGGTTAAATCCCTCACCATCACCTCAACTCAAGGAGAACCCATGCGCTTTGCTCCCGTCGCCCAGGTTCGCGACACTTCCGTTGCCCGCGTGCTGCTTGTTGCCTTGCGGGCGCATGGCTTTCATCCGCTCGATCTGCGCGAAGGGGGGCTGCCAGGGGTGCCGAACCTCTTCGGGCCAGACGGCTTTACCATCGAGGTGCCGGAAGAGGAGGTGGCGGATGCAACCCTTCTCGTGGGTGATCTCTTGAAGAATATGGAGCCACCGGCCCCCTAATCCGGCCACAATGGTGTGAGACGGGCACGATTGCGGGATGGGCGGTTGAACCTGGCAGCGGCCTCGCGTTATATGCTGCCACAAGTGTTAATGTCCCTTAAGCCTTTGATGGCAGGAGTGATCAATGCAGGATTGGAAGCGCGGCGCTTCATCCATCGCGGGCCTGGCGGCCATTGCCCTTCTGGTAGCCGCCTGTTCGCCCACGAACCGGACCAATACGGCAAACCTCAACGTTGTCGGCACGGCGCCCCAGGCAGCAGCAATTCCCAATTCCACGGTGCAGACCGGCTCCTTGCCGCCGCTCGGTGGCGCAACCGGCACGCCGGCCCCGGGCCTTTCCGGCAATCCGGTTCTGGGCGGTGCGCCAGCAGCGACGTCCAGCCTGCCGCCGATCGGGTCCAGCACCCAGGTTGCGGCGAACAGCTCGACCATTGGCACCAATATCGCTGGCACCAATGGTTCGATCACCTCGGTCGGCGCGCCGATGGCGACCGGCGTTTCGTCCGGTCCGGAAGGCGCCTGGAACGTGGTGGCGGGCAGCGCGACGTGCCGCCTCAACCTGCCGCTTACGGCCAAGACCGGCACCAATTATTACCGCGCGTCGGCTCCGGGTTGCACCGTGCCGCAGATCGCGTCGGTCACCGGCTGGCAGCAGGTCGGTTCGCAGCTCCAGCTCTATGATGATAACGGCAATATCGCTGCTTTCCTCGCCCCGAGCTCGGGCCGCTACATCGGCACCATCAGCGGCGGCCAGGCCGTTTCGATGGCCCGCTAAGAAATCTAGAAGCCGGTCCGATGGGCCGGCTTTTTCTTTGCGCGATAGACACCCCCTCCCTAGCTGCGCTAGGACCCAAAGGGTCCAGCTTCGCTACCCTCCCCTCAAGGGGGAGGGTAGCATCAGATTGTGGCACGTTCGTCGGCACCCACCGGCCTCACCCTCCCCTTGAGGGGAGGGTACCAAAGCTTAGCCGCAGGCTTAGCGACGGTAGGGAGGGGGTGCTGTTGCTAGTCTAGGCGCCAATCCGTTCATGACCTCCACTACCGTTCGCACCGCCTATGACGATCTGGTCACCCGCGGCGCGCTGACACCTGACCCGGCCCAGCGTGATGCCGCAGCCGAGCTTGATCGTGTGCTGGCCGATCTCGTTGCCCACAAGCCCCGCACGGGCCTCCTCAGCTTCTTCGACAAGCCAAAACCCGTCCGCGGGCTCTATCTTTATGGCGATGTCGGGCGCGGCAAGACCATGCTGATGGACCTGTTTTTTGCCGCGGTGCCGTTTGCCGAAAAGCGGCGCGTGCATTTTCACGAGTTCATGGACGAGGTCCATGCCGGCATCGCTACCTTTCGCAAATCGGCTAAGGGAGACGATGCTGATCCGGTGGAAGCGGTGGTCAAGCCGATATTGCGATCGGGTCTGCGCCTTCTCTGTCTCGATGAGTTTCATGTGCACGACATCACCAATGCCATGTTGCTCGACCGCTTGTTCGGCAAGCTTTTTGCGGGCGGCGTAACACTCGTCGCGACCTCGAACGTGCCGCCGGACGGGCTCTACAAGGATGGGCTCAACCGGCAGCTATTTTTGCCGTTCATCGCGCTCCTTAAACAGCAAACCGTCGTGGCCGACCTGCCCTCTACGCAGGATTACCGTCGGCTGAAATTTGCCGGCCAGCAGGTTTACATTTTCGGCACGGGCCCGGACGTCACCGCCGCCATGGACCGGCTGTGGCTGCGCTTGACCGGGGGAGAGCAGGGGGCTCCCGGCGTGGTCGAAAGCATCGGCCGGCAGATCCCCGTGCCTTTGATGGCGATGGGCGCCGCCCGGTTCCGCTTCGCCGACCTCTGCGAAAAGCCGCTCGGCACCCGCGACTTCGTGCGCATCGCCCATCAGTTCGACTCGATCCTGATCGATGCCATTCCGCAGATGGACCGCACCAAGTCCGATGCCGCAAAACGCTTCATTCTCCTGATCGACAGCCTCTATGATCGTGGGGTGAAGCTTGCTGCGTCCTTCGCCGTTCCGCTCGAGCAGTTGGGCGCCGACGACAAGACCGCCTTCGAATTTCAGCGCACGCTGTCGCGCCTTACCGAGATGCAGTCGGAAGAGTACTTGGCTAAGGGTCTGCGCGAGACGGCTTCGACTTCCGTCTGACTTGCCCGTCCGGCACTGCCCCATCGCTCTTTGGCAAGGGGCAAATGGTCCTTAAGACGAAGGGTTCACTTGCCCCTCAACACCGACAAGGTTAAGAGGTGCGCCAATTCAACGCAGTTACGGGATGAGGCTTCATGGCGCGCAAGAAAATCGCCCTTATCGGTGCAGGTCAGATCGGCGGCACGCTCGCCCTTTTGAGCGCACAGAAGGAACTCGGTGACGTCGTTCTGTTCGACGTCGTTGATGGCGTGGGCCCCGGCAAGGCGCTCGATATTGCGCAGTCCATGCCGGCCCAGGGCTTTTCCGCGAACCTCAAGGGCACATCCGAATACAAGGACATCGAAGGCGCCGACGTCGTGATCGTCACCGCCGGCGTGCCGCGCAAGCCTGGCATGAGCCGCGATGACCTCCTCGAGATCAACCTCAAGGTCATGGAACAGGTCGGCGCCGGCATAGCAAAATATGCCAAGGATGCCTTCGTCATCTGCATCACCAATCCGCTCGACGCCATGGTCTGGGCGCTGCAGAAGTTCTCCGGCCTGCCCGCCAACAAGGTGATCGGCATGGCTGGCGTGCTGGATAGCTCGCGCTTCATCCACTTCATCGCCGAAGAGCTCAACGTTTCGACCGAAGACGTTTCCGCCTTCGTGCTTGGTGGCCATGGCGACACGATGGTGCCGCTGACCCGCTATTCCACCGTTGCCGGCATTCCGCTGACCGACGTGGTCAAGATGGGCTGGATGAGCAAGGAAAAGCTCGAAGAGATCGTGCAGCGCACCCGTGACGGCGGCGCCGAAATCGTCGGCCTGCTCAAGACCGGTTCAGCCTTTTATGCGCCCGCCGCTTCCGCCATCGCCATGGCCGAAAGCTACCTCAAGGACAAAAAGCGCGTGCTTCCCTCCGCGGCTTACCTCAACGGCGAGTATGGCGTTTCCGGCACCTATGTCGGCGTGCCCGTCGTGATCGGCGCCGGTGGCGCGGAAAAGGTCATCGAGATCGCGCTCAACTCCGCCGAGCAAAAGGCGTTCGACAAGTCGGTCGCGGCCGTCGAGGGCCTGATCGAGGCCTGTAAAAAGATCGCGCCCAAGCTGGCGTAACGCCTTCCGAGCCGCTGGTTTCGCCAGCGGCTTCTCCTTTTCCGGCCTCCAGAAACGTCCGGTTACGACTGCCCACCCAAGGGGATTTTAATGAACATCCATGAACACCAGGCCAAAGAGCTCTTGAAGAGCTATGGCGCGCCGGTTGCCGAAGGCGTTGCCATCACCTCGGCCGACGAGGCTGAAGCTGCGGCGAAAAAGCTGCCCGGCCCGCTTTACGTGGTCAAGTCGCAGATCCATGCCGGCGGCCGCGGCAAGGGCAAGTTCAAGGAACTGGGCGCCGATGCCAAGGGCGGCGTGCGCCTCGCGCGTTCGGTCGAAGATGTGGTCGCCAACGCCCGCGAAATGCTGGGCAATACGCTCGTGACCAAGCAGACCGGCGACGCCGGCAAGCAGGTCAACCGCCTTTATATCGAAGACGGCGCCGACATCGCGCGCGAACTCTACTGCTCGCTCCTCGTCGATCGCGCCACCTCACGTGTCAGCTTCGTGGTTTCGACCGAAGGCGGCATGGACATCGAGGCCGTGGCCGAGCACACGCCCGACAAGATCATCACCGTCGCCATCGATCCGAGTGCCGGCGTCACCGATGCCGATGTCGCCAAGATCTCGGGCGCCCTGGCCCTTGACGGCGCTGCCGCCGACGACGCCAAGACCCTGTTCCCGATCCTCTATAAGGCCTTCACCGAAAAGGACATGAGCCTTCTCGAAGTGAACCCGCTGATCGTCATGACCGATGGTCGCCTGCGCGTCCTCGACGCCAAGGTGAGCTTCGACAACAATGCCGCTTTCCGCCATGAAGAGCTCAAGCCCCTGCGCGACTTGACCGAAGAAGACGCCAAGGAAATCGAGGCGTCCAAGTATGACCTCGCCTATGTGGCGCTGGACGGCAATATCGGCTGCATGGTCAATGGCGCGGGCCTTGCCATGTCCACCATGGACATCATCAAGCTCTATGGCGCCGAACCGGCCAACTTCCTCGATGTCGGTGGCGGCGCTTCCAAGGAAAAGGTTACGGCGGCGTTCAAGATCATCACTGCCGATCCGGCCGTGAAGGGTATTCTGGTCAACATCTTCGGCGGCATCATGCGCTGCGACGTGATCGCCGAAGGCGTGATCGCTGCGGTCAAGGAAGTCGGCCTCGAAGTGCCGCTGGTGGTTCGCCTCGAAGGCACCAATGTCAAGGAAGGCAAGGCCATCCTCGATAATTCCGGCCTCGACGTCATCTCCGCCGACGACCTCGACGATGCCGCGCAGAAGATCGTCGCTGCCGTCGGCAAAGCCGCCTAAGACCCGCCAGAAGAAAGAAACCCAATGTCTATTCTCGTCAACAAAGACACCAAGGTTCTCGTGCAGGGTCTGACCGGCAAGACCGGCACCTTCCACACGGAACAGGCGCTCGCCTATTATGGCACCCAGATGGTGGGCGGCGTGAACCCCAAGAAGGCCGGCGAAACCTGGACATCCTCGCTCGACGTCACCGCGCAGCTGCCGGTCTTCGCGACCGTTGCCGAAGGCAAGGAGCGCACCGGCGCCAATGCCTCGGTCATCTATGTGCCGCCTCCTGGCGCCGCTGCCGCCATCGAGGAAGCGATCGACGCGGAAATCCCGCTGATCATCTGCATCACCGAAGGCGTGCCGGTCATGGACATGGTCCGCGTTAAGGCAAAGCTCGAAAAGTCCAAGTCGCGCCTTATCGGGCCGAACTGCCCGGGCGTTTTGACGCCGGAAGAATGCAAGATCGGCATCATGCCGGGCTCGATCTTCTCGAAGGGCTCGGTGGGCATTGTTTCGCGCTCCGGCACGCTTACCTATGAAGCCGTGTTCCAGACCACCAATGAAGGCCTGGGCCAGACGACCGCCGTCGGCATCGGCGGCGATCCGGTCAAGGGCACCGAATTCATCGACATGCTCGAAATGTTTTTGGCCGACGAAGCGACCAAGTCGATCATCATGATCGGCGAGATCGGTGGCTCGGCCGAAGAGGACGCAGCGCAGTTCCTGATCGACGAAGCCAAGCGCGGCCGCAAGAAGCCGATGGCTGGCTTCATCGCCGGCCGCACCGCACCGGCCGGCCGGACCATGGGCCATGCTGGCGCCGTGATTTCAGGCGGCAAGGGCGGCGCGGAAGAAAAGATCGCAGCCATGGAAGCGGCCGGGATCAAGGTCTCGGCATCTCCGGCCCGGATCGGCGCGACCTTGGCGGAAGTGCTTCGGGGCTAGGAGCCCCCACCCAGCCTCCCCCGTAAGTCGGGGGAGGAGCCGCATCTGCTTTGTGACACGATCGCGGACAAGCACCAGACTAGCTCCTCCCCCTTCTACAGGGGGAGGCGGGGTGGGGGTCAATACACCCACCAAAACTGCGTTTGCGACCCCTTCGGTCGCTCTTCTGACACGGTTTGGCCCTAAGCCGAATCCATGACCATCAAGTGAGCCGCGGTGCCACGGCGGGCGCCGCAAGTCTTAACAAGATACAAAGGAAACGCGGTCAATATTCGCCCCACTTGGATGACCGCTTTTAACCAGCTTCGGCCGGTTCGTTGAGAAGGATGGCAGGGCGAGAAAGTCCTGCGACACAAGCGATGACACGACAGGAAAAGAACGACACGTTCTTGCTGACCTCGTTCCTCTATGGGGGGAACGCCGACTACATCGAACAACTCTATTCGCGCTTCAAAACCGATCCTTCCAGCGTCGACGCGACCTGGTCGAGCTTTTTCGCCCGGCTCGACGATGCCGATGGCGTTGCGGCGCAGAACGCGGAAGGCCCGAGCTGGGGCCGCAAGGACTGGCCACCGGCGGAAGCGGGTGAACTGGTCAGTGCGCTCGATGGCGACTGGGGCCAGGTGGCGCTGAAGACCGAAAAGGCCGCGGTCAAGAAGGCCGCTGCCGAAGGCAAGCCCGCCCCGGCTGCTGCGGACGTGCTGCAGGCAACGCGCGACTCGATCCGCGCCATCATGATGATCCGCGCCTATCGCATGCGCGGGCACCTCCATGCCGATCTCGATCCGCTCAAGCTCAAGTCCGACGAACCGGCGCCCGAGCTCGATCCCAAGAGCTACGGCTTCACCGACGCCGATTACGGCCGCAAGATCTTCATCGACAACGTGCTGGGTCTTGAATACGCGACCATCCCGGAAATGCTCGCCATCCTGCAGCGCACCTATTGCGGCACTGTGGGCATCGAGTTCATGCATATCTCCGATCCTGAGGCCAAGCAGTGGATCCAGGAGCGCATCGAGGGTCCGGACAAGGAAATCACCTTCACCGCCGAAGGCAAGAAGGCGATCCTCAACAAGCTTGTCGAGGCCGAAGGCTTCGAAAAGTTCCTCGACGTCAAGTATACCGGCACCAAGCGCTTCGGCCTCGATGGCAGTGAAGCGGCGATCCCGGCGCTCGAGCAGATCATCAAGCGCGGTGGCGCCCTGGGCATCAAGGACATCGTCCTCGGCATGGCTCACCGCGGCCGTCTCAACGTTCTCACTCAGGTCATGCAGAAGCCGCATCGCGCCCTGTTCCACGAGTTCAAGGGCGGCGCCTTCTATCCGGAAGACGTGGAAGGCTCGGGCGACGTCAAGTACCACCTCGGCGCGTCCTCCGACCGCGACTTCGACGGCAACAAGGTTCACCTGTCGCTGACCGCCAATCCGAGCCATCTCGAGATCGTCGATCCGGTGGTGCTCGGCAAGTCCCGCGCCAAGCAGGACCAGCACATTTCCCCCGAGCACAAGCTCGTCGACGTCGCCGTCGAAGGCAAGCCGGACCGCTCCATGGTCCTGCCGCTCTTGATCCATGGCGATGCGGCTTTTGCCGGGCAGGGCGTCATTGCCGAATGCCTCGGGCTTTCGGGCCTCAAGGGTCACCGCACGGGCGGGTCGATCCATCTGGTGATCAACAACCAGATCGGCTTCACCACCTCGCCGATGTATTCGCGCTCCTCGCCTTACCCGACCGACGTCGCCAAGATGATCGAAGCACCGGTATTCCATGTGAACGGCGACGATCCGGAAGCCGTCGTGTTTGCGGCCAAGGTTGCCGTCGAGTACCGCCAGAAGTTCGGCAAGCCTGTCGTCATCGACATGTTCTGCTATCGCCGTTTCGGTCACAACGAAGGCGACGAACCAAGCTTCACCCAGCCGCTAATGTATTCCAAGATCCGGTCGCACAAGACCACTTTGGAAATCTATGCCGAAAAGCTCGTTACCGAAGGTCTCGTGAGCCAGGCCGATGTCGACCAGCTCAAGGGCGACTGGAAGGCCAAGCTCGAGACCGAGTTCGAGGCCGGTCAGGATTATCGCCCGAACAAGGCCGACTGGCTCGATGGCCAATGGAAGGACTTCAAGCCTGCCGATCAGGAAGGCCCGCGTCGTGGCGACACAGGCGTGGCGCTCGAACGCCTCGTCGAGATCGGCACCAAGCTGACGCAGGTCCCGGCGGACTTCAACGCCCACAAGACCGTCAAGCGCTTTATGGACAATCGCCTTGGCGCCATCGAGGCCGGCGAAGGCATTGACTGGGCTACCGCGGAAGCCTTGGCATTCGGCACGCTCGTGACCGAAGGCCATCCCGTTCGCCTCTCTGGACAGGACGTCGAACGCGGCACTTTCAGCCAGCGCCACTCGGTGCTCAACGACCAGCAGGTCGAGAACAAGACCTATACGCCGCTCAACAATCTTGATGCTGGCCAGGCGCGCTACGAAGTCATCAACTCGATGCTGTCGGAAGAAGCGGTGCTCGGCTTCGAGTATGGCTATTCGCTGGCGGAGCCCAAGGCGCTGACGCTTTGGGAGGCCCAGTTCGGCGACTTCGTCAACGGCGCTCAGGTTGTCATCGACCAGTTCATCTCCTCGGGCGAGCGCAAGTGGTTCCGCATGTCGGGCCTCGTGATGCTGTTGCCGCATGGCTATGAGGGGCAGGGGCCGGAGCACTCCTCCGCGCGGCCGGAGCGCTTCCTCCAGCTTTGCGCCGAAGACAACATGCAGGTCGCCAACTGCACGACGCCGGCCAACTACTTCCACATCCTGCGCCGGCAGCTCAAGCGCGACTTCCGCAAGCCGCTGATCCTGATGACTCCCAAGTCGCTGCTGCGGCACAAGCGGGCAATCTCGGGTCTCGTGGAACTTGGTCCGGACAGCGTCTTCCACCGTCTCCTCTGGGACGATGCGGAAGCCCCCGGCGTGCCAAAGACCACGACGCGCCTCGTGCCGGATGCCCGCATCCGCCGCGTCGTTCTTTGCACCGGCAAGGTCTACTACGACCTCCTGGAAGATCGCGAGAAGAAGGGCATCAACGATGTCTACCTCCTGCGCGTCGAGCAGCTTTATCCGTTCCCGGCAAAGGCCCTGCTCGACGAGCTCAGCCGCTTCCCCAATGCCGACGTCGTCTGGTGCCAGGAAGAGCCGCGCAATATGGGTGCATGGACCTTCGTCCAGCCCTATATCGAGTGGGTATTCGACCAGATGGGCCGCACCAATGATCGCGTGCACTATGTCGGCCGCAAGGCTGCCGCCTCGCCGGCAACCGGCCTGATGCGCACCCATCTCGCACAGCTCCAGGAATTCCTGGACGAAGCCTTCGCCAAGTAGAGCCCGAGAACCAAGGACAAACTCATGTCGACAGAAATCCGTGTCCCGACCCTGGGCGAAAGCGTTACCGAAGCCACGATCGGCCAGTGGTTCAAGAAGGTGGGCGACACCGTCAATGCCGACGAACCCATCGTCGAGCTCGAAACCGACAAGGTGACGATCGAAGTGCCGGCCCCCGCTTCGGGCGTGCTCGAAGCCATCGCCGCCAATCCGGGCGACACCGTTGACGTCAATGCCCTCCTCGGCGCCATCGGTGGCGGAACAGGTGCTGCCGCTTCCGCCCCGGCCGCAACTCCCGCTCCGCAGCCTGCTCCCAGCCAGCCGGCTGCAGCGCCGCAGGCTCCTGCTGCCACCGACCGCGCTCCCGCCCCGTCGGCGCAGAAGCTGATCAACGAAAACGGCCTCAACGCCGCCGACATCAACGGTTCGGGCAAGTCGGGCCAGGTGCTCAAGGAAGACGTCTTGGCCTCGATCCTGCGTCCGCAGGCTGCCGCTCCCGCTGCACAGCCGGCACAGGCTCTCGATACGTCGGGCGCGCCCAAGCTCTACAATCCCGCACCGGCTTCGGCTCCTGCTGCAAAGCCCGCCGAAGCGCCCAAGGCTGCGCGGTCGCCCGTCGCCGCCGATGATGCCTCGCGCGAGGAACGGGTCAAGATGACCCGCCTGCGCCAGACCATCGCCCGCCGCCTCAAGGATGCGCAGAACACCGCCGCCATGCTGACCACCTTCAACGAGGTGGACATGAAGCCGGTGATGGAGCTGCGCAACCAGTACAAGGAGCTTTTCGAGAAGAAGCACGGCGTCAAGCTTGGCTTTATGGGCTTCTTCACCAAGGCCGTGGTTCACGCGCTCAAGGAAATCCCGGCCGTCAACGCCGAGATCGATGGCGATGACCTGATCTACAAGCAATACGCGCATATCGGCGTCGCCGTCGGTACCGACAAGGGCCTCGTGGTCCCGGTCGTCCGCAATGCCGATGGGATGTCGATCGCCGAGATCGAAAAGGAAATCGGCAATCTCGGCAAGAAGGCGCGCGATGGCCAGCTGTCGATGGCCGACATGCAGGGCGGCACCTTCACCATCTCCAATGGTGGTGTCTACGGTTCGCTGATGTCGACCCCGATCCTCAATGCGCCGCAGTCGGGCATCCTCGGCATGCACAAGATCCAGGAGCGCCCGGTCGTCGTCGGCGGCCAGATCGTCGTGCGTCCGATGATGTATCTGGCGCTGAGCTACGATCATCGCATCGTCGACGGCAAGGAAGCCGTAACATTCCTGGTTCGCGTCAAGGAATCGCTCGAGGCGCCCGAGCGCCTGGTGCTCGATCTCTGATCGCCACAAACATGATCTTGTTGAGGGCTCGCTTCGGCGGGCCCTCTTCGTTCACGGCTTTCTCATCGGCGAGGCTGCGAACGCTAACAGTCTGTTAGCACTTGAAGCTCTTATGACAAGGCTGGACTATTGCAGGAGAATTCAGTGCGACGTTTGCGGACTTTCGGCGCCGTTTTCAGCCTTCTCGCCCTGCCGGCTCTGGCCCAGGAAACAACCGACACCGCTCTCGTCGGCGAGCTCATGGCCTTCCACGGCTCTGCCGCCATCGTCGACGTCATGACCACCCATTGCTATGAGACCACCGGTCTCGACCCCGCCTTCCAGGAAGCGTCGAAGAACTGGTACCTCCGCAATATCAGCTACTTAGACCTGGCCGACCGCGTCATCGCCCGCCTGGGCGGTAGCTCGGAAGAAGAACTCGAGGCTGCCGAAACCTACGGCGGCACGCAGATCATGACCGCCTATAACCAGTCTGCCGACAAGAACGTCTTCTGCCGCACCTTTCTCGAACAGGTCGAGGCCGGCAGCCTCGATATCGACAAGCAACTGCCCGAAGTTCTGAAACGCGCTCAGGAAATTTCTGCTTCCTGAGGCGCTCGGCAGGGGCTGGCGCTATCCTGTTGCGTGCGCAATAGTCGTTTGCAATCGGGAGACGACAGCATGCGCCTTGCCATTGGTTTGATGCTCTCGCTCACCGTGATCGGTGCCCCAATCGGCGCCGAATGCAGCATTACCAATGCACGTTATATTCAGCCCGACGCGCCTTGGTCGCTGACCTTTGAGCGCGTGCCAAAATATGGCGCTGCCAATCAGATCGCCGCCTTTGCGCTTGAGCTTCCCAATTCTGGCGTAACGCTCCATGGCGCCGTGCATGGCTCCAACGGTTTCGGTTCGCCGCTTTGGAGCATCGAAGGTCCATGCTCCTCCAAGGCGCAGGACAGCTGCCAGTTCCTGATGGAGAACCAGTCGCCTCCGATCTACGGCATCTATGACGGCGTGGTGAAGTTCCTGGAGGCCGAGCGCGGATCGGTTGCTCCCGAGCAGATCATTCTTCCACAGCTCGCCGTCAGTCTCTGGGATTCCAACTATCGCGATAGCGAATGGGCTGGTGATGATGTTATGCCCGGCGACGCCTTCCTCCTGGAAGGCTGCGAATAACCGATCCGCTGCTAAGGTGCTGACAGCCTGGGGTATCGATGACAGTTGAGCTGACTTACGTAATTTGGAGCGCATTTCTGGGTCTTGTCTATCTTGGCGTCCAAGCCATGCTGTTCCGCCTGGACTTCGGCTTTCGCTATGCCAATACCCAGCGCGACATCGATCCACCGCCGCCCAACAAGTGGAACAAGCGTGGCCAGCGAGCGCTCGCCAACTTTCTTGAAACCTATGGCGTCTTTCTCGCCCTGGCGCTTGCTACCGAACTCTCGGGGCGCTCGGACAATCTCACCGTGTGGGGCGCGCACATTTGGTTCTGGGCGCGGATCGCGTTTCTGCCTGCCTATTTCATCGACATCAATCAACTGCGCTCGAGCGTCTGGACGATCTCGTTGATTGGCCTCCTGCTGATGTTTATCGGCGTCGCATTCTAAGGCGAAGGACGCGTTGCCGGGTGCGGCGAGGTATTGTATCGAGTTGGCGCGGAGTTTAGGGCGACCGCGGCCTTTCGATAAGCGCAGGACAGCATCATGGCAGACCAGTTTGACCTCACCATCATCGGCTCGGGTCCGGGCGGTTATGTCTGCGCTATTCGCGCCGCACAGCTGGGAATGAAAGTCGCCGTGGTGGAGAAGTGGGCAACGCTGGGCGGCACCTGCCTCAATATCGGCTGCATCCCTTCCAAGGCCCTGCTGCACGCTTCGGAGCTGTTCGAAGAAGCCAGCCACGGCTTCAAGAACCTAGGCATTGATATTCCGACGCCGCAACTGAACCTGCGCCAGATGATGGTGCACAAGGCCGACGTGGTCGCGTCCAATGTCGGGGGCGTCGATTATCTCTTCAAGAAGAACAAGATCACCGTGTTCCGCGGTATCGGCTCGATCCCGGCGCCGGGCAAGGTGCTGGTGACGCCGCAATCGGGCGGGCAGACCGACATCGTCACCAAGAATATCGTCATCGCTACCGGTTCGGTCTCCGCCTCGCTGCCAGGGATCGAAATCGACGAGAAGAAGGTCGTGACTTCGACTGGCGCGCTCAACCTCGAAAGCGTGCCGCGCCGGCTTGTCGTCATTGGTGCCGGCGTGATCGGGCTCGAGCTCGGTTCGGTCTGGATGCGCCTTGGCGCTCAGGTCACTGTGGTAGAGTTCCTTGACCGCATCCTGCCCGGCATGGACAGCGAAGTGGCGCGCCAGTTCCAGCGCATGCTGCAAAAGCAGGGCATGGAGTTCAAGCTTTCGAGCAAGGTTGCCGGCATCGATCGCGCCGAAGATGGCTCGCTCAAGCTCCGTGTCGAGCCTGCAAAGGGCGGCGAGGCCGAGGTGCTGGATGCCGATGTTGCGCTGGTCGCCATCGGCCGCAAGCCGTTCACCGAAGGGCTGGGGCTCGAACTTGCCGGCGTGGCACTCGATGAGCGCGGCCGGGTCCGTGTCGACGCTCACTACAAGAGTTCGATCGATGGCATCTACGCCATTGGTGACGTGATTGTCGGACCGATGCTGGCGCACAAGGCCGAGGACGAAGGCATCGCCGTGGCGGAGATCCTCGCGGGGCAGGCGGGTCACGTGAACTACAAGGCCATCCCCGGCGTGGTCTACACGAACCCGGAAGTTGCGTCCGTCGGCAAGACCGAGGACGAGCTCAAGGCCGAAGGCGTCAACTACAAGATCGGCAAGTTCCCCTTCACGGCTAACGGCCGCGCCAAGGCCATGGTCGCGACGCAGGGCTTTGTGAAGATCCTCGCCGATGTCGAGACCGACCGCGTGCTGGGCGCTCACATCGTGGGCAAGAATGCCGGCGAGATGATCCATGAGATCGTGACGCTTATGGAGTTCTCCGGTGCTTCCGAGGATCTGGCCCGCACCACCCATGCGCATCCGACCTTGTCGGAAGCGATCCGGGAAGCGGCGCTGTCACTAGGTGACGGCGCAATCCACATCTGATCGGTAGGGACATAAGTCATCATACAACCTGTTTTGGATTGTATGTTGACTTGTCTTTACGACTTCCATACCAGTTTTGTCCAAGGCTCCGGATCGGAAAGCGATTGGGGCCGGGCAGTGGCCGTGAGCCACTGCTGCGGCTGGAACAACCAGCTGCTCGAGGACATATTGGGAGGAAACCATGTTCCATCTGCCTAAGATGGCGGCTCTGGCCGTCGTCGCGACCAGCATTATGATGTCGTCCGTCAGTGCCCAGACGGTGCTGCGGTCTTCGGATACTCATCCCGATGGCTATCCGACCGTTGAGGCGGTCAAGAAGTTCGGCGAGATCCTGAGCGAAAAAACCGACGGCCGTTACTCGGTCGAAGTGTTCCACTCGGCTCAGCTTGGCCAGGAAGCCGACACGATCGAACAGACCCAGTTCGGCGTGATCGATATGAACCGCATCTCGATCGGCGCCTTCGGCACGCAGGTTCCGGAAGCGACCGTCACCCAGCTACCCTTTATTTTCCGCTCGGCCGAGCACTTCCACAATGTGCTCGATGGTGAAGTCGGCCAGGAAATCCTTGCCGCGTTCGACAAGGTGGACGTGGTTGCGCTCGCCTTCTACGACGGCGGATCGCGCTCGTTCTACAACAGCGAAAAGCCGATCACCTCGCCTGACGACATGGCTGGCCTCAAGTTCCGCGTCATGCAGTCGGACATCTTCGTCGACATGGTGGGTGCCCTTGGCGCCAATGCCACGCCGATGCCTTATGGCGAAGTCTACTCCGCCATCCAGACCGGCGTTATCGAAGGGGCTGAAAACAACTTCCCGAGCTATGACACTGCCGGTCACGCCGAAGTCGCCAAGTTCTACTCGCTCGACGAACACTTGATGGTGCCCGAAGTGCTGGTGGTCTCCAAGATCGTCTGGGATGGTATCAGCCCTGAAGACCAGGCACTGTTCCGCGAAGCGGCCCAGGAGTCCGTCGCCATCCAGCGCGAGCTTTGGGCGCAGAAGGAAGTTGAGTCCAAGGCTGCGGTGGAAGCGCTCGGCGCAACCATCAATGAAGTCGACAAGGCCCCCTTCATCGAAGCAATGAAGCCTGTCTACGACAAGTATGTCACCGACCCCCAGCTGCAGGACCTCGTTGCCCGTATCCAGGCCACCGAAGGCTGATGACGATTGCCGGGCCGGCACTCTGGCCGGCCCGGCTTTTCGCTTGAAGGAATATCCGATGAGAGATCGGCTGTTGAAGGTCGGCGTGCTGCTGAACGCTCTGTCGACTGTGGCCCTCTGGCTGGCGGGCGTCGGCCTTGTGGCGATGACGCTGATCGTCGCCTACCAGGTGTTTATGCGCTTCGTGCTCAATTCGTCCCCGCCTTGGACCGAGGCGAGCTCGATCATGATCATGAGCTGGTTCATTTTTTTGGGCGCGGCCGTCGGCGTGCGCGAAAACTTCCATATGGGCTTCGACGTTTTGCTCTATGTTCTGCCGGGCTGCGCCAAGCCCTATCTGCGGGCCATCACCGACATTGCGATCTTCGGCTTTGCCGCTGGCATGGTGTTCTACGGCGGCGAACTGGCCCTGCGTGGCTGGTCCGTGCGCATCCCGGTGATCGGCCTGCCGCAAACCTTCACCTATCTGCCGGTCGTGATTGCCGGCTTCCTGATGTGCCTGTTCTCCCTGGAGCGCCTCCTGCTGCGCATGGCCGGAGAAAATGTCGACGATCCGATCGTCGATGAAGACGTCATCGTGACGACGGACTGAGGACAAAATGGAATATTGGATTCTCTTCGGCGTCTTCACCGGTCTCATGCTGGTCGGAACGCCGATCGCTTTCTGCCTGGGCATTGCGAGCTTTGCGACCGTCGCCTATATCGGCCGCCCGGCTATCGTGGTGTTCCAGCAGCTCAATTCGGGCGTGTCCGCCTTTACGCTACTGGCTATTCCGTTCTTCATCTTCGCCGGCGACTTGATGATGCGTGGCGGCATTGCAGCGCGGATCATCCAGTTTGCAGGCTCGCTGATCGGCCATGTGCGCGGCGGTCTGGGGCAGGTCAACGTCGCGGCGTCGACGCTGTTCGGCGGGATTTCGGGCTCGGCCGTCGCTGAAGCGGCTGCCGTGGGCGGCATCATGATCCCGCAGATGAAGGCACGCGGCTATGGCGCCGACTATGCGGTCAACGTCACCTCGATGGCGGCGCTGATCGCCCTGCTGCTGCCGCCCAGCCACAACATGATCATCTATTCGCTTTCGGGCGGCGGGCGTATTTCGATCGCCGATCTTTTCACCGCGGGCATTATTCCCGGCCTCTTGCTGGCCGTCGCGCTTTCCGTCACGGCCTATGTCGTGGCCGTCAAGCGCGGCTATCCAACCGAGCCGTTCCCGGGCTTTGGCAAGGCCTTCCAGTACTTCCTGATTTCGATCCCTGGCCTGTTGCTGATTGCCATCATCTTCGGTGGCGTGCGCTCGGGCGTTTTCACCGCATCGGAAAGCTCCTGCATCGCGGTGATCTATGCGTTTTTGGTGACGCTCCTCGTTTACCGCTCGCTCAACTTCCGCGAATTCGTGCATTGCGTGACGGGCGCGGTTCGCACCACGTCCATGGTGCTGTTCATCATCGGCGCCGCGGCGGCTTTCGGCTGGCTGATGGCGTATCTGCGCGTGGCGCCGATCCTCACCGAAGCGATCGGCAATCTGACGCAGGACCCGTTGATGGTCCTGCTCTTGATCAATGTCGTGCTGCTGTTGCTGGGCACGTTCATGGATATGGGCCCGCTGATCGTCATCACCACGCCGATCTTCTTGCCCATGGTCACAGCATTTGGCGTAGACCCGGTGCATTTTGGCGTGATCATGATCCTGAACCTGGGCATCGGCCTCAACACGCCGCCACTTGGACCGGTGCAGTTCGTCGCCGCCGCGGTGGCCAAGATATCGGTGTGGGATGCAATGAAGAGCGTCTGGCCATTCTACACCGCCGGCCTGATCGTTTTGGGTCTTGTGACCTACATCCCGGCGCTGTCGCTGTGGCTGCCGAGCCTTTTCCGGTAACGCGCCATGTCGCTCATGGACGCCACATCGCTGCCGGCGCGCAAGCCCAAGCTTGCCCAACTGGTCATAAATGCGCTGCGCAAGCGCATCACGGAAGGAGAGTTCGGGCCGGGAGAAAAGTTGCCGACAGAATCGCAGTTGACGACCCACTTCGGCGTCAGCCGCACCGTGGTGCGCGAGGCGATCGCAGCCCTGGCCGCTGACGGCATGGTGCAGGCGCGGCAGGGGGCCGGCGTTTTCGTCATGGCACAGGCGAGCTCGGCTTTTTCCGCGATTGCCGGCGAGCGCTCCAACAAGATCTCGGTGGCGCTCAACGTCCTCGAAGTGCGCATGGGTATCGAAATCGAGTCTGCCGGCCTTGCAGCGCAGCGGCACAGCACGAGCCAGGTTGCGGCCGTTCACGAGACGTGGAACGAGTTCGACCGCTTGCTGCGCCAGGGCACCCCGACCGGCAAGACGGACTTCTCCTTCCATCGCGCCATTGCTGCCGCGACTAACAATCCCTTCTATCTCGAAGTGCTCGATGCGCTGGGCAGCCGCACCATTCCCTGCGACGTCGCTTCGCCCTGGGGCACCGAAAGCGTGCTGACCTATGAATATCAGGTGGGCCTGCACGAAGAGCACCGCCGCATTCTCGACGCCATTTCAGCGCGCGACGCCGATGGCGCACGAGAAGCGATGCGTGACCATCTTTCGCGAAGTCAGGATCGCTATCGCGTTCGGCTGGCCGACCAGAACAAGACCAACTAGGACCTTTTCATGAGTACCGATTTCGACATCCGCTTTGCCATCGACCCGATCGCGGCTTCGGCCATGGGAACGGACGACCTGCGGGAAAACTTCCTGATCGAGGACGTGTTCGTGGAAGGCCAGGTTTGCTGGACCTATACTCATTACGACCGCATGGCCGTCGGCGGCGCGGTGCCGACCGGTGCAGCGTTGGCACTCGAAACCATCAAGCCGACTGGCACCGCCAATTTCCTTGATCGCCGCGAGCTGATCGCCGTCAATATCGGCGCGCCCGGCACGATTTCGGTCGATGGCGCGGACCATGCCGTGGGCTCGCGCGACATGCTCTATATCGGCATGGGCGCCAAGGATGTGCGCTTTGCCGGTGAAGGCGCCAAGTATTACCTTCTCAGCGCGCCGGCCCATGCGAGCCACCCGACCGTGCTGTTGCAGCAGTCCGGCGCCAAGCGCCTCGATATGGGCAGCGCCGAAACGGCGAACGAGCGCTCGATTTATCAGTACACAAACAGCCTCAAGAGCTGCCAGCTGGTGGTCGGTCTTACCCAGTTCGCCCCGGGCTCGGTTTGGAACACCATGCCCGCCCACGTGCACGATCGGCGCATGGAGGCCTATCTTTATTTCGATCTCAAGCCTGATGCCTTTGTCATGCATCTGATGGGCGAACCGACCGAAACGCGGCACCTGATCGTGCGCAACGAGCAGGCCATTCTTTCTCCGCCCTGGTCGATCCATGCCGGCGCCGGGACGGGCGCTTACACGTTCATCTGGGCCATGGCCGGCGACAATATCGACTATACCGACGCCGAAAAGGTGCCGATGGAAGAGCTGCGCTGATGGACCTTTCGGCTTTCGGCCTTTCCGGCAAGACCGTGCTGGTCACCGGCGCCAATACCGGCATCGGGCAGGGCATTGCCCTTGGGATCGGCCGGGCCGGCGGCAAGGTCATCGGCGTCGGCCGCTCCAGCATGGAGCATACGGCGTCGCTGATGGCGAAGCAGGGCGCTGCGTTTGCCGAGCTGCGCACCGATCTGGGCTCTACGGCAGCCGCACAGGCGATGTTCGAGCAGGCATGGTCGGAACACGGCCCCATCGATGGGCTGGTCAACAATGCCGGCATCATCAAGCGCGTCGATGCGGTGGATTTCACCGAAGACGATTGGGATAGCGTCATGGACGTCAATCTCAAGACCATGTTCTTCCTGTGCCAGGCCATCGGCAAGCGGGCGATCGAAACGGGGCGGCAGGCGCGCATCGTCAACATCGCCTCGATGCTGAGTTTCCAGGGCGGCATTCGGGTCGCGAGCTATACGGCGTCCAAAAGCGGCGTGCTGGGGATCACGCGGTTGCTTGCCAATGAATGGGCAGCCAAGGGCATCAATGTAAATGCAGTGGCGCCCGGCTATATCGAAACCAACAATACCGAGGCCCTGCGCAACGATCCGGACCGCTCGGCCTCGATCCTCGGGCGCATTCCGGCGGAGCGCTGGGGCGTGCCGAGCGATATCGGCGATGCCGTGGTGTTTCTTCTCGCACCCGCCTCCAACTACATGCACGGCGCCGTCATTCCCGTCGATGGCGGCTGGCTTGCGAGGTAATCCATGACTGAACAAAAGTTTTTCGCCCAGCCTGATGAAACCGCCTGGACCGAGCTGGCTCCCGGAAATACGCGCCGTGTGCTTATCCATACGCCCGAGCTGATGCAGGTCGAGTTCGGCTTTGAAAAGGGCGCGGTTGGCGCGCTCCATAGCCATCCCCATATCCAGGTGAGCTATGTCGCGGAAGGCTCATTCGAGGTCACCATCGATGGCGTCACCGAAGTGGTGCGCCAGGGCGGCAGCTTCATCGTGCCGTCCGGGCTGGTGCATGGCGTTGTGGCGCTGAAGAAAGGACGTCTTGTCGACGTCTTCACGCCCCATCGCGCCGATTTCCTCTAGGCTGTGGTGCCCCTGAGGTCGTGCTAGGCTGAAAGCCGATATCGCGGGAAAAAGCATGCTGCTTATCGGTTTTTACATCGCCATTACCGCCGAAGCCATGACTGCGGCGCTGGCCGCCGGCCGGCGCAACATGGATTGGTTCGGCGTGTGCCTTATCGCCTGCGTCACCGCACTTGGCGGCGGCACCATGCGCGATATCTTTCTCGATCACTATCCGCTGGTCTGGGTCGCCAATCCATACGTGCTGCTGCTGGTCTGCGGTGCGGCCCTGCTGACCATTCCCCTGGCGCGACTGGTCGAGCGGCTGCGCTGGCCGTTCCTTTTGCTCGACGCACTTGGGCTCGTTGTCTTCACCGTCATCGGCTGCAATATCGGCATCGAGGCGGGCGTGCACCCGATCATCGTCATCGTTGCCGGCATGGTGACTGGGACGGCGGGCGGCATTTTGCGCGACGTCTTGTGCAACGACATTCCGCTGATCTTTCAGGGCGAACTCTACGCCAGCGTCTCGATGATTGCCGGCATCGTCTACTATCTGGGCCTGACCGGTGGCGTGCAGCAGGACCTGATGGCCATTCTCGCCATGGTGCTGGGATTTGCGCTTCGCGTCCTCGCCATCGCCTTCAAATGGGAAATGCCGAAGTTCGTCTATGACCGGAACATGCGCAAATGAGGCCGGCGCGGATCGTCTTGTCGCGCAAGGCGGGGTTCGATCTCCACGCCATTTCGCGCGCGTTGAACGGCCTGCCGGCACAGTCGGTGGCGCGGCCGGGACCGTGGGGCAATCCCTTCAGCGTGGATGCGGTCGCCGCTGAAACGGGGCTCGACCGGGATGCAGCGCAGGCTGAGGCTGTCGACCGGCATCGGCGCTGGCTGCTCGGAGAGCTGGAGGCCGATCGGGCACCACCTTCTCGGGACGAGATCCGCGCCAAATTAAGCGGCAAGAACCTTGCCTGCTGGTGCCGAGCCGGCACGCCCTGCCATGTCGACAACCTTCTGGCACTCGCCAATCCCTGACACATACCATTCCTGAACGGAGACTTATTTTGCGACAGACCTGGCGTTGGTTCGGCCCCAAGGACCTCACCAGCATCGACGACATCACCCAGGCTGGCGCCGTTGGTGTCGTCAGCGCGCTCCATCACGTGCCCAATGGCGTGGTGTGGACGCCGGAGGAGATCGCCAAGCGCCATCGGGAGATTGCCACGCGCAAGGATGGTTCGCCGTCCGGCCTCACCTGGGACGTCGTTGAAAGCCTGCCGGTCAGCGAAGACGTCAAAAAGCAGAAGGGTGATTGGCGCGAGCATATTGCCAACTACAAAGTGTCGATGCGGCACCTGGCGGAAAGCGGCATCGAGACCATCTGCTACAATTTCATGCCGGTACTCGATTGGACGCGTACCGATCTGCGCTGGACCGTGCCGCATGGCGGCTCGTGCATGCGCTTCGATATCAACGATTTTGCCGCCTTCGACATTCATATATTGAAGCGCCCCGGCGCCGCAGCAGATTTCACCAATGCCATTGCCGACGAAGCTGCCCGGCGTGCGGAGGCGATGAGTGAAGACGAGAAAAAGCAGCTCGCCCGCAACGTCACCATGGGGCTTCCCGGCTCGACCGAGTCCATGTCGCTCGAAGATGTGCAGAGCCATCTCGACGAATATGGCGCCATTAGCCGCGAGCAGCTGCGCGAGCACTTCGTTTCCTTCCTCGAAGAGGTGGTCCCGGTGGCGGAGGACCTGGGGCTGCGGCTTTGCTGCCATCCAGACGATCCGCCGTTCGCACTGCTCGGCCTGCCGCGCATCATGTCGACGGCTGCCGACTACAAGGCTATTCTCGATGCGGTCGATAGTCCGGCCAATGGCATGACCTTCTGCACCGGCTCGCTCGGCGCGCGGCCCGACAACGATCTTGTGGCCATCGTCGAGCAGTTTGCGCCCAAGATCCATTTCCTTCACCTGCGCAATGTGAAGCGGGACACCGATGACGTGGCCGGCTCCTTTTACGAGGCCGAGCATCTTGGTGGCGACACCGACATGGTGGCGGTCATCGCAGCGGTGATCCGCGAAGAGCGCCGCCGCAAGGATGAAGGTCGTGCCGACTGGCAGATCCCCATGCGCCCAGACCACGGACAGGACATCATGGACGACCTCGGCCGCCGCTCACAGCCCGGCTATCCGACGATCGGGCGAATGAAGGGGCTGGCCGAGTTGCGCGGCGTGATGACCGCGCTGGAGCATGCGAATTTTGGGCTTCGGTACAAGACCGAGCATGCTGGGGCGACGACACCCCCTTCCGAGCTACGCTAAGGCGCAGCGCGCCTAAGCTTCGCTTGCCTTCCCCTCAAGGGGGAAGGTGACATCGAGTGAGTCGCACAATATTGCCTGGTTACCGGGTTCACCTTCCCCCTCAGAGGGGAAGGCAAGCAGAGCTTGGCGAGGAACGAGCCTAGCGGCGCTCGGAAGGGGGGCTCTTCATCGCATCCACTTCGGTGCCCAGCGCATCCTCGGTTGCGCCGGGAGGTGGCGCATCAGGCGGCTGTAGATCAGGCCGAAAAGGAAGAAGATCACCAGCGACACGGCGAGGAAGTAGAGCGCTGCGACTGAAAAGTGGAGGTAGGTGTTGAAGTCGCGCTCGACCAGGTCCTTGGCGGTGATCATCAGGTCCTTCTGGCTGCCGACGACCGGCAGGGCGAAGTAGACGATGGCGGTGGCGTGGAACAGGAACACCACTTCATTGGTGTAGGCGGGCCAGGCGAGGCGAATGAGGTTGGGCCAGGTGACGCGACGGAATTGCTGGGTCGGGCTCATGCCATAGGCTTGCGCCGCTTCGATGGCGCCGCGCGGCACGGCGCGGAGGGCACCGTAGAAGATTTCGGCGGTATAGGCGGCAGTGTTGAGCACCAGAACCAGCGGTCCGATGAACAGCGGATGCAGCACGAAGCCGGATACGCCCCATGGCTTCCAGAATGCCAGGTTGAGCGACAGCGCCAGCGAATAGAACATGAAGAACTGGATAAAGAGCGGCGAGCCCCGGAAGGCGTAAACATAGCCGCGCGACAGGCGATTGATGAGGCCATTGGGCGAAGCTTTGCCGAGCGCCAGAAACACCGCAAAGACAAAGCCGAGCGGGATCGAAACCGCGGCAAAATAGATATTGAAGAGGACTGCCGGCGCCATCAGCGACAGGTCGTTGAAAAAGCCGTCCATCAGGTAGCCGCCTCGCTCAGCATGCCGCGGCCAGCGCGACGCATCATCGCGTCGAAGGCGCGTTCGGAGAGCCAGGTCACCAGGATGTAGAAGACGAAGAGGACGAGGTAATAGCGCCAGCGCCAATCGTCGTGGACCATGCCGACGGTCGGCAGGAAATTGGGCGCGCCGAGCCGGTCGGCCCAAAGGACGATGTCGGCGATCTGCAGCAGCGAGAGAAGCGAGGTGGCCTTGACCAGCAACATCCACACATTGGAGAGGCCGGGCAGGGCATAGACCCACATCTGCCTTATATGGACACGCCACAGCACCTGGCTCGCGCTCATGCCATAGGCGCGAGCGGCTTCGAGCTGGCCGGCAGGCACGGAGCGCATGGCGCCGTGGATGACATTGGTGGCGAAGGCGCCATAAACCAGTCCCAGCGAGACGCTGGCCAGCATCAGATATTCAAAGCTGCCCAGGAGCCAGTTGGCCTCGCGGCAAGGCGGCCAGGCAGCGGTTTGCGCCGCGATCGCTTCGGGCGAGCAGATTTGCGTCGCCACGAACCATTCGACGGTCTGCTCGAAGGCGAGGGGAAAGAACAGGAAGAAAAGGACGTCGGGAACGCCGCGAACAATCGAGGAATAAAGCGTGCCGATCAGCCGAAGCGGCGGAAGCCGCGAATTCTTGAGGGTTGCGCCGAGGAGACCGAAGATGACCGCAAACGCCCCGCCGACGATGGCGGCAAAGATGGTGAACTGGAAGCTCGCATACCAGGCAAGGTGCTTGCCATTGGTGAGGTAGCCCAACCAGAAAGCGATGTCGTCGGTCATCAAGGCCCCTTTGGGGAGCTCCCGGCTTGGGGCCGGGAGCCTTGGTCATTACTGGGCGTAGTAGGGGCCACGGCCTTCGAAACGGGCTGCAATCAGCTTGTCGACGGTGCCGTCGGCCTTGAGGGCAGCCAGCGCCTCGTCGAGCTTGGCCTTGAGGTCGGTGTCTTCCTTGCGCAGACCGGCGGCCATGCCTTCGCCGATCAGGACATCGGGGCCGACATATTCGATCGAGCCGCTGGAGGCGGTGACGATCGGGTCGACATAGGCGCCGTCGGCGAAGATCACGTCGACATTGCCGGCGGCAAGATCAGCCACGGCCTGATCGGCGGTGGTGAAGGAAACGACGGTGTTGTTGGCAGCCAGCTCGGCTTCGGCATGGCCGGCCTGGATGGTGCCGCCCTGGACGCCGATGCGGATGCCCGAGAGATTGTCGAAGTCGATCGTGGTGCCGGCAAGGGCAACATAGCGGGACGGATCGGGCGGGAAATATTCGTCGCTGAAGGCGATGGTTTCGAGACGCTCTTCGGTGATGTTCATGCCGGCCATGATGACATCGTAGTTGCCGGCCAGCAGGTTCGGGATGATGGAGTCCCAGTCATTGACGACCCATTCGCAGGAGAGCTCGGCCTTTTCGCAGATGGCATTGCCGAGGTCGATTTCATAGCCGTCGGGCTGGCCGGCGTCGTTGATGAAATTCCAGGGCGCATAGGCGCCTTCGGTGGCAATGCGCACGGTTTCCTGGGCGAAGGCTGGAGTGCCCAGCGCCAGGGCAGCAGTGGCGGCCAGCATGATCTTTTTCATTTCAGTCTCCGTTCTGATTGATTTTTAATAGCGCCCGGCGGTCGCGGCTGGACGCCGAGGTCAGCCATGATTGGCTGCATTGAGGAATTGCTTGAGGCGGGCGGAACGGGTGGCGCCGAAGATTTCGTCCGGCGTGCCCTGCTCTTCGATGAGGCCTTGATGGAGGAAGATGACCTGGTCCGACACGGAGCGTGCAAATTCCATGTCATGGGTGACCAGCACCATGGTGCGGCCTTCGTCGGCCAAGAGCTTGATGACGCGGAGCACCTCGACTTCGAGCTCTGGATCGAGCGCCGAGGTGGGCTCGTCGAAGAGCATCACGCGCGGGTTGATGCAGAGTGCCCGGGCGATGGCCGCGCGCTGCTGCTGGCCACCGGACAGCTGCGCCGGGTAAGCGTCGGCCTTGGCGCCGATGCCCACCTTGTCGAGCATGGCGCGTGCTTCGGCCTCGACTTCGGCGCGGGCGCGCTTCTGGACGATCAGCGGCGCTTCCATAACGTTTTCGAGGATCGTCATATGGGCCCAAAGATTGAAGCTCTGGAACACCATGCCAAGTTCGGAACGGATGCGGCGGATCTGATTTTCGTCGCCGACGCGGCGCCGCTGGCCTTCGCCGGTCAGCGCGATGGCCTCGCCGTCGATCAGCACGTCGCCGCGATCGGGGACTTCCAGCATGTTGATGCAGCGCAAGAGCGTCGACTTGCCGGAGCCAGACGAACCGATCAGCGAGATGACCTGGCCTTCGCGCGCGGTAAACGAGATGCCCTTGAGCACTTCGAGAGCGCCAAAGGACTTGTGCAGATCGCGCAGTTCGACAACCGGCAATGGACCCGAAGGGACGGGTTCAGCGTGCGTCATGCTCACCATGGCCCGATGCGGGCATATTTAAACCGGCAATCGCCTCTTGATGGGCGATCTTGACCATTGGCCACAAAAAACAGAAGCCGGTGATATAGCAAGCGAAAAACGGTTCGCTCAGGGTCTTACACGCAGTTGGGTTCAAGCATGTTTTTCTACCTCTCCAAAATCTTCTGGGCCCCAGCGCAACCGCTCAGCGTCATCTTGCTGCTGATCGCTGTGGGATTGGTGTTGTCTATAATGGGCCGGCGGCGACTGGCGCTTGTGGTGCAAGGTCTGGCAGGGCTCACCGTCTTGCTGGTGGGGTTCACGAGCCTTGGCTCCGTGCTGATCCAGCCGCTCGAAAACCGCTTTCCGAGGCTGGCAGCCCCGGACCAGATCTCATCGATTATCGTGTTGGGTGGGGCAACGCAAAGCCGGATCGGCGGCGCGCGAGGGGTGACCGAGCTCAACGCGGCGGGGGACCGGATGACGGCGGCGCTGGTTCTGGCGCGACGGTATCCGGACGCGCCGCTCATCTTCAGCGGCGGGATTGGGACGATCATCTCTGAGGGCGAGACCGAAGCGGCTTCGGCACGGCGGTTTTTTCTCGAGCAGGGTATCCCTCCGGAACGGCTGGTGCTGGAGGACCAGGCTCGCAACACCGACGAGAATGCGCAACTCACTGCTGGCTTGATTGCTGAACGACACGGACCGGCGATCCTTGTTACCTCCGCCTTCCACATGCCGCGATCGGTCGGCTTGTTCCGAAAGATGGGGGTCGATGTCGTTCCTTGGCCGGTCGACTATCGCAGCACGGGGCGAGAGGGATTTGGCTTCGACATTGCCAATCCGGTGCTTAATCTCGAGGTTACGGGTATTGCCGTGCGGGAATGGATCGGACTTCTGGCTTATCGGTGGAGCGGCAAGATCGACGAAGTGCTGCCTGGCCCATAGAAAAAAGGCGGTGCCGAAGCACCGCCCTGTGCGCAGAGCTCTCGGAGGGAGGGGCCTAGGTTCTGCGGAACAGCCCGATGACCAGGGAAATCACCAGGAAGGCGAGGAAGAGGAAGAACAGAATTTGTGCGATGCCAGCGGATGCGCCGGCGATGCCGCCGAAACCAAGAACGCCGGCAATCAGCGCAATGACGAGGAAGACGAGTGCATAATACAGCATGGGAAGCTCCATGAATTCTATTTGGCTGATCAACGCCGCGTGAAGCCACAGAGTTCCGTCCAACAAAAAAGGCCGGTGGAGAACCGGCCTTTTACTTAATCGTTTGCTGCAGCCTCACGCGGCGGCGCGCGAACCTTCGTCGAAGAACAGGGCCTGGCTGATTAGCGCCTTGACCATGTCCGGGTTGAACGGCTTGGTCACAAGGAAGGTGGGTTCCGGACGTTCGCCGGTGAGAAGACGCTCGGGGAATGCAGTGATGAAGATCACCGGCACCGAGTGGGTGTTGAGGATGTCGTTGACGGCATCGATGCCGGACGAGCCGTCGGCTAGCTGGATGTCGGCAAGGATCATGCGCGGCTGGGTCTGGTTGAAGAGCGTCACCGCTTCCTTGTGGGTGCGGGCAATGCAGACGACCTTGTGACCAAGGCTTTCCACCATCTGCTCGATGTCCATGGCGATCAGCGGCTCGTCTTCGATGATCATGATCTCGGTCGCCACTTGGCGCGAAATCTCGTTGGACGCCTGATCGAGAAGGCCGGCAAACTCGGTTTCGGAGATATCGAGAACTTCAGCGGCCTGGGAATGGGTGAAGCCCTCGACTGCGACGAGCAGGAAGGCTTGACGCGGACGCGGCGAGAGGTTGGCGAGGTTTGCAGCGGCACGCTGTTCCCACACGAAGCTCGATGCCGGCTCCGGAACGCTGACGGCGGACGAAGAAAACAGGGCGGAGAAGAGCTTATAAAGAGCGATGCGGTCGCTAGAAGACTCGGGAAAGAGGCTAATATCGGAGATCAGTGTCTCCAGAGTGGCCGCTACATAGGCGTCGCCCGATGTCTGCGATCCCGTTACAGCCCTGGAAAAACGACGCAGGTAGGGCAGGTGCGGCGCGATCCGCGTAGACAAAGACATAGACGCTATCTCCCAGAATGACGCATGCGGTTTTCGATGCCGCAACGACCACCAACGGCAGTTTATAAGAAAAGTTCCTCACGTTGGAACTTTTCTTCGCTACGGTGCATTTTGGGGCGTGAAGGTTGGCAACGGTACTGATCGGTCAAGCAGAATATGACGAAAGACAACGGGGTGGGCCAGCCACGCATGCGTATGCAAGCGGGGCGTGCCGAAGAAGGGCTGGGTCCAAATACGGACATCGGCTCGCGCCTGCGCGCGCTTTATGGCGCAGTGCAGGACGAGGGGGTGCCTGAGCAGCTGCTCGACCTTCTTGAACGGCTCGACAGCGCTGAAATGGCGCAGTCGGGTGGGCCGTCCAAGCGGACCGGGGAGTAGCCATGGCGGCCGAGGGAACCTCGTTCAAGCGCGAACTGCTCGCGACCCTGCCTAGCCTCCGCGCCTTTGCAGTCTCGCTGACCGGCAAGCACGACAAGGCGGATGACCTTGTCCAGGATACCGTCATGAAGGCATGGGCCAAGCAGTCCAGCTTCGAGATGGGCACCAATATCAAGGCGTGGCTCTTCACCATCCTCCGCAACGAATTCTATAGCCAGATGCGCAAGCGCGGCCGCGAAGTGCAGGACAGCGATGGTGCGTTCACCGAGCGGCTATCTGTGCATCCGTCCCAATATGGCTCGATGGACCTGGAAGATTTCAAGAAGGCGCTGTCTCAACTGCCAGATGACCAACGCGAAGCGGTCATTCTGATTGGCGCATCGGGCTTTTCCTATGAAGAAGCTGCGGCAATTTGCGAATGCGCCGTGGGCACGATGAAGAGCCGTGTCAGCCGGGCAAGATCCAGACTAACCGAGCTGCTCAAGATCAGCGGTGAGTCAGATTATGGTCCGGACGCTGTTTCGGCGCAGGTGACCTCCGGAAATCACCTGGTCTAACCGATAAGGGCGTCCTACGGGACGCCCTTTTCATAGATGCTGCAGTTTCGGCCCATTCCCTCTGGGTTTGCCTCAAATGCGCCATTGGTGATCGGCATTAACCCTATGACGCACAACAGCGGATGGTTTTCTCATTCAGCATGGCGGGCAGAATGAGCATACCGGTGGAGCAAGCCAATCTTTTCGGTCAGATCGGTCGGGTTCGCGTGAGCCTGCGGCGCCTTGCCGTCTGGATATCGCTCGCACTGATCTGCCTTGCTGCCTTTTCGGCTCTGACCCTGATGCAGGGTATCGACCGGCAGTTGCGCGACGTCACCGAGACCTATGCGGTGCGCAATGCAGCGCGTGAACTCACCCAGGAGTTGAGCCAGGCCGAGGCCAGCCAGCGCGGTTTTCTTCTGACGCAGGATCGCGAATTCCTCGAGCCCTATCGGTCGGCGGTGTCGAGCATCGACCAACGTGTGGCAGCGCTTTTGGAGATGACCGCGGACGACGTCGACCAGGCAGGGCGGGTGCGCAGCATTACGGGAGATATTTCCGGCAAGATGGCGGAAATGGCGCGGACTGTCGCGCTGGTCGAGGCTGAGCGTCCGGAGGAAGCGCAGAGCCTTACCGCAACCGGCATGGGTGCGCGGTTAATGGCTGAAGTCAGTCAGACGCTGGAAGATTTCATCGCCGAGGAAGACCAGAAACTCGAGGCACGCAACCGGGCAATCGACCAGACGCGTATCGGGCTTGTGGGTGCGCTGATCTCGGCATTGTTCGCGGCGGCTATTCTTGCCTATGCCCTGCTGAGCCGAGCGCAACGGCAGGTGAGCGACCTCGCAAAGCGGCAGCGTGGCCTCGTGGGTCTTAACGAGGCGCTGGAAGCCCAGGTCGCCGAACGCACTCGGGACATCGAGGACGCGCGCGCCCATGCGGAGCGCGAACGGCAGCGGGTCGAAACGCTCTTGCAGGATGCCAATCACCGGATCGGCAATTCGCTGGCCACGGTGTCGTCGCTTCTGGCGCTGCAAATGCTCCGGGTGCGGTCGGACGAGGTGCGGGTAGCCTTGGAGGCGGCGCGGCTGCGGGTGCATGCCATTGCCTCGGCACATCGACGGCTGCGGCTGGGTGGCGATCTTGAGTCAGCAAGCGCCGACGAATTCTTGCAGGCCGTGCTGGACGATATCATCGCGACGCAAACCAACCAGCGGCGTATCGCCATTACTGGCGAGATCGATGCCATTCAGGTGAGCGCCCGCGATGCGACGACGCTGGGCATCTTGCTCGGCGAGTTGGTGACCAATGCGCTCAAGCACGCTTTCCCAGATAACCGCCAAGGCAGGATTACGGTCAAACTTGCCCGCGACGATGCCGGAGTGGTCACGCTCAGCGTTGCCGATGACGGCGTTGGGCTGAGCGACGGGCAGGCTGTTAGTGAGGACGGTTTGGGCTCGGTCATTGTCCGGCAGTTGTCAGGGCAGTTTGGTGGTCAACCTGTCTATACGCAAAGCAGTGAAGGCGGCGTGGCCGTCAGCATCGCGCTGCCAAAACTTGGTGAGCCGCCGGTCCTCCAGGGAGAGCGATAGCATGCGCTTCCGCGCCGTTCTCAACCGCCATGGCGGAACGTTGCGGACCATGAACCTTGACGCATTTGCCGCTCAGGCGAAGGCCATCTTTACCGATGCGGGCCAGACCCTGGAGTGTCATATCGTAGAGGGAAGCAATGTCCTTGCAGAGCTCACTGCAGCGGCGGACGACCCCAGCGTAGACGTCATCATCGCCGCCGGCGGCGATGGAACGATTTCTTCTGCCGCCGCTGTCGCGTTCCGTAGCGGCAAGCCGATTGGCGTGCTTCCAGCTGGCACCATGAACCTTTTTGCCCGGGCGATCGGCATGCCGCTCGATCTTGTGGAAGCGCTGAGGACGATCTCGGCCGGTGAGGTGCGGCACATCGATATCGCGACCGCCAATGGCCAGCCATTCGTCCACCAGTTCAGCGTCGGCATCCATGCGCGTCTGGTGCGTATCCGCGATGGCATGATCTATCGCAGCAGAGCCGGCAAGATACTGGCGAGCCTGCGGGCCATCGCTGCTGCGGTGGTCAACCCGCCGCGGTTCGAAGTCGAGCTCAACGGACCCATTGGCCGTATCTCTCAGACAGCTTCGGGCATAATCGTTTCCAACAATCCCCTCAACAATGCGCCGCTGCCGGTCGCCGCGACGTTGAATAGCGGACTGTTGGGGGTCTATGTGGCCGAAAGCGTCACCACGAACGAGCTGCTGAACCTGGGGCTCGATGTCGTTACGGGCCGCTGGCGAAACAATGCTCGCATCAGCGAGTACGAGGTGCCGCGGCTGACCTTGCGGTTCCCACAGCGCAAGCGCGGCGTTCAAGCCGTGGTGGATGGAGAATTGATCGCGCTCGAAAAAGAGGTGCGCTTCGAGTTGCACCCCGAAGCGCTCCCCGTGGTTGGTGCCAGCCGCTAGTTTTTCGTAGTCCCGCGCAGCAGCGTGATCGCCGCGATCGCTGCTGCCGGCAAGCCGATCCGCAACAGCATGGGCGAACGAGCCAGCATGGGCAGGGCCGTGATCGCTGCCGTCGAGAAGAAAGCACCGGCTTCCGTCGAGCGGCGTTTTTCTGCGGCTTCGCGTTCCTGGCGACGGCGGCTGACAAGACCGGCAATGTAGAGCGCGAGTGCTAGCAGCAGAAAGACGCCGGCAAAGAGCAGAGCTGCGATGATGGGCGAGAGGTAAGCGGCGACCACCAGATAGCCTGCAATCAGCAGGAAGATCAGTGCCATCAACAAGAACAGCGCCATCAGCCCGTAAAGGGCGAAGGCGGATTTGGCGCGATTGACAACGCTGCCGACCTCGAGGCCAAGCAGCGCCGCCAAGGGGGCGAGCATGCCCATGATCAGTGCCGGGTCAGGAGGGCCAGAACAAAACCGATGCCGGCGGCAGTGGCCACGGCGGTCAGCGGCTTTTCGCGAATGGTGTCCTTGAGCTGCTGTTCATATTCCTCAGCCTGGCCCTGAGCATCTTCCAGAACATGCTGGCCGCGGCGCTTGAGCTGACGGAACTCTGCCGTCGCATATTCCTTTGCGCCTTCAACGCGGCTCTCGGTGAGCTTGGCCAAGGTCTGGGTGATGGACTTCAGGTCGGACTGGAGCTGGGCGATTTGCGCTTCAAGCTGGGCTTCCCGGCCCTCTTCAACCGCGGAATCAACTGCGTTTTCCACCTCGGCAGCTGGCCGATTGGCAGCAGGCTTGCGGGCTGCGGATGCGATATCGGTGGTGGTGTTGTTTGCCATAATGACGCTCCTTATGGGATTTCGACGTAACGCGGGTCTCTCTGGGGGAGTTCCCACAGGCATGTTTGCATAAGAGCGCCCCGACAGACCGAGGCCTGTCGGGGCGTAGGGGCGGACCGAACGGGGGCGCGTTCGGCCGGCATCGAGCACATCATTATGGGACCAGAGGACCCGGTGTGCCCTTTTTTAAGGAATCCAATGAGCCGCTAGAGTCGGCCCATAAGCACCAGAATGAGGACGATAACCAAGACCACGCCCAGGATGCCGGACGGGAAGTAGCCGAAGCCGCGCGAGTAGCCCCAGTTCGGCAGGGCGCCGATCAGCAGCAGAACCAGAATGATAAGAAGAATTGTACCCAAAGTCATTTGACCCTCCTAGTAGGTCTTGGACTGCTCTGACCCTAGAGCAATGCAAGCATGAGCGCCGTGGCGGCAGCCAGGATCAGCGAAGCGGGCAAGAGTGCCATGGCCATGTCGCTGAAGCGTGAGGGGGTGTCGAAGACTTCGTTGTCCCACACAGCGGTGGCACGACCAGCATCTTCGAGTGAGCGGATATCAACGTGGTTCACTGTTTACCCCTGCCAGCCCGGTTTGGCCGGGCCTTCCTGGCAGCCCAAGGCCGCGTGGCAAGAAAACGAACATTGCCTTATTTGGTTCCGCCGCGCCTTATTCGACGCGCAAGACGTCAACTGACTGCTTGGTCACATGCGAACCATGGGTCTTGAGCACGCCGACTATGGGAGAAATATCGGCGTAGTCGCGGCCGTGACCAATGGAAATATGGTCGGGGCCCGCAATCATCGCATTGGTCGGATCGAACTCGACCCAGCCCAGATGTTGACCGCACCATGCTCGCACCCAGGCATGCATGGCATCGGCTCCTTCGAGGCGCGGCTTGCCGGGGGGAGGATTGGTGCGCAGAAACCCCGAGACATAGCCGGCTGGAATGCCCATGGCCCGCAGTCCCGAGATCATGACATGCGAGAAGTCCTGGCAGACACCCTTGCGCAGGGCGAAGGCTTCGGCGGGCCGGGTCTCAACATCGGTGGCTTTGGGGTCGTATTCGAAGTCCCGATGAATAGCGAGGCAAAGGGTCTTGGCGATGGCCATGACGGTTGCTTGGCCTGCGGTCGCCTCGATCGCGTAGGCCGCGATCTGCGGCACGATCTGCACCAGCGGCGAGGGAGCAAGAAAGTGCTGCGGACTGTCGGGTTCGACGGACCAGTAGCGCGCGATTTCTCCGGCCAGTTGGTCGAGGCGAGGCGACAGGTCGGCGGGCGCGTGAAGGTCTTCGACCAGCACTCTTGCGGTCAAGCGGATGTCGAGCTTCTCGTGCGGTTCGGTCATGATGATCGAAGTGACCGAGTTGCCAAAGAAATCGATGAAGCCGGTCTGGCGGTCAGGCTTTGGATCAAAGGAGAGCGAGGCGGCGACGACGCGCTGCACGCCGGGCACCGTCGCGGGTGCGACGCGGATGTGGTGACGGCCGCCATGGACCGAGGCATCGTAATCGTATTGGAGCGCGAGGCGCAGATCGTAGAGCATCGGATCAGCTGAAATAGGTCATGGCGATAAGGCTGGCGAGGCTCGAGATTTCACCGGCGAGCGCATCGAGCCGTTCGGGGTTCATGTCGCTGGGCTCGGCGATCATCAGGGCGGTATGCAGTTCAAGGGCGGCCTTGGCCACGGGCGAAAGCTGACCATCCTCGATGCCGCCCGGCAGGGTCTCCACCTGCGTGCGTAATTCGGTAAGCTGGAACAGGACGGAGCGCGGATTAAGCGGATCGAGCACCAGAAGGTCGACAACGCTCTGTGTGCCGGCGCTTACTGAATAGCGGCGACGATGCGACATGACACTGTCGCCCACCTCCAGTAACACTTCCAGCGATCCGGCGGGGGCGTCGGAGGCGGTGAAGCAACTGACCGCGCGGGTGATCTGGATGGCGCGTTCGAGACGGCGGCCGATTTCAAGGAAGCGCCAGCCGGCGAAGCGATACATGTTCTCATGCACGAGACCGGAAAAGCCGGCCAGCTTGCGCAGCAGCACGGTCATGGCACGGGTGGAATCGTCGCCAACAGAGATTGTTTTCGAGAAGCGGCGAGCGGTCTTTTGCAGGTCGTTGAGCGCCAGCCAGCCATCGGGCGAAAAACGGTCGCGGATCTGGCCGGCGCTGTGCACGGCGCTGTCGATCGAGGCCAGAAGGCCCTGCGGCATGGGTTCGGAGACGTCGACATCGATGCTGTCGAGGAAGTCGGCGCAGTGCTTGAGAATGGGCAGGTCGGGCTTGGACAGTTCGGCCAAGCGGACATTGTAGGCGCGCAGGATACGAACCGTGGCTTCGCAGCGCTCGGCATAGCGTCCGAGCCAGACCAGGTTGTCGGCGGCGCGACTGGGCAGACTGCCTGGAAAATTGCGGACGAGCTTTTCACCCTCGCGTGGCAGGAGCGACACCTGCTCCACGGGCGCAGAGGACATGACCCAGACGTCGGCGGCGTGGCCACCGCGCTGCATGTTGATCGCCGAGGTGTCGGCCGTCGAGCCGACCCGCGCGAAACCGCCGGGCATGATGGTCCACCCATCCCCGGTACGCGCGGCGTAGACGCGGAGCGTAATGGGGCGCGGCTGGAGCTTGCCATCGACATAGACCGGAGCGGTAGAGAGCTGCACCGGCTCCTGGCCGACATAGTCGGCGCCGTTGGTGGCTATGCGATCCTTAAGCTGCGCTTTTTGGGCCGGGGTCATGCTGGCGCCGAGCGCCGTGCCGCGCAGGTCGTCGAAGGGCAGCGCCGTCGAGAAGGCGGGTCCAATCATCAGCTGGTCGAAATTGTCGAGCACGTAGTCGCGCTCGGCGGGCTGGCCGCACCACCAGGTGGCGATCTCGAGCAGTTCGAGGGCGCCGCCGAGCAGGTGCTTGCTCAACCGGGGCATGAAGGCGGCGAGCGAACGAGTTTCCAAAATGCCCGTGCCCAGCGCATTGATCATAGAGATGGAGCCCGAGCGGAGCGCCTCGACCATACCTGGGGTACCGATGTGGCTGTCGTATCGCAGCTCCAGCGGGTCGATGAAGCTGGCATCGACGCGGCGCCAGAGCACGCTGACCGGCTTGAGGCCAGCAACGGTGCGGACCATAACCTGGCCGTCTTCGACCGTGAGGTCCTCGCCTTCGAGCAGCATGAGGCCGAGATAGCGGGCGATATAGGCGTGTTCAAAATAGGTTTCGTTAAGCTGGCCGGGGGTGAGGATGCCGACGCGACCGCCGGAGGGGCGGGCCTGCGCGAAGAGGGCATCGCGGAAGCCGCGGAAGAAGCCGGCCAGGCGGTGGATGTCGAGTGTGCCGTAGATGTCGCTGAGGGCGCGGGTGGTGGCGACGCGGTTTTCCAGCGCAAAGCCGGCGCCGGATGGGGCTTGCGTGCGATCGCCCAAGACCCACCAATTGCCGTCCGGTCCGCGGCCGAGTTCAAAGGCGCAGAAATGGAGGAAATGGCCGCTGACGGGTTTGACCCCGACAAGGGGGCGCAAGAATTCGTTGTTCTGAGCGACCAGTTCGGGCGGCAACAGGCCTTCCTGCACGAGGCGATTGTCGCCATAGATATCGGCGACGATGCGCTCCAGCATCTCGGCGCGCTGGGTCAGGCCGCTGGAAATTCGGAGCCAGTCGGCTTCGTCGATCAGGAGCGGAATATGCGCCAAGGGCCACTCGCGTTCCTTGCCCTCGGCGCCATCATATTTGCGATAGAAGACGCCAGCGTCGCGCAGATACTGGTCCGCGCGTTCGAAGCGGGCGGCAAGTTCGGTCGGGCCCAGCGCATCGAAGGCGGCCATCAGCTTGTCCCAGCCCGGCCGCAGGGCGCCGCACGGATCGATCATTTCGTCCGGTACGCCGTGCAGCAGCTGGTAATCCGCAATGATGCCGGGACCGGCCGGGGGCTTGCCGCGGGAGGGCTGGTGTCGGGTCGTCATGGAATTTACGTGAACCGCGCTGGGCGGCGGAGGTCAAGGGTCAGCGGGAACTCGTCCGCAGGCTTTTCGGCGCGCAGGGAATAGGTGCCGGGGGTGTAATTATGCGGCACGAAGCGTGCAAGGCGGCGCGCCTCGGCCTCGTTGCCGTTGACCGGGAAGGTTTCGTAGTTGCGGCCACCGGGATGGGCGACATGGTAGGTGCAGCCGCCGATGGCCCGTCCGGTCCAGGTATCGTAGATGTCGAAAACCAGCGGAGCATGGACCGGCATCACCGGATGCATGCCGGAGGCGGGCTGCCACGCCTTGAAGCGGACGCCGGCGACGGCGCGGAACCCAATCTGGTGCAGAGGCACCTGGCGGCCGTTGCAGGCGACCCGGTAGCGGGCAGGATTAGCGGTTTCGAGGCTGACCTCCAAGCGCTCGACCGAGCTATCGACGAAGCGCACGGTGCCGCCGATGGCTCCCTGTTCACCCATGACATGCCATGGCTCCAGCGCCTGCCGAAGCTCGAGCTTGACCCCATCGGCTTCGACTTCGCCGCAGAAGGGAAAGCGGAATTCAAGCTGGGCAGCGAACCATTCGGGCTCGAGGTCGAAGCCGTGTTCGCGCAGATCGGCGAGGACAGAGAGGAAATCCTGCCAGACAAAAGTGCCCAGCATGAAGCGGTCATGCACGGCAGTGCCCCAGCGGGTGAGGTCGCCTGAGATCGGGCTTTTCCAGTAGCGGGCGATAAGCGCGCGTATCAGCACTTGCTGGGCCAGCGACATGCGTGCATTGGGCGGCATTTCAAAGCCGCGGAACTCGACGAGGCCCAGCCGTCCGGTGGGGCCATCGGGCGAATAGAGCTTGTCGATGCAGATTTCGGCGCGGTGGGTATTGCCGGTAACGTCCGTAAGAAGGTTGCGGAACAGGCGATCGATCAGCCAGGGCAGGGGCGCTTCGCCTTCGCCCGGCGCCGGGATCTGTGCCACGGCGATTTCGAGCTCGTAGAGGCTGTCGTGGCGGGCCTCGTCCATGCGCGGCGCCTGGCTGGTCGGGCCGATAAAGAGGCCCGAAAACAGGTAGCTCATCGAAGGGTGGCGCTGCCAATGCAGCACCAGCGATTTCAGCAGGTCCGGCCGGCGCAGGAACGGGCTGTCGTGCGGGGTGGCGCCGCCAACGACGACGTGGTTGCCGCCGCCGGTTCCGACATGCTTGCCGTCGATCATGAACTTGTCGGCGCCGAGGCGGCACTGACGGGCTTCTTCATAGACCGCTTCGGTGGTGGCGACACATTCGTCCCAGCTTGAAGCCGGGTGGATATTGACCTCGATGACGCCCGGATCGGGCGCGACGCGAATGTTGTTGAGGCGCGGATCGTGCGGCGGGCCGTAGCCTTCGAGATGGACGGGTTGGCCGATCTCTTTGGCGGAGGCTTCGGCAGCAGCCACAAGTTCGAGAAAATCCTCAAGCTTTTCGACCGGGGGGAGGAAGACGCACAGCCGGCCGTCGCGCAACTCGGCTGTCACGGCAGTGCGCACCTGGCCTTCGATTTCGCTCAGCACCTGTTCGGTGACATCCTGCTGTGCCGTGGCTGCAGTGAAGCCGGTGGTCGCCTGGGCCCGCGGTTCGGCTGCAAGTCCGGTGCGGGGCGCCTGTGGATCGGGCAGGGGAGCGCGCGGCGCGCCGGGATCAAGCGGGACGACATGGGGGAAGTCGGTGGATTTGAGATGCTTGAGCGAGCTCAGCGGCAGGCGATAGCCGGCCGGGCTGTCGCCGGGCGCGAGGAACAGCTTGCCGCGACGCGTCTTCCACCTTTCGGTCAGCCACGGGCTCGAGGCGATGGCGTTCCAGCGCTGCACCGGCAGAACATAGCCGGTGGGCGTGGTCAGCCCCCTTTCGAAAACCTTGGCGATACGGGAGCGCGCTTCAGGATCGGCGAGTTCGGAATTGGCGGGGTCGACATTGGCGGGGAGGTTGGCTTCCTTGAGCAACCACTCGCTGGGATCTTCATAAGCCTCGGCAATGGTTTCGCCGGTAATGCCGAGATTGCGCGCAAACGCCTCTAGGAAGCGACGGGCGTCATTCTGCGTGACGTTAGTCTCGACGCCTTCTTCGGCAATCAAGGCCGGATCGCTCCAGACCGGTTTACCGTCCAGGCGCCAATAGAGCGAAAAAGTCCAGCGCGGCAGAGTTTCCCCGGGGTACCACTTGCCTTGACCATGATGCAGCATGCCGTTGGTGGCGAAGCGCTCGCGCAGGCGGCGGATCAACTGGTCTGCCAACTTGCGCTTGGTGGGGCCGACGGCGCCGGCATTCCACTCGTCGGCTTCGAAATCGTCGATCGAAACGAAAGTGGGCTCGCCACCCATGGTCAGGCGGACATCGTTTTCGGCCAGCACCGCGTCGACCTTCTTGCCCAGGGCATTGAGGCGCTGCCAGCTTTCGTCCGAGAAAGGCTTGGTGATGCGCGGATGCTCGGCGACACGGGTCACCTTCATGTCGAAAGCGAAATCGACCTCGGCATAGGAGGCAAAGCCCGAGATCGGCGCGGCATTGCGATAGTGTGGCGTCGCGGCGAGGGGCACATGCGATTCGCCGGTGAGAAGGCCGGATGTCGGGTCGAGACCCACCCAGCCCGCACCGGGCAGATAGACTTCGCACCAGGCATGAAGATCGGTGAAATCGTGATCGGTGCCGGCCGGACCGTCCAGCGAAACAAGGTCGGGCTTGAGCTGGATCAGGTAGCCGGACACGAAGCGCGCGGCAAAGCCGAGGTGGCGCAGGACGTTGACCAGCAGCCAGCTTGAATCGCGGCACGAGCCCTTGGCATTGCCCAGCGTTTCGTCCGGCGTCCAGACACCGGTCTCGAGGCGCACGATATAATCGACATGGCGCTGGATCGAGGCGTTGAGCTCGGAAACGAAGATGACGGTGTTCTTGGGCGAACGATCGATGCCGTCCAGAAACTGCTGCAGCAGCGGCCCGGCGGGTTCGGCCTTGCGGTAGATCGAAAGGTCGTCGCGCAGGTCTTCGGGATAATCGAAGGGCCAGGTCTCGCCGCTCTCTTCGACAAAGAAATCAAAGGGATTGTAGACCGTCATGTCGGCGACGAGGTCGACTTCGATCTTGAGTTCGGTCACCGGCTCGGGAAAAACAAAGCGCGTCAGGTAATTGCCATAGGGGTCCTGCTGCACGTTGACGAAGTGCTCGGACGGGCTGACCCGGAGCGAATGGCTGAGGACCTTGGTCTTGGAATGCGGCGCCGGTTGCAGGCGGATAACCTGCGGCTGCAGAATGACCGGGCGATCATATTTATAGTGGGTCAGGTGATAGATAGCGGCTTTGATCGACATGCAGCGGCGTCGCTCGTTTCAGGCCACAAATTGACTTCCCGCGCAAAGCTTAGACGGGTTTGGCGGCGATGGATAGCGCCATCAGCTTGGCGAGGAGGCGATGCTTGAAAGCGCCGTACGGATGTCGCGTTCGGTGTCCTTGAGGTGGAGGCGCATGGCTTCGCCGGCACTGCGCGCATTGCCCGAGCGGATGGCGTCGAGGATGCGCTGGTGCGCGTCGATCGTGTCGCTCAGCGTGTGGCCACGATTGGTGTGTCCGTGGCGGCTGATGGCGATGCCTTCGCGCAAGGGCCCGGCCATGGCTTCGAACAGATAGCCAAGGACGCGATTGCCGCTGGCAAGGACGACCGCCTCGTGAAAGCCGACATCGAAATCGTGGAAGCGGGTTTCGCCATCGGGTTCTGCGGCGGCATCACGCATCCCCTGGAGGGCATTTTCGATGGCGGCGAGGCCGGCGCGGCTGGCGCGCTTGGCGGCAAGGGTCGCCGATTGTACTTCAAGCGACAGGCGCACCTCGACAAGATCAAAGAGCCCCTTGGAATCGCTGCGCATCATCGAGGCGAGAAAATCGGAAAAAGCGCTGCCATCGGGTTCGCGCACGGTGGCGCGCTTGCCGCGGGAGAGTTCCAGCAGGCCGCGCCCTGCAAGCAGCTTTACCGCTTCACGAACCGTCAACCGGCTGACGGCATATTGGCTGGCAAGCTCGGCCTCGCTGGGCAGGCTGGTGCCGGGCGTCATCTCAGTCAAAATCGCATTGGCCAGATGATCCGCAACCACGCTGGCGGCGCTGGACTGGTCCTGCCGTACGTCACTCATTTCAGGTTTAGTCGCTCCCAAAGGTATCAGATACCTTTTGGCGGACCGTCACCGTTGTTCGGTGCTTCTTGATCCGCACTCCCATACAAGACGCGCACCATATCCACGGCTTAGCGCCCCGACAACGGGGTAGGGCTGATTCTTTGGTGTTTGAAAATTAGTCAAACGGATGAGATGCGACTTTACAGACGTATCTGATTATCCTAGCGTCCGCGCCATGGGCTTGGGAGGTCCATGGCGGCACGCTGCCGTTTACGCCGGAGGAATTCATGCAGTTGCGAATGGCGAGGGGCCCTGGGGCATCCGCTGTTCATGTCGCGACCAGTTCGGGTTGCTTGGAAATCAACCGATCTGGTTGGTGTTCCCGGCTTCTTCTGGCTGCGGCTGCGTAGCTCGACCTGCTTCACCCCAAAAGACCACAACAACCATCTCGAAAAATCTAAGGGAGTCGAGACGTGAAGGTTCTTAAAACAATTGCGACGCTGCTGACCGCAGGTGCCGTTCTGGCCTCCGCGACTGCAGGCGCGTTCGCCCAGGACAAGGGCCAGATCGGCATCGCCATGCCGACCCAGTCGTCGCTGCGCTGGATCTCGGACGGCAACGAGCTCAAGACCGCTCTTGAAGGCCTCGGCTACACCGTCGACCTGCAGTTCGCAGAAGACGACATTGCCAACCAGCTCTCGCAGATCGAAAACATGGTCACCAAGGGCGCCAAGGCTCTCGTGGTTGGCTCGATCGACGGCACCACGCTGTCCGCCGTGCTGCAGCAGGCTGCCGATGCCGGCATCAAGGTCATCGCTTATGACCGCCTGATCCGCGAAACCCCCAATGTCGACCTCTACACGACCTTCGACAACTTCCAGGTCGGCGTGCTCCAGGCGAACAGCCTCGTGCAGGGTCTTGAAGAACGCTTCCCCGACGACAAGCCGTGGAACGTTGAACTGTTTGGCGGCTCGCCGGACGACAACAACGCCTTCTTCTTCTATGACGGCGCAATGTCGGTTCTGCAGCCGATGATCGACGCTGGCGACATCGTCATCAAGTCCGGCCAGACTGGCATGGAACAGGTCGGTACGCTGCGTTGGGACGGTGCTGTTGCCCAGGCTCGCATGGACAATATCCTTTCCGCCAACTACTCGGACGGCACCCGCGTCCACGGCGTTCTGGCTCCCTATGATGGCCTCTCGCGCGGCATCATCTCGTCGCTCCGCGGCGTTGGCTACGGCTCTGCCGACCTCGCATGGCCGATCATCACCGGCCAGGATGCCGAAGCACCGTCCGTCAAGGCAATCATTGCCGGCGAACAGTATTCGACCGTCTACAAGGACACCCGTGAACTGGCTCAGCGCACCGCTCAGCTGGTCGACACCCTCCTCACCGGCGGCACGCCGGAAGGCCTCGACACCACCACCTATGATAATGGCGTGAAGGTTGTTCCCTCGGTTCTGCTGACCCCCTATTCGGTCGACGCAACGAACTACCAGGAACTGGTTGTCGACTCGGGTTACATCAAGGCCGAAGACCTGCAGTAATCACTGCTCGGCTCAACGATCGGGGCTCCGCGGCGACGCGGGGCCCTTTTTGAAATTTTGCAACGGCCTCATGGTGGTGTTTCCAGCGAGGTCAACGGAGTGACAGGGTCAGCATGACCAAGACCATTCTGGAGATGCGCAGCATCACCAAGACCTTTCCCGGCGTAAAGGCGCTCTCGGACGTCAATCTGGACGTGCGTGAGGGCGAGATCCACGCCATCTGCGGCGAGAACGGCGCGGGAAAATCCACGCTGATGAAGGTGCTGAGCGGCGTTTATCCGCACGGCTCCTATGACGGGCAAATCTTTTACAACGGCGAAGAGCAGCATTTCCGCTCGATCCGCGACAGCGAGCACAAGGGCATCGTCATCATCCATCAGGAGTTGGCGCTGGTTCCCATGCTTTCAATCGCCGAGAACATCTTTCTGGGCAATGAGCAGGCCAAGAGCGGCGTGATCGACTGGGACGAGACGCGCGATGGCGCGCGCAAGCTGCTGCGCATGGTCGGGCTCTCGGAAGATCCCAACACGCTGGTCACCAATATCGGCGTCGGCAAGCAGCAGCTAGTGGAAATCGCCAAGGCTTTGTCCAAGCAAGTGCAGCTGCTGATCCTCGACGAGCCGACGGCGTCGCTGTCGGAAAAGGACAGCCAGGCGCTGCTCGACCTGCTGCTCGAGTTCAAGAAGCAGGGCATTACCTCGATCATCATCAGCCATAAGCTCAACGAAATTGCCCGCGTCGCGGACCGCGTCACCGTCATCCGCGACGGTCGCGCCATCGAGACGATGGATACGGACCAGATCACCGAAGACCGTATCATCACGCTGATGGTGGGTCGTTCGCTCGACGATCGGTATCCCTCGCGCGTGCCGCAGATCGGCGAGACGATCCTCGAGGTCAAGAACTGGTCGGTGTTCCACCCGATGCATCGCGACCGGCAGATGATCAAGAACATCAACATCACCCTGCGCAAGGGCGAAGTTGTGGGCATTGCCGGGCTGATGGGCTCGGGACGCACCGAATTCGCGATGAGCCTTTTCGGTAAGTCCTATGGCCAGAAGATCACCGGCGAGGTGCTCATGCATGGCAAGAAGATCGATACCTCGACCGTCGGCCGGGCCATCGAAAACGGCATTGCCTATGCTACCGAAGACCGCAAGACCTATGGTCTGAACCTTATCGACCACATCAAGCACAACATTACCATTGCCAATCTGCCCGGCGTCAGCCGGATGGGCGTGATCGATGACCTGACCGAGCTCGATGCAGCCAACGACTACCGCAAGCGCACCAATATCCGCTCGTCGAGCGTCTACCAGACGACGGGCAACCTCTCAGGCGGCAATCAGCAGAAGGTCGTGCTGTCCAAGTGGCTTTATGCCAATCCGGAAGTGCTGATCCTCGACGAGCCGACCCGCGGCATCGACGTGGGAGCCAAGTACGAGATCTACACGATCATCAACGAACTTGCGGCACAGGGTAAGGCGATCCTCGTCATTTCCTCGGAAATGCCGGAGCTGCTTGGCATCACCGACCGCCTTTATGTAATGAACGAAGGCCGCATCGTGGGCGAGATGCCCACAAGCGAGGCGAGCCAGGAGAAGATCATGCGCTCCATCGTGCGCGCTGAAGGAAAAGCATCATGACGACCGAAACTGCACCGACCGGCGCCATCACCGCCCCGGCCAAGGGCTCCGAAATGACCCTCATCGGCGCATTGCGCGCCAATATGCGCGATTATGGCCTGCTCCTGGCCCTGATCCTGATCATGATCTTTTTCCAGTATTTCACCAATGGCGTGCTGTTCAAGCCGGTGAATCTGACCAACATTATCCTGCAGAACAGCTACATCATCGTGATGGCGCTGGGCATGCTGCTGGTGATCGTCGCCGGTCATATCGACCTTTCGGTCGGCTCGGTCTCAGGCTTTGTCGGTGCTCTTGCCGCCATGCTGATGGTCGGCTGGCGCTTCCCGCCCGAATTCGCCTTCCTTGCCAATCCCTTCGTTGCCGGCGCCATTTGTCTCGTGGTCGGCGCAGCGATAGGCGCGGCGCAGGGCTGGCTGATTGCCTATTACCGTATTCCGGCTTTCATCGTGACGCTGGCCGGCATGTTGATCTTCAAGGGCCTGTCGCTCGCCATTCTCGCCGGCAAGTCGGTTGGTCCGTTCCCGGCCGAATTCCAGCTGCTGTCGGCTGGCTTCATTCCCGACGTCATTGGGCCGACCGTGCTTTCGCCGGCCGTTGCTGCCGTGCCTGCCAGCGACGGCGTCGCTGCTGTTGCTGCCGTTCCGGCCGTGACACTCCACACTACGACCATGGTCATTGCCGTCATCGGCATCTTGGCCATGATCATCTTCTCGATGCGGACCCGTTCGCGCCGCAAGTCGCGTGGTTATGACGTCGAGCCGTTCAGCCTGTTCATCATCAAGAACGTCGTTATCACGGCGCTCGTCCTGTTCTTTGCCTATATGCTGGCAACCTATCGCGGCCTGCCCAACGTGCTCGTCGTCATGGGCGTCCTGGTCGCGTTCTTCGTCTTCCTGACCAAGCGCCTGACCTTTGGCCGCCGCATCTATGCGATCGGCGGCAACCTCAAGGCTGCCTCGCTTTCGGGCATTAAGACCGAGCGCGTGACCTTCTACATCTTTGCCATCATGGGTGCACTCGCGGCCCTTGCCGGCATGATCTATGCGGCTCGCCTCAACTCGGCGACGCCCAAGGCCGGCCAGGGTCTCGAGCTCGACGTCATCGCGGCCGTGTTCATCGGCGGCGCTTCTGCACTGGGCGGTGTCGGCCAGGTCGCGGGTGCCGTGATCGGCGCCTTTATTCTGGGCGTCATGAACAACGGCATGTCCATCATGGGCATCAACATCGACCTCCAGCAGATGATCAAGGGCGTGGTGCTGCTCGCCGCCGTGTTCTTCGACCTCTACAACAAGAACAAGTCGGCCTGATCAGTCGGGCTCTTCGAAACAAGGCCGCCGGGGAAACCCGGCGGCCTTTTTGTTTGCGCCAACGCCGTTATGTAACTATGTAAGTTACATATATTGGAGTTGCGAATGACGTCCTTCAATCACATCGCCCACAGCTATGCCGAAGGTCCGCCCAAGCAGGTGCCGGCGATGGTGGGCCTACATCGGATGATGCGCCTTTTGCTTGAAGAGCGCGTGCCTGTGACTGGCCGCGTGCTGATATTAGGCGCAGGCGGGGGAATGGAGCTCTCTGCCTTTGCCGAGGCGCAGCCCGGATGGCGCTTCGATGGGGTCGACCCATCGGCCAAAATGTTGGATGCCGCGCGAGAAGCGACCAAGGCTTGGTCCGATCGCATCAGCCTCCACGAAGGCAAGATCGACATCGCGCCGGAGGGACCGTTCGACGGCGCGACCTGTCTCCTCGTCATGCACTTCCTGCCGCGCGACGAGCGGATACAAACCCTTCGTGAGTTGCGGCAGCGGCTGACGCCGGGCGCGCCCCTTGTCGTGGCGCATCTGAGCTACGATCAGGATGAAGACAGCCGCCAGCGCTGGTCGAAGCGCAACGCGGCCTTCAGCGCATCCAACGGCATGGACCCCGTGATGCTCGAAAATGGTCGGCAGCGGATGCTTGAGATTTTGCCGATTCTTTCGCCGCACGACGACATCGCTTTGCTGAAGGACGCCGGCTTTACCGGTGTCGAACTCTTCTACGCCGCCTTCGGCTTTCGCGGGTGGGTAGGCTATGCCGGTTGATTACTCAGCCGGTTCCGCCTGCGCGTTGACCGCGTCAAGTTCGCGTTCGAGCCGGGCTTCTTCCTCAACCTTCGGCTTGGAGAAGCGGGCGAGAAGGAGGTAGGCGACCGGGGTAAGATAGAGCGTCGAGATGGCCGCAAAGCTGAGGCCGCCGACGATCACCCAGCCGAGCGCCGCACGGGCCTCGGCGCCGGCACCGGAGGCGAGGACCAGCGGCACGCCACCCAGAATGGTGGCGATCATGGTCATCATCACCGGCCGCAGGCGGATGTTAGAAGCTTCCTCGATGGCCTCGCGCACAGATCGGCCCTGATCGCGCAGCTGGTTGGCAAATTCGACGATCAGGATGCCGTTCTTGGCCATGATGCCGACCACGAGGACGAGCCCGATCTGCGAGAAGATGTTGAGGCTGCCGCCAGTCAGGAGAATGGCATAGAGCCCTGCCGCCACGCCGAAGGGCACGGTGGTCATGACGATGATGGCGCTCCAAAAACTTTCAAATTGTGCGGCCAGCACCAGAAGGATGATGATCAGCGCAAAGCCGAAGGTCAGCAGCAGGGCATTGTTGGCGTCGCCCAGGGTCTTGGCTTCGGCCAGCGGCAGGAGCGACGTGCCTTCGGGCAGGATGGGCGCCGCGATCTGCTGCAGCTGGGCATAGGCATCGCCCAGCGCTAGGCCTTCTTCGAGGCTTGCCGAAACGGTGACGGCGCGGCGTTGCTGCTCGCGGCGCAGGGAGGGCGGCACGGCAGATTCGGCGATGGTGGCGATCGTCGACATCGGCACGTAGCGGCCGTCGCCGGTGCGCACGAAGAGCGTTTCAAGATCGCGCGGATCGTTGATCGGGTTGGTGGTCGACACTATCCGAACAGAATAGCTGGTGTCGTTGATGAAGATATTGCCGACATCGGCGCCGTCGATCATGGCCTGCATCGTGGTGGCAAGGCCGTTGATGTCGATACCCAGGGCGTCGGCTTGCGCACGATCGACGGTAAGGGTCAGCTGCGGTTGGGTGGTGTCGAAGTTGACACTGACGCGGCCGAAACGGCCGTCGGCTTCCAGCGCTTTGGCAATGGTGTCGGCCGTGTCGGCCAGCACCTGATAATCGGAGCCGGCGACGGCAAACTGGAGGCCCGAGCCGCCGCCACGAATGCCAAGGCTATTGCCCTGCCGCACCGAGGCGCGGACACCGGGAACCTGCGCCATGAGCGCGGTGATCTCGGTGGCAATCTCTTGCTGGCTGCGATCGCGCTGGTCCCAGGGCGCCAGGCTCAAGGTCATGTTGCCGCCATTGCCCCAGCCGGAGAGCACGAAAAGCGATGTGGCTTCGCCGCTATCGATATAGGGCTGCAGCATGGCTTCGACCTGGCCGAGCCGGGTGCGCACGAAATCAAGGCTCACCGTGTTCGGCGCTGAAACGCCGACATTGATGACGGACCGGTCTTCGGGCGGGGTGATTTCCTGGCGCAAATTGCCGAAGACGAAATAGGCGGAGCCGGCAAACAGCACGGCAATCAGCAACACGACCACCGGATTGCGCAGCGCAACGCCCAGCGTGACCCGATAAACGGCGCCGAAAGCGTGGCCGATTGCACCGAAAATGTTGCCGCGCTTGGGCTTGCCGGCATCGTCCTTCAAAAATCGTGACGCAATCATCGGGCCCATCGACAGGGCGACCACCGAGGAAAGCAGCACGGCGATGGCGAGGGTGAAACCGAACTCGCGGAAGAGCTGGCCGGTCTGCCCATCAAGGAAGGACAGCGGAATGAAGACGGCAGCGAGGGTCAGCGTCGTGGCGACCACGGCAAAGAACACTTCCTGCGTGCCGAGCACGGCGGCAGCGCGGGGTCCGGCGCCCAGATGTTTGCGGCGAACGATATTTTCGAGGACGACGATGGCGTCGTCGACGACGAGACCGGTGGCCAGAACCAGCGCCAAAAGGGTGATGATGTTGAGCGAAAAGCCCGCCGCATACATGCCGCCGACGGCGCCGAGCAGGGCGATGGGCATGGAAATGGCCGGCACGATGACGGCGCGCCAATCGAGCAAGAAGAGGTAGATGATGATGATGACGACGACCAGCGAGACGATCAGCGCCACCTCGACCTCGTGCAGTGCCCCTTCGATGAAGATGGCTTCGTCGCTGGAGATGACCACGTTGACGCCGGCAGGCAGCGTCTCGTTGAGGCTATCGACCGCCGCGTGAACGGCCTCGGAAATGGCGATTGTGTTCGATTGCGCCTGGCGCACGATGCCAAGGCCGATGCCGGGCTTGCCATCCGCCCTTATCGCGGACGTGCTGGCAGCGGCGTCGAAAACGACGGTCGCGACGTCACCCAGGAGGGTGCGGCCGTCGCCGACGGGCAGGCGCTCGAAATCGGCGGGCTCGGTGACTTCGGAAATGGCGCGGACAGATATGTTCTGGTTCGGGCCGTTGATGGATCCTGCCGGCGCGTCGAGCGCAATGGTCGAAACGGCATTGCGGATATCGGCGACGGTAAGGCCGCGGCTCGCAAGTTTGACCGGATCGACGTCGATCTCAAAGCTCGAGGCGCGGGTGCCGTAGACCTGAACTTCCGCCACGCCCTCTATGGAGCCAAGCCGTTCCGCGACCACGCCTTCCACCACTTCGGTGAGTTTGGCGACGCTGACCGTGTCGGAGGTCACGGCGAGCTGGATAATGGCCTGGGCATCGCTGTCGGCCTTGAAGATCGTCGGCTCCTCAGCGCCGTCCGGCAGGCTGCGGGTCACGCGGCTGAGGGCGTCGCGAACATCGGAAGTGGCGATGTCAAGATTGGTGGACTCGGAGAATTCGAGCGTGACGCGGCTCGACCCCACGGATGAGCTCGAGGAGATGGCAGTAACGCCCTGCACACGGGCAACTGCGCCTTCAACCGTGGCGGTGATCTCGCGGTCGACTGTTTCGGCGGCGGCACCGGGGAAACTGGTGGAAATCGAGAGCACCGGGCTTTCGACGCTGGGCAGTTCGCGCACTTCCACGGCAAGCAGGGCGGCAAGGCCGGCGACCATGATCAGGGCGTTGATGACGATCGCCATAACGGGGCGCCGCACGAACAGCGTCGCCAAGGTGCCGCCACGTTCGTTCTTGGTCGCGATCGACATGGCGCTCTCCTAGCTCTGCGGGGCGGCGGGAGGACGCTGCCCGGCTTGCTGCGTCTCGCCGGCGCCCGGCCCATCGAGGACGGTAACTTCAGCACCCTCGCTCAACTGCAGGATGCCTTCGGTGATGATGGCGTCGCCCGGTTCGAGATCGGCGCGCACGAGAACGCCGTCGCTGTTGCGCTGGACGATCTCGGCCATGACGCGGGCGGCTTTGCCATCCTGGTAGGCCCAGACATAGGAGCCTTCGGCAGACCAGAGGAGGGCGAGGGGATTGACTGCCGGATATTGCTCGCCGGGGAAAGCGACGGACACGGCAAAGCTCATGCCGGCCCGCAGGACCCCATCGGGATTGGGGATTTCGGCCTGCACCTGCATGGTGCGGCTGGCGGGATCGATGCGGTTGTCGATCGCTGAAATGTCGCCGCTGAACTTCTGGCCGGGCAGGGCGACGGCGGCAACATCGACCGGCATGCCGGTTTCGAGCTGACCGGCATAACGCTCGGGCACCCAAAAATCGATCTGGATGGTGGAGGTGTCGTCCACGGTCGTGACGGCAGTTTGTGCACCGACATAGTTGCCCGGGGTGACGCGGATCAGCCCGACTTCGCCGGCGATGGGACTGGTTATGGTGCGGCGCTCAAGTGCCAGTTCCGCATTGCGGAGCGCCAGTTGGGCATTGGCATTGGCCAGTTCGGCAGCGTTGAGGGCGGTGGTCGCGACGAGGCTGCTGTTCGCAAGACCTGAGGTGCGCTCGAGCGTAGCGGCAGCGTCTTCGGCGGCAAGGCGGGCCTGTTCGAACTCGATCTGCTCCGCTTCGGCTTCAAAGCGGGCAATGACGTCGCCGGCTTGGACGGTCTGGCCAGGCCGCACCAGGACTTCGGCCAGCGTGCCAGCGGCGGGCGCCATCACGGTGACGGAACGGGCAGGGGTGCCTTCGCCGATGGCGTTCAGCGTATCGTTGATGGTGGCCATCACGACTTCAGTGGTGACCACATTGTTGGCGCGAGCGCCGCCAAAGCGCTGGCCACCGGGGCCACCTCTGCCTGGTCCTGGTGCGGCAGCTGTTTCGGCGCCGACCGCTGGTCCGAAGGGCAGCACGATGCCCGCTCGGGCCAGTGTCTCCGGGGCGCCGGGGACGAGGAAAAGCCAGGCCACACCGGCGGCGACCAGAATAAGGAGCGAGGCCAACAACTGCCGGATCAAGCCAAACCTCTGAGCAGATTAGAAAAGCTGGCGAAAGGGTAGCAGCGGTCGGCGTTCGGGGACACTTACAATGTCGTAATGAACCCTCAGCTTTCGATTTCGGCATCGGGGTGGGCGCCCCATTCGGTCCAGGAGCCGTCATAGACGGCGACGTTTTTGGCGCCGGCCTGCTCAAGGGCAAGCGCGAGCGTGACCGCAGTGATGCCGGAGCCACAGGAGGTGACGATCGGCTTGGTGAGGTCGACGCCACGGTCGGCAAAAATGGTCCTAAGCTCCTCAGGCGACTTCAGTATTCCGTCTTCGCTCAGCAGCCCGACCGGGACGTTGAGGCTATTGGGAATGTGGCCGCCCTTAAGGCCCGGGCGGGGTTCGGGAACTTCGGCATGGAAGCGGGGAGCCGGGCGCGCGTCCACGATCTGGGCAGAACGGGTGCGGCTGGTTTCGGCGACGGCGTCGAAATGGGTCACCGCATCGGGATCGAACTCGGCATCGAAATCGACGCGCTCGCGCCTGACCAATCCGGCTTCGATGGGGCGGCGCTCGGCCCGCCATTTGGGGCCACCGCCTTCTAGAATATAGACATTTTTGGCGCCGAAAGTGCGGAAGGTCCACCAGACGCGGGGGGCGCTCTGCAGGCCGACTTCGTCATAAACGACAATGGTCATGGTCTCGGAAATGCCGAGGGCACCGACGGCTCGCTCGAAATCGGCCGGGGCGGGGAGCATGTGGGGGAGGTCGGTGGTGGGATCGGCGATGCCGTCGATGTCGAAGAAGACGGCGCCGGGGATGTGGCCGTCGAGATATTCGGCCTGCGCGTTGCGGCTGGCGGTCGGCATGTGCCAGGAGCCATCGACTACTACCAGATTGGGATCATTGATGTTTTCGGCCAGCCAGGCAGTGGTGACGAAAGGCTGATCCATGCGCATTTCTCCTGGCGTCGTGGGCGGCAAGCTCCCATGAGGCCGGGTAGAGTGCAAGCCTAGTTTGGCAGAACTAAGAGGTCGCGGGAGGTGATGTGGACGGTGACCTGATCGCCGCGAGAAGGTGGAGTGGACTGGTCGTTGAAGGTGTCGATATGAACCGGCGTGCCGGCAAGATCGACATTGAGGCGGACCACGGCGCCGAGGAAATTGACGTCCGTAATCGTTGCCGGGAGCGCGATATCGGTGCCGTTTTTTGGTGCGAGGCTTAGCATTTCCGGGCGAAGTGCTAGCACACTGCTAGCGTTTGCTACGGTGCCCTGCGGAAAGATGCCGGCGGGCAGCAAATTGAGCTGGCCGACGAAGGTCGCGGCGAAGCGAGAGGTTGGTTTGTTGTAAATCTCGTGCGGCGTACCCAGCTGTTCGATGTTGCCCGCGTTCATGACGACGATGCGATCGGAAATCGACAGCGCTTCTTCCTGGTCGTGGGTGACGAAGACGGTGGTGATGCCGAGGTCCTGCTGGATGGCGCGGATTTCCTGGCGGAGGGAGACGCGGATCTTGGCGTCTAGCGCCGAGAGGGGTTCGTCGAGAAGGAGGAGGCGCGGCTTGGGGGCGATGGCGCGGGCTAGGGCGACGCGCTGCTGCTGGCCGCCGCTCATTTCGTACGGGAAGCGCTTTTCGAAACCGGGCAGCCCGATGAGCTTGAGCATTTCCTCGACGCGGGCGCGGCGCTGGTCGGCGGGCATTCCCGCGATCTTGAGACCGAAGCCGATGTTATCGCCGACGGTGAGGTTCGGAAAGAGGGCATAGGCCTGGAACACCATGCCGAGCTGGCGCTGGTTTGGCTTGAGGCTCGTGATGTCCTTGCCATCGACACGGATGGCGCCGGAGGTGGGGCGCTCGAAGCCGGCGATCATCCGCAGGATCGTGGTCTTGCCGCAGCCGGAGGGGCCGAGCAGCGATATGAACTCGCCCTTGTCGAACCCAAAGCTGGCGCCCTTGACGACGGTGTTGGTGCCAAAGGTTTTGACGAGATTTTCGATTTCGAGAAAGGCGGCCATGTCAGTCGGTCCGGACGGAGGTGCGAGGGGCAAAGCGGCCGAGCACGTTGATCATGCCCATGGCGCCCCAGGTGATGATGAAGGAGATGATGGCCAAGGCCGCGGGCTCATAGGCGCGATTGGTGCCGATACCGACAAGGTAGGGGCCGAAGGCCGGGCGGTTGAGCAGCGAGGCAATGGTGAATTCGCCAATGACGATGGCGAAGGTCAAAAAGGCGCCGGAAAGGATGGCGACGAGGATGTTGGGCAGGATGATCTGCCCGATGATCTGGAGCTGGTTGGCGCCGGCGATTTGCGCGGCTTCGGTCAGGGTGCCGATATCGATGGTACGCATGCCGTTATCGACGGCGCGATAAATGAAGGGCAAGGCGAGGGTCACATAGGCGCAGGTCAAAAGTACGTCGGTGCCGAGCACCGAGCCGGTGAAGGGCAGGAACGAGCTCGAGCCGTAGAGGCGAATATAACCAAAGACCAGGACCAGCGCGGGGATGACCAGCGGCAGAAGCGTCACGAATTCCATGAAGGGCCGGAGCCAGGGCATGCGAAGGCGGACGAAGTAAACGGCGGGCACGACGACGAGGATGCCGACCACGATGGTGAAGAGCCCGATGACGATGGAGTAGCCAAAACTGGCGGCAAATCTCGGGTCGGAGAAGACCGAGGCATAGGCATCGAGGCTATATTCGCCGCGGCGCATGCGCAGCGAAAACTCGAAGGTGGCCAGCAGCGGCACGATGAAGTAGGCGGCGCCGAGGCCGAAAACCAGCCAGGCCCAGAACTTTTGCGTTTTCATTTCATCCACCTTTCGGCGCGGGCAGCGACCACGAGGTAGATGATGTTGGCCAGCGAGGTGATGACGATCATGCCCAGCGCCAGCGCCGCGCCGAGGCCTGGGTTCTGCAGGGCGTCGCCGCGGATCTGGTTGTAGAGCAGGACGGTCACGATATTGAGGTTCGAGCCGGTAAGCGCCCAAGCGGTGGCGATGGCGCCGAAGCCTGAGGCAAAGAGCAGCGACAGCGTTCCGAGCACAGAGGGCCAGAGGATGGGCAGGCCGACATAGCGCCAGAATTGCCAAGTGGAAGCGCCGAGGGTTTGCGCGGCCTCGTTCCATTCCTTCTTCAGCCCGTCCACGGCTGGCGCGATGGTCAGCATCATCAGCGGGATCTGAAAATAGAGATAGGTGATGGTGAGGCCCCAAAAGGAAAACAGGTTGAAGCCAGAGCGGTAGATGTCGATGCCGAAGACGGTTCGCAAAACGATGGTCGCAAGACCGAGGCGCCCGAGCGTGGCAATGAAGGCAAAGGCCAGAGGCACGCCAGCGAAATTGGAGGCAACGCCGGAAAAGGTCATGACGGCGGAGCGCAGCGGCGCTGGCAGGCGGCCGCGGATGATGGCAAGGGTGACGGCAAGGCCGATCAAAGTGCCGAGGATGGCGGAGGCGCCGGAAACGCGAATCGAGATCCAGTAGGCGGAAAGAATTTGCGGGGTGAAAAGCCCGGCGATGTTTTCAAAAGTGAAGTTGCCGGTGCGATCGGTGAAGGCTGCGGACACGATGCCCAGCGTGGGCAGGAAGAGGAAGAGGACGGCGAAAAGGATGAAGGGGGCGACGGCGAGGGCGTCCCAGGGGATGCGGCGGGTTGAGGGTGGCTGTGCTGTCGGCATCTTATGAACTTTGAGGTTGTCGAAAGGCCGACACCCCCTCCCTACCTTCGCTAAGGTCCGTCGGACCTAAGCTTCGGTGCCCTCCCCTCAAGGGGGAGGGTGGGAGTGGTGAGTGTGCGAGATCGTGCCAAATGCTGGATGTGGCTCCTCCCCCTTCTGCAGGGGGGAGGTTGGGTGGGGGTCGAGGCGCTTATTGAACGCTTGCGCCGACGGTGGAATCCCAGCCGCCCGTGATCGTCGCCTTGTTGGCGTTCTGCTCTTCGATCGTCGGGAACACGGCCTTGGCGTAGTTGTCGGCGGCCGGGAGCTTTTCCATCAGCTCGGCGGGCAGGGTGCCGGCTTCGCTCATGGCGTTGAAGCGGATCGGGTGGCAGTAGCCTTCGAGCCAACCAAGCTGACCTTTGTCGGAATAGAGGTACTCCATCCAGAGTTTTGCCGCGTTGGGATGCGGCGCATGCGCCGAAATGGCCTGGACGTAGACGCCGGCGACAACGCCATCCGACGGCACGACGACTTCGATCGGCGGGTTGCTGTTCATGTTGTCGCGGGCGGCGAGGAGGTTGTAGTCCCAGTTGATGGCAATCGGGGTCGTGCCCTGGGCGATGGCGGCGGCTTCGGCATCGACGGGGACGAAGTTGCCCTTTTCGTTCAGCGCCTTGAAGAATTCGAGACCGGCCTGTGCGGCGCCAGCCTGGTCGCCCGCGGCAAGGCCAGCGGCAAAGACGGACATGATGGCGTTGTTGGCCGTACGCGGGTCACCGGCCAAGGCGACCGAATTGGCGAACTCGTCCTTCTGCAGATCTGCCCACGATGCCGGGTTGTCGCCGGTCACGATGTCCTTATTGATGCCGAAGGCGAGGACGCCATAATAGTCGCCATACCAGAAGCCGTCGGCATCCTTGGCGTCGTCGGGGATCTCATCCCAGGTCGAGACCTTGTAGGCCTGCAGCAAGCCTTCATCCTTGGCCTGCGGGCCGAAGGCGAGACCGATATCGAGCACGTCTGGGGCCTGCGGGCCGGTATTGCCGATATTGGCGCGGACGGCTTCGAGCTCATCGGCCGAACCGGCATCGGGGTTCAGTTCATTGACGGTAATGCCGGGATACTTGGCCTTGAAACCCTCGATCACGCCACCATAGTTGCACCAGGAGTGGGGCAGGGCGATGGTGGTGAGCTGGCCTTCGGCCTTGGCGGCTTCATAGAGCGCGTCGAGGTCGGCCTGGGCGAATGCGGGGGCAGAAAGGCTCAACACGCTCAGAAGCGAGACCGAAGCGGTGAGCGCGGACTTGAAGGTCATGGTTATGACTCCCTGATGACGTTCGCCTCAGGTCTTGATGCCGGGCGAACGGCGAGGGAGTATTGCGGCTGCGTGACGGGTAGATGAAGCTGGTGTGACAGCGGGATGACGGCCCAATTGCCGCTATTCACGAACCCTGGTCGAGCTTTCGCGCAGCACCAATTCCACGGGCCATAGCTCGTGCACTTCCTCGAGGGGCTTGCCGGCAAGCACCTGGGTGATGAGGTCCGCGATCCTCGCGCCCGCCTGGCGGATGGGGGAGCGCGTGGTCGACATGGTGGGGTACATGTTGTCGGCATTGAGATAGGGAAAGACGTCGTCGTGGGCGATCATCGACACGTCGGTACCCAGTTCGAGGCCGGCCTGGCGGATGGCGCGGAAAACGCCGAGCGCTGTCATCATCGAGCCGGCGAGAAAAGCGGTGGGCGCAGGGCGCCGGGCAAGCATGGCTTGCGCCGTTCGGAATGCGGCTTCGTCGGTGAATACACCATTGGCCATGAGGCCACGGTCCGGCGTCAGGCCGCGGTCGGCAAAGGCGGCGCAATAGCCCTGCTCGCGATGCTCGGCGAAGGTTTGCCCGCGCAGGCCGTTCAGCAGCGCGATGCGGCGGTGACCAAGATCGAGAAGATGCGAGGTGGCGCGTTCGAGGGCGCCGGCATTATCGATATCGAGCCAGGCGACGGGATGGCCGATCTCGGTGCGGCCGTGGAGCACGAAGGGAATTTTGAGCTCGAGCAGCAGTTCGGCGCGCTCGTCGCGCGTCGTCGGCGAATGAAGGATGACGGCGTCGACCTTCTGGCTCGCCGCCAGACGGCGATAGGCGGCAAGTTCTTCGGCGTGGCTGGCAACCGTCGCAACCAGCACATCGATCTCCTGCGCCGCCATGTGCGAGCCGACGCCGGACAAGAATTCGGACATGTGCGGACCCAGCTCATCGGCGCCGCGCAGCACGAGGCCGATGGCGCCGGCCCGGCCGGTGGCAAGGCGCAGGGCACTGGCATTAGGGCGATAGCCGAGCGCGTCGGCTGCATTGGCGACGCGGCGGCGCGTGGCTTCGTTGACCTCCGGATAGCCGTTGAGCGCCCGGGACACGGTGGTTTGCGACAGGCCGAGATGCTCGGCGAGATCTTTCAGTCTCATGCGCGTTTTGGTCCTGGCGGCGTGCCGAGCAGGAAGGTGGAACCTCCTTTGAGCTTCAACATTGCCGTCAAAACAGGCGGCTCGCCCTATTGCGGGTCGAGCGCGCTCCCTCCTCCAGTTGGGGCATTCAAAGCGATTTCAAATTTTCGCGCAAGAGGGCAGAAGCTGGTCTTTTGTCCTGAGGTGCGTACCTCAAGATCAAAATGCTAAAAGTTAACGCGCATGCGGCCACTACTTTAATAAGTCATTGAAATGGCTTGTATTTCAAGTTTTCGCACAGGCAAATTCTAAAAATCGTAGCCGGTGCCGCTTGACAGAAAATCGCCCCTCTGGTTCTTTTCTTTTCAAAGCGCTTTAAAACCTCGGGCATGAACCGGTGGTTAGGGGCTTTGGCGGGGGAGGAGAAGAGGTCGGGCGCAAGGCGCCGGGACCGTCCGCACATGCCTCTCCCGTGCATGATTTCACTGGGAGGTTTTTAATGACTCTGAAGAAACTGATCGTCGGCATGCTGGCCAGCGTGACGCTGGTGGGCGGCGCTGCCCAGGCAGCCGAGCTCTCTATCGTATCCGGCGACACCGGCAATGGCTTGCAGTTCCTGCAGGCACAGCTTGAAAAATTCACCGCCGAGACCGGCCACACCGTGACCGTGGTGCCGATGCCCTCGTCGACCACCGACCAGTTCGGCCAGTATCGCCTGTGGCTCGCCGCCGGCAACACCGACATCGACGTCTATACGACAGACGTGATCTGGGCGCCGCAGCTGGCCGAGCACTTCGTCGACCTTTCGGCCGCTGCTGCCGATGTTATCGGGGACCATTTCCCTTCGATCATCGAGTCGCAGACCGTCAACGGCCAGCTCGTTGCGCTGCCCGCCTATACCGACGCGCCCGCCCTATTCTACCGCAAGGATCTGCTCGAAAAGTACGGCAAGGAAGTGCCGACGACCTGGACCGAGCTGCGGGAAACCGCGACCGAAATCATGGAAGGCGAGCGCGCCGAGAACCCCGACATGTGGGGCTTCGTGTTCCAGGGCAATGCCTATGAAGGCCTGACCTGCGATGCCCTCGAATGGGTCAAGTCCTATGGCGGCGGCCAGATTGTGGAAGCCGACGGCACCATCTCGATCAACAACGAACAGGCTGTCGCCGCGCTCGAGGAAGCTGCAAGCTGGATCGGCACCATCGCGCCGGAAGGCGTCCTCGCCTATGGCGAAGAAGAGTCGCGTGGCGTCTGGCAGCTCGGCAATGCCGTGTTCATGCGCAACTGGCCCTATGCCTATGCCCTGGGTGAAGCTTCGGACTCCGCCGTTGCCGGCAAGTTCGACGTGGCGCCGCTCCCGGCCGGCGAAGGCCCGGAAGCCCGTTCGGCTGCAACGCTTGGCGGCTGGAACTATGCCGTTTCCAAGTATTCGGAAGATCAGGAAGCCGCGATCGAACTCGCCATGTTCCTGACCTCGGCTGAAATCCAGAAGGTTCGCGCCATCGAGCAGACCAACCTGCCGACGATCGAAGCGCTCTATGACGACGCCGAGATCGCCGAAGCTGCGCCGATCATCCCGAACTGGAAGGAAATCTTCCAGAACGCGGTGCCGCGTCCGTCCGCACCGACCCAGGCCGACTACAACGAGACCTCGTCGCTGTTCTGGTCCGCTGTCCACAACACGCTTTCGGGCAATGGCTCGGCTGCCGAGAACCTCGAAGTTCTTGAAGCCGATCTCCAGGACCTGCTGCAGTAAGCGTCACGATCCGGCGGGGTGGGCGGCAGGTTTCCTGCTGCCCGCCTGCCTTTGTCGATCCTGGGAGGGGACAAGCACATGGCCACCGAAGCATTGGCGTCACCCGTTGCGCCGCCCGTGAGGAGGGCCAGGTCCGAACTGATGCAGCAGCGCGTGCGCGCCGCCCGCTGGTTCCTCCTTCCCATGATGATTGCGCTGGCGGTCGTGGCCGGTTGGCCCCTGCTGCGCTCGATCTGGTTTTCGTTCACAGATGCCTCGCTGAACAATCTTTACGGCGCCGAATGGGTCGGCTTCGGTAACTACCTGCGCTGGCAGGTGCTCGAAAGCTCGGGTCAGGTGCGTTTCCGCGGTGTGCTGGCCGATCCGGCATGGTGGAACGCGGTGTGGAACACCGTGCGCTTTGCCTTCTGGTCGGTGCTTTGGGAGACCGTGCTCGGCATGATCGTAGCACTGGTGCTCAATGCCGAGTTCAAGGGACGCGGCATCGTTCGCGCCGCCATCCTTATCCCCTGGGCCATTCCCACCATCGTTTCCGCCAAGATGTGGAGCTGGATGCTTAACGATCAGCTCGGCATCATCAATGACCTCGGGATCAAGCTTGGTCTCTTGAGCCAGAAGGTGGCCTGGACCGCTTCCGCCGATACGGCGATGACTGCAGTGCTGGTGGTCGACATCTGGAAAACGACCCCGTTCATGGCGCTTTTGATCCTGGCCGGCATGCAGATGATCCCCAAGGACATCTACGAGGCGGCTGAGATCGATGGCGTCCACCCGATCAAGCAGTTCTTCCGCATCACCTTGCCGCTGGTGCGTCCCGCCCTGATGGTGGCGATCATCTTCCGCGTGCTCGATGCCCTGCGCATCTTCGATCTCATCTATGTGCTGACGCCCAATTCGGCGGCCACCAAGACGATGAGCGTGCTCAGCCAGGAAAATCTCTTCCAGTTCGATAATTTCGCGGAAGGCTCGACACAGTCGACGCTGCTATTCGTAATCATCGCGCTCTTCACCATCCTCTACATCTGGCTTGGCCGCGTGAATTTTGACGGGGGAGATCGCTGATGGGCAGCACCATCAATCTTTGGAAGCTCACCAAGTCTGCGCTGTTCTACCTCCTGGTGGCAGTGATTGTCGTGATCGCGGTGTTCCCGTTCTACTACGCGATCATCACGAGCTTTAAATCCGGCACGGACCTGTTCCGCATCTCCTATTGGCCGACCTCGCTCGACTTCAGCAATTATCGCGAGGTGCTGTTCAGCCCCGGCGGTCAGTTCCCGCGCAATTTCCTCAACTCGGTCTTCGTCGCATCGCTGACCGTGATCCTGGCGCTGTTCCTCGCCGTTACCGCAAGCTTTGCGCTCAGCCGCGTGCGCTTCCGCGGTCGCTCGCTGTTGCTGATGACCATTCTCGCCGTTTCAATGTTCCCGCAGATCGCGGTTCTCGCGGGTCTCTTCGAACTGATCCGGTTCCTCGGCATCTACAACACGCCCTGGGCGCTGATCTTCTCCTACACGATCTTTACGCTGCCGTTCACGGTCTGGGTCTTGACCACCTTCATGCGCGACCTTCCGGTCGAGATCGAGGAAGCGGCGATCGTCGATGGCGCAACGCCCTGGGTGATCATCACCCGCGTGTTCATGCCGCTGATGTGGCCGGCGCTGGTGACTACCGGTTTGCTCGCCTTCATCTCGGCCTGGAACGAGTTCCTGTTCGCGCTGACTTTCACCTCGTCTAACGCCACCCGCACCGTGCCGGTCGCCATCGGGCTCCTGTCCGGCGGGTCGCGCTTTGAAATTCCGTGGGGCCTGATCATGGCCGCATCCGTCATCGTCACCGTGCCGCTCGTGGTGCTGGTGCTTGTTTTCCAACGTAAAATCGTCAGCGGCCTCACCGCCGGCGGCGTCAAGGGTTAGGCAAAATGGCTGCAATTGAGCTTCGCAACGTTCGGAAATCCTTTGGCGCCGTAAACGTCATCAAGGGCGTCGACCTCGATGTGCGCAAGGGCGAGTTCATGGTGTTTGTCGGGCCTTCGGGCTGCGGCAAGTCCACGCTGTTGCGCCTGATTTCGGGGCTTGAGGAAATCACCTCCGGCGACATGCTGTTCGATGGGCAGCGGGTCAATGACCTGGCGCCGTCCAAGCGCGGCATTGCCATGGTGTTCCAGTCCTATGCGCTTTATCCGCATATGACGGTCTACGAGAATATGGCTTTCGGGCTGACGCTCGAAAAGGGCAAGGACAAGGAAGAGATCCGCCGCCGCGTCGAGCGCGCTGCCGACATGCTGCAGATCCGCCAATATCTCGATCGCCTGCCCAAGCAGCTTTCGGGCGGTCAGCGCCAGCGCGTTGCCATCGGCCGCGCCATTACCCGCGACCCCAAGGTTTTCCTTTTCGACGAGCCGCTGTCGAACCTCGATGCCGCCCTGCGCGTGGCGACCCGCATCGAGATCGCCAAGCTCCACGAGGAAATGGACAATGTCACGATGATCTACGTGACCCATGACCAGGTGGAAGCCATGACCCTGGCCGACCGCATCTGCGTGTTGCGCGATGGTCTGGTGGAGCAGGTCGGCACGCCCATGGAGCTCTATGAGCATCCCAATTCGGTGTTCGTCGCCGGCTTTATCGGGTCGCCCAAGATGAACTTCATTTCCGGCGACAAGGCTGTCGCCTATGGCGCCGATACGGTCGGTATTCGTGGCGAGCACATCACCATCGTGCCGGAAAACGGTACCTGGAGCGGCAAGGTCATTCACACTGAAAATCTTGGCGCCGACTCCTACGTCTATCTTGAAATGGGCACTGAAGAGCCGGTGGTCGTTCGGCTCGATGGCATCAACACCTATAAGAGCGGCGACGTCGTGCAGATTTCACCCATGCCGGACAAGGTCCATCGCTTCGATAGCGCCGGCAAACCAATCCACTGACCCATTTCAAGCTGGCGGTCTTCGGACCGTCATCTTTTCGTTCAAGCGTTGCATGCCGTTCAGGCGGGAACCTCTGTTGAAAAGCGGGGTTCCCGTTTTTACGGGGCTGCCACGAAGATAACCGGACCCTCCTCCCCTCCTTCTGTTTCCTGGGGGTCCTCATCTTAGGAGACTACCAATGCCGATCCGTACCCTGGTCTGGGGCGAAAACGTCCACGAGCAGACGAACAAGGTCGTTGCCGAAAATTATCCCAACGGCATGCACAACCAGATCGCCAAGCTGTTGAGCGAAGACTCAAATCTGTCGATCAAGACCACGACTCTGCAGGAGCCAGAGCATGGGTTGACCGAAGCCGTTCTGGCCGAAACCGACGTCCTGCTCTGGTGGGGCCACAAGGTCCACGACGAAGTCGACGATGAAGTCGTCAAGCGCGTGCAGAAGCATGTCTGGCAGGGCATGGGCCTCCTGGTTCTCCATTCCGGCCACCACTCCAAGATCTTCAAATCGCTGATGGGCGCTCCGGCAAACCTGCATTGGCGCGAAGCGGGCGAGCGCGAGCGCCTCTGGGTCGTCAATCCTGGCCACCCGATCGCCAAGGGCCTGCCGCCCTATTTCGAACTCGAATACGAAGAAATGTATGGCGAGCCCTTCACCGTGCCGGAGCCGCTGGAAACTGTGTTCGTCTCCTGGTTCCAGGGCGGCGAAGTGTTCCGTTCGGGTCTCACCTATCGCCGCGGCGCGGGCAATATCTTCTACTTCCGTCCGGGCCACGAAACCTACCCGACCTATTATGACGCCAATGTCGGCAAGGTGCTCCGCAATGCGGTCAACTGGGCTTATAACGGCGACCGCCATGCGCATCTGCTGAAGGCTCCGAACACGCCCGTGGCCGAAGCGATCGAAAAGATCGAAGAACGCGGCGCAAAGCTGAGCGCGTCCGATCATGCCGGTCAGGTGAAGAGCTAGTCCGAAGCCAATCGAGGCTCCCGCCCGGGAGCCTCTTTTCGCATGGTCACGATGCAGGGAAACCCGCTTGCGCGGGATGAGCCCGGTGGTAAAGCAGCGGGCAATTGTCCCCCCAAAGGAATAAAGACGATGCGTATCCTCATTCTGGGTACCGGCGGCATGGCCAACACTCATGCCAAGAACTTTGCTGCCATCGAGGGTGTGACGCTGGTGGGTGGCGTCGACGTCGATCCGGCGCGCGTCGAGGCCTTCTGCCAGACGCACAATATCGAGCGCGGCTTCGGTTCGCTTGATGCGGCGATCGCCTGGGGCGAGTTTGATGCGGTGGCCAATGTGACGCCCGACAGCGTCCATTATCCCACCACCATGGCCGCCATTGCCGCGGGCAAGCATGTGTTCTGTGAAAAGCCGCTGGCAACCGACCATGCCCGCGCCATGGAAATGACGGAGGCGGCCGAAAAAGCTGGCCTCGTCAACATGGTGAACCTTACCTATCGCAATGTCGCGCAGCTGCAAAAGGCGCGCGAGATCGTGCAGGCTGGCCAGATCGGCAAGGTCAAGCATTTCGAGGCGAGCTACCTCCAGAGCTGGCTCGTGTCCAAGGCCTGGGGTGATTGGCGTACCGAGTCGCAGTGGTTGTGGCGCTTGTCTAAGAAGCACGGCTCCAATGGCGTGCTCGGCGACATCGGCGTGCATATTCTCGATTTTGCCGCTTATGGCGCAGGCAGCGACTTTTCAAAGGTGTTCTGCCGACTCGAGACGTTCGAAAAGGCCGAAAACAACCAGATCGGCGAATACGATCTCGACGCCAATGACAGCTTTGCCATGACGGCGCAGCTTGAAAACGGCGCGCTCGGTGTCATCCATGCCACGCGCTGGGCGACGGGGCACTTTAACGAGTTGCGGCTCCGGATTTATGGCGAACTCGGCTCGGTTGAAATTCAGCACCGGCATGACTGGAGCAAGCTGCGCACCTGTCTTGGCGAGGATGCCGAAACCGGCACCTGGACTGAGGTCGAGCCCGATCCTGTGCCTACCAATTACATGCGTTTCATCGAAGCCTGCCGCTCCGGCCACAATCTCGAGCCCAGCTTCCGGCACGCCACCAACATCCAGAAGGTGCTGGACCTGGCGACGGTCACCGATCGCGACAAGATGGAACACGCCGTCTGATAAAGAAAAGCCCGCTTCGGCGGGCTTTTTGTTGCCTTATGCCTTCTTGCCCACAGGACCAAGGTGGGTCTGGCTGAAGCTTGCTGCATACTTGAGGCCATAGCCCAGGCTGCGATCGAGACCGATATGGGCGGCGAGGATCAGGGCAATTTGCCAAAGCAGCGGAGTCCCCGATAGCCAGCCAAGCGCTGCGAGAAGGAGGGTCAGGGGTAGGAGTGGACGGCGTTGTAGGCGATGGCGCCGGTTCTTGGACCGAAGCGGTAAGCGATGAAGCTCAGATCGGGCACGAAGAACAGGATGGCGAAGAGCCACGGGTTTCCGCCGAAGATGAAGTAGGTCGCAGCGGCAAAGGCGAGAAGGCAAAAGCCTTCGAGGCGAAGCAGGGTGCGCACGGATCCGGTGGCGTCATCGGTGAGGAGGGCGAGGGTCATCTGAGTTCTCCTTGTTACCTCTAGACCTAACGTTCAGCGGAAAGGGGGCCAATTGCCGATGCGCCTATGTCCGGTATGCGCCGATGTATGGGGCGGCCTTCAGAGCTCACTTCCGAAGTGAACGTCGCGCCCGGGAACCTCTCGGCTTGTCAGGAGATTGCAAGCTTCGAGCATCTTTGATGTTGAGTACCCTGGCTATGCAAGTTTCTAATATGAAGTCGTTTCTTGTTGTCGATGACGAGCCGCTGGTGCGGATGGATATGGCGGAGCTGATCCGCGAGAATGGCTACGAGGCCTGGGAAGCGGCCAATGCTTCCGAGGCTTTGGGCATTCTGGAGCGGGCGGGTGATGCCTTCATTGGCTTGATCACCGACGTCAACATGCCCGGCACGCGCAATGGCATGGTGCTGGCCAACCACGTTCGCACCGTCTGGCCGCATATCCGCATCATCGTGGTTTCGGCAGGCCGCAAGCCTTTTGCAGGCGAGTTGCCGGACAATACGAGCTTCATTCACAAGCCCTGGCGGCCCGAACAGGTCGTGACCGCCATCGGCGTGGTGTAGCAAAAAGGGCGCCCGCGGGCGCCCTTCGCATTCTAATGTACCGGATCAGTCGAGGACGGTGATGCGGCCGTCGAGATAGGGCGCCACTTCACCACCCTGCTTTGCGATGTATTCGGCTAGGACCTGCTCGAGCGGCGGGCCGAAGTCATAAGGATTGTCGCCTTCGGCAAAGGTCGCGAAGCCGTCGCCGCCGCCGCGGACATAGTTGTTGGTGACGATTGTATAGGTGGCTTCCTCGTCGATCGGCACCCACGCGTCGCCTTCACCCTTGACCATGACATCGCTGACGCGCTCGCCGACGGGCTTGGACAGGGTGTAGCTGTATTTGAGCCCCGCGACCTGGGAGAAGCGGCCGGCGCCGTTTTCGACGTCGGACACACCATTTTCCAGCGCTTCGATAACGTCGGCGCCCGAGATGTCGACGGTTGCCAGCGTATTGGAGAAGGGCAGGACGGTGATGACTTCGCCGACGGTGATTTCACCGGCGTCGATCGAGGCGCGAATGCCGCCGCCGTTCTGGAAGGCGATGTCCGCGCCCTGGTCCTTGACCCGATCGAGGATGGCGTCGGCCAGCAAATTGCCGAGCGAGCATTCCTCGACGCGGCAGACTTCGCGGCTGCCTTCTAGATTGTCCGAGGCGGTGCCGATCACGACGCTCATGGCTTCTTCGATGGGGGCGGCCAGTTCGGCGAGCTGGCCGGTAAAGTCTTCGTTGGCCTCGACGGACGCGTCGATCAGGAAGGGTTCGCCCTCGGCCTTGGTGACGACGCCGTCGTCATCCCAGGTGATGGCGATGTCGCCCAGATACTTGCCATACTGGTTGGCTTGCACCACCGGCACTTCGATGCCATCGGGATTGGTGACCATGGTGGGGTAGGGGCCGGCGGCGCCTTCGGCGGTGTTGGACAGCAGCGTGTGCGAATGGCCGCCGACGATCACGTCCACCAGCGGCAGGGCAGCGGCGACTTCGAGGTCGACGGTGTAGCCGATATGGCTGAGGAGAATGATCTTGTTGACGCCGGCCGCATCCAGCGCTTCGGAGGCGCCGCGGACATACTGGATGACGTCGGTGAATTCGACATTGGGGCCGGGCGAGGCGATTTCGGGCGTGTCTTCGGTGGTGGCGCCGATGATGCCGACCTTTTCTCCGCCGATATCGAGGACGATCGAGCCCTTGATCTTTCCGCGCAGGTTTTCGTCGCGCGTGACATCGAAATTGCCGCCGATGATGGGGAATTCGGCGGCGTCGATGAACTTCATGAATTCTTCGGGGCCGTCGTCGAATTCGTGGTTGCCGGTGGCGACGACGTCAAAGCCCATCTGGTTGAAAAAGTCGGAGACGACCTTGGACTTGTAGGTCGTGTAGTAAAGCGAGCCCTGGAAATTGTCGCCCGCGGAAAGCAGCAGGGAATTGCCGTCCGCGTAGCCAGCGCGGGTATCGTCAATGATGGTCTTGAGGCGCGCAATGCCGCCAAAGCATTCACCCGCGGCGTCGGTCTCGGCATCGCAATTGCTGTCGGTGCCGGTGATCGGGTCGAAGCGCGAATGGAAGTCGTTGATGTGGAGGATGTTCAGCGTGAACTCGGCCTGGGCGGCGGTGGAAAAACCCGCGCAGAGTGTGAGCGCAGTGGCGCCCAACAGTATCTTTTTCATCCCTGTGGTCCCTTGATGCTTGCGTTGCGGCGCTGCCGGGCGGCGCCTCAAGGGAGTTAAGCAGGTATTTATGACAGCCGAAAGGGCTGGGGCTCTTGGGCAACAGTGGACCGTAAACCATGCCGCCATGCGCCCCGTGCAGGGGGTTGCGCCGTAAAGGCGGGTGCAAGGGTTGGCATGGTACTGCTATGGGACAGCGCCTCTTGAACCGAAAGCAGACTTGCCCGATGAGCCTTGCCCTCGAAAGCCTGATGCGTGAGACCGAGACGCCGCCTGTCCGGAGGCCGGACAGCAGCCTTGTTTCGTTTATTGCCATCGGCGGCGGCGGGGCCCTGGCGTTCGTTTTGTCCAGCAGCCTCCTGATCGCGCTTCTGCCGTGGGTGGATGCATGGCTTGTGAGCTCCTGGTGTTATGCCGGGTTCATCCTGCCGATCTACCTGCTGCATCGCCGCTTCAGCTTCCGCTCGGAGGCGGCGCATCGCGATGCGCTGCCGCGCTATTTTGCCGTGCAGGTGCTGGCGCTCGTGCTTGCATCCCTATTCGGTCAGTTGTTTCACGGCGTGCTTGGCCTGCCGAGTCTGCCCGCTGCGCTGCTGATCGTGGGGCTCACCTCTGGGCTCAACTTCGTCATTCTCAAGCTCTGGGCTTTTGAAGCCGCGCCCCGTCTTAAGGTGCAGTTCGAGCGGAACTGACGGGCTTTCAATAGCGCGACAGTAGAGTATTCTCCGCCGCGTTTGATTTGCGGGGATGTTTAATGCGCAGTGCTTTGATCGTTTACGGCGGCTGGGAAGGCCACGACCCCGAGGAATGCGCCGCCATTTATCGGCGCTGGCTGCATGAGGACGGCTATTCGGTGCGCATGGCCACCGAAACCCAAGCCTTTGCCGATCCATCCATTCATGAGCTGTCGCTGATCATCCCGATCTTCACCATGAGCAAGATCGAAAAGGCCGAGGTCGAAAACCTGACCAAAGCCGTGCAGGGCGGCGTCGGCCTAGCCGGTCACCACGGCGGCATGAGCGACGCATTCCGCGAGGCGGTGGACTACCAGTTCATGGTCGGCGGTCAGTGGGTCGCGCATCCAGGCAACATCATCGACTATACGGTCGACGTGACCAAGCCGGACGATCCGATCATGGCTGGCATCAAGTCGTTCCCCTATACGTCCGAGCAATATTACATGCATGTCGATCCCTCCAACGAGGTGCTGGCGACCACGACCTTTAGCGGCGAGCATGCAAGCTGGATCGAGGGCGTGACCATGCCTGTCGTGTGGAAGCGGCGGCATGGCGCGGGCAAGGTGTTCCACATGACGCTGGGACACGCGGCCAAGGAGTTCGAGAATTCTAACATGGCCACGATCATGCGCCGCGGCATGAACTGGGCGGCGCGGGAAGAGTAGGGCACAAGCCCGGAAATTTCGATCGGGCGCCTCCCTCCCCTTGAGGGGGAGGGTAGTGCAGCTTAGCCGCCAGGCTTAGCGGAACTGGGTGGGGTGAGTTCCAGGCGCTATGTTCCAATTGGTGTACGACAGAATGGTGTGTGCTTGGCCCCACCCCACCCAGCTTTGCTACAGCTCTTCGAGCCTAGCGCCGCTACCCTCCCCCTCCAGGGGAGGGAGGTGAACGAGCCGACACGTCACAAAGAGCCCCTCTACCAGCGCAGCAAGAACCGCCCCAGCAGCGCGCCCAGGGCTGCAACTATCCCGATCCCAAGCGAATACCAGACGGCCATGAACATCATGCCGGTTTCGGCGCAATAAACGGCGTAGGTGGCCGCGCCAAGACCGCCCGCGCAGAGGCCTGCGGCAACACCGGCCATGGTGGGAGAGTGGGGCGCCGTGCTGCGGAGGGCAGAGAGAAGCGTTCCCAGCATCGGCAGGGCCGCAAGGGTGATAAGCCAGGGGCAGATCAGGGCGGTCGCGCCCATCAGCATTGGCATATTGTAGCCGGCCTGGCTCCACAGCATCGAGCCGGTGCAGATGGCAACAAGCAAGAGCGCTGCGGCGCCGACCAGTGGCCAGCGGATGCGACCATCGGGCCGCGCCAGCGCCGGTGCGGCGGCAAGGCCCAGGAGCCCGAAAGCCAGTGCATAACCGCCCTTGACCCAGAACATCATGCTGCCCCAGGCTGCGCCGAAGGGACGATCGAGCAGGAGCCCGAACACGAGGACGGTGAGTACGGCAGTGAGCGCAAAGCCTGTGGCCACGGCCAGCAGAAGCCGGCGTTCCATGCTGCGGGGCGGCACCGGGATCAGGTCATCGGCAAGGCGGCTGATCAACTGGTCGGTCATCTGCCGCCCCCAAACCGGCCCATCAGAGATTTCAATCCGCGATGGATCGAGACCTTGGCCGCCGTCTCGGTCATGCCGTGTCGCGCGGCGGCTTCCGCAACGCTCAGGCCCTCGAGCCGCGTTTCGCGAATGAGGTCAGCAGTCCGCTGCGTCACGCCACCAAGCACGACGTCCACATCATGCCGGTCGGCCGCATTGCCGCTAAGGTCTTCGGCGAAAACCGGCGCATCGTCTTTAAGATGCACGGTCTGGCGGATCGAGGAGCGGCGGACGTGGTCGACGAATTTGTGGTGCGCCACGGCATGCAGCCAAGCCGTGAACGGCCGATTGCGGTCGTAGGTCATGCGTCGCGAATGGACGGCCAGCAGAGTTTCCTGCACGAGGTCCTCCGCGTGCGACTGATGGGCGGGGGTTAGCCGCCGCAGAAAATAGGGGCGCAGATAGCGCGTGAGTTCTGCCAGCAGATGCCGATAGGCTGCCCTGTCGCCATCAAGCGAAGCGAGCATCAGCCCGCGCAGCCGCGTCTCGATGGCATCCGCTTGCATTGGTTCTCCATTCGCCCGCGCCGGGTGGGAGGTTACACGCCGCGCAGGAAAATGCGAGACCGCCGTAACCGATGGGGAAACGCCGGCGAATAGGGGTCAGTGCACAAGGGCAGAAAAATTTGCCGTGATGGCGAGCCTTTTGCCGATGCGCTACCGTAGCTACGGGCAGTTCAAGCCCGAGGGGAAAAGATGACAGAGCCGAACGGATTGCCGCCGACACGGGGACCGCTTGTCTATCGCCAGTCGATTTGGACCCGGGTGACGCATTGGGTCTGGGTCGTGTGCCTCTTCTTCCTGCTGCTGACCGGGCTGCAGATCTTCAATGCGCATCCTTCGCTTTATGTCGGGCAGCAATCGGGCTTCGAGTTCGACAATGCGGTGCTCAAGATGACGGCGGTCAACACGCCCGAAGGGCCGCGCGGGCAGACCAGGATTTTCGGACAGACCTTCGACACGACGGGCGTCTTCGGGATGAGCGGAACGGCAGAGCAGCCAGCTTATCAGGGTTTCCCGGGAGCGCTGACCATTCCGTCCTTCCGCGATCTCGCAACGGGCCGCGTGCTGCATTTCTTTTTTGGCTGGGTCTTTGTGGCCGCGCTGTTCATCTGGTTTCTAGCCAGCTTCATCAACGGCCACCTGCGGCGCGATATCATTCCGAGTGGCGGGGACGTCACTGGCATTGGGCGCGATGTCGTCGACCATGCGCGGTTTCGCTTCCATCACAGGCGCGCCTACTCGCCGCTGCAGAAGCTGAGCTACTTTACCGTCTTCTTTATTCTATTCCCGCTGATCGTCCTCACCGGACTGACCATGAGCCCGGGCATGGATGCGAGCTGGCCCTGGCTGCTCGATGTCTTTGGCGGTCGGCAGACGGCGCGCACCATTCATTTCGGCGTCATGGTTCTCTTGGTGCTGTTCTTTATCGTCCACGTGCTGATGGTCGTCCTTGCCGGTCCGATCAACGAGCTTCGGTCCATGATTACGGGCTGGTATCGCACTAGCCCCGGCACGCCCCGCCAGGAAGGAGATCGCCCATGAACAAGCTGATCATTAATCGCCGGCGCTTTCTTGCCGGCTCGGCGGCCCTTGGTTCGGGCCTGATGGTTTCGGGCTGCAACCAGTTCGACTTTTTGGGCCAGCGCGACAATCCGGTGCGCAATGTGATCGAGCAGGCCAATGTTCTGACCTACAAGGCGCAGCGCGCGCTGATCGGCGATCAGGTTCTGGCGCGCGAATATGGGCAAAGCGAAATCCGGCAGGGCATGAAGCCTAATGGCTCAACCGAGCCGACGACACCCGAGTATATGTTCCTGCGGCAGGCCAATTTCGAGCCCTATCGCCTCACCATCAAGGGCATGGTCGATCGCGAGGTGAGCTTTTCGCTGGCGGAGCTGCGCAACATGCCGGCGCGCACGCAGATCACAAGGCACGATTGCGTTGAGGGCTGGAGCTGCATTGCCAAATGGACGGGAACGCCGCTCGGGCCGCTGCTGGATCAGGCTGGTGTTAAGCCAACCGCGCGCTTTGCTGTCTACCATTGCTACGACAATATCCAGCGCACGCTTTCGGGCGACATCCTCTATTATACGAGCTCTGACCTCGTGGATGCCTACCATCCGCAGTCCATTCTGAGCTATGGCCTCAACGACCAGCCGCTGCCGGTCAGCAATGGCGCCCCAATTCGGCTTAGGATCGAGCGGGCGCTTGGCTACAAACAGCCCAAATACCTCCACACGATCGAACTCGTGGATGATCTGTCGCCCTTCGGACGGGGCAAGGGAGGGTATTGGGAGGATGTGGGGTATGACTGGTATGGCGGGATTTAGCCGAGCTGCTCCAACTATCACCGGCTGTCACCCCGGGCTTGACCCGGGGCCCATCTTAAGATCTCAGGATGGGCCCCCGCCTTCGCGGGGGTGACAGCTGGTGGCCGGGAAAGCTTGCCGCACACCACCCATGCGCCGGCGACCTTGCCTTTTGCCGCCAACTCCCCCATATCAGCAACACGTCGCGGCACCATGACCGCCGATGGACTTCTCTTCTTACTCAAGCGGTGAGCGGCGAAGTCAGCCCGGATACCCCCCTCCAGTGGAGCGCGGTCCGGGTTTGAGCCAGCACCCGCGCGATCATCCCGTCGCACGATTGCATATTTGAAGTCGCGCCCGCCGCATCGGCTGGGCGCACGCGCCGTTTGGCGCAATGTGAAAGACACCTATGACCGATTTCATTTCGCTCGGCCTGCCGACCCAACTCACCGACAGCCTGACTGCCGGCGGCTTCACCGAGCCCACCAAGATCCAGAGCCAGGCGATCCCCAAGCTGCTCGAAGGCCGGGACATGCTGGGCATCGCCCAGACCGGTTCGGGCAAGACGGCCGCCTTCGGCCTGCCGATCCTTGCTGGTTTGATGGAACTGACCGGCCGTCCGCGGCCGATGACGACGCGCGCGCTGATCCTGGCGCCGACGCGTGAACTCGCCGTGCAGATCGAAGAAAACCTGCGCAAGTTCGCAGGCTCGAAGATGCGGCTCGATACCGTGCTCGTCCTCGGTGGCGTGTCGCGCTACCATCAGGTGCAAAAGATCGCCAAGGGCGTCGATGTCGTCGTGGCGACCCCTGGGCGTCTTAAGGACCTCCTCGACGACAACAAGATCAAGCTTAACGAAACGCGCTGGCTGGTGCTCGACGAGGCCGACCGCATGCTCGACATGGGCTTTATCGCTCCGGTGCGCGCCATCGCCAAGCAGATCGGCCTGCGCCGCCAGACCATGCTGTTCTCGGCCACAATGGCCGCCGAAGTCGAAGACCTGGCCAAGACGCTGTTGAAGGACCCGATCAAGGTCGAAGCGGCGCCGCAGGGGTCTACTGTGGTCAAGATCGACCAGCGCGTGATCATGTCGGGTTCGAAGGCCAAACGGGGCGTGCTGAACGACCTCCTTGCCGACGAAAAGGAAGGCATGGAGCGCGTCATCATCTTCTCGCGCACCAAGCACGGCGCTGATCGCGTGGCCAAGAACCTCGCCATCGACGGGCATGAAGCGGCCGCCATTCACGGCAACAAGTCGCAGAACGCCCGGCAGGCCGCGCTTAAGGGTTTTGCCAACGGCTCGGTGCGTATCCTCGTCGCCACCGATATTGCGGCGCGCGGCATCGACGTGCAGGGCATCACCCATGTGGTGAATTACGAGCTGCCCGACGATCCGGAAAACTATGTGCACCGCATCGGCCGCACTGGCCGCAACGGCGCTTCTGGCATTGCCATCACGCTGTGCGACGGCACCGAAAAGAGCAAGTTGCGTGACGTCGAAAAGCTGATCCGCCGTACCTTGCCGGTCTCGGGTGACGTCAACCTCGTCGAAGAAGTGCAGGCGCCGCGCGCGCCGCGCAATTCGGCTGGTGCGCCGGGTGGCGCCCGCACCGCGCGCAACCCCAAGCCCAAGGATCCGCGCAAGTTCAACACCCCGCGTCCCGGTGGCGAACGCACCAAGGGCGGTGCGCCCAAGGCCGACGGCGCCCGCGCCAAGCCAGCCGCCGACGGCAAGCCGCGCTGGAGCAAGACCCAACGCGAAGCGGGCCGCGCCAAGCGAGCAGCGGTGAAAGCGTAAAGAATTGAGGGCGGCCTGCGGGTCGCCCTTTTTGTTTAGAAATGCTTGTTGATGCCGGCCTGCTTCATCACCGCATTGGCGGTGTGCCGTGAGAGGCTGCCACGATCGACGGAAAACGTGCGATTGGTAATGGGGCTATACCAAATCTCATGGTCGCCTTTGCCGCTGCGGCGAAACTCACAACCAGCAGCCTTTAGCGCGTCTACGATCTGCGCATAAAAGCCTCTGACCATCAGGCCGCTTGGCTCGGTGTCATCGTTACCTGCGACATGATGCAGATATCGAAGGTTTCACCAGGCTGCGGCTTGGGGTCGATCAGTTGAGCGTTGTCATCGAGGAGTTCGGGAGCAACCGCGACTACCCGTTCTAATAGCCGGTCTAGGGTGTGTGCCTCTGTTGCAAGTCCGGGAATGTCGTCGCTCGTTGCGACCCAGACTTCAGCGTCTTGATCCCACATCGCTGTGACGAGCAGTTTCTTGGCCATTTCAGCCTCCATACTGCATGTGATCATACATCACGCCACCGAGGCCAGATACAAGATATCCCGCGTCGAGGACTTGTCTTTGTCGGCGGGAGCAAGGCGGTCGAGGAAGCTGATGGCCCAGTCGTCGACATTGTGGGTGCGGGCCGCGGACATCAGCGATTGCCAGCGGCTCTTGCGTTCGTCGAGGTTCATGTCGAGTGCCATGCGCAGGGCTTCGGCCGTTTCGTCGGTGTCGAAGGGGTTGACCAGCAAGGCTTCGGGGAAGATCTCGGCGGCGCCGGCAAAGCGCGACAGCACCAGGACACCGGGATTTTCGGGGTTCTGGGCGCCGATATATTCATGCGCGACGAGATTCATGCCGTCGCGCAGAGGGGTCACGAGGCCGACACGGGCGAGGCGGTAAAGCCCGGCAAGGCTCGGCTGCCCGTAGGCGCGCTTCACATAGGTCAGTGGCGCCCAATCGGGTTCGGCGAATTCGCCCATGACGCGACCGCAGATGGCGTCGAGCTGGTCGCTGGTTTCCTGATATTCCTTGATCGTGTCGCGCGAGGGCGGCGCCACCTGCAGCATGTGCACATTGCGGCGGAAGCGGTGATTGTTGGCGAGAAGCTTCTCATAGGCTTCGACCCGCTGCGGCAGGCCCTTGGAATAATCGAGGCGGTCGACACCCAGGATCAGGTTCTGCTCGCCCAGCGCCCGCTTCATGCGGTGCACCATCTTGGTCGCGGCGGGGCTGATGGCAAGCTTGGCGAAAGCATTGGGGTCCGAGCCGATGGGAAAGGCTTCCACGTCGGTGCGGGAAAAGTCGATGTGCTTGGTGTTGAGGCCGCCAAAGGTCGAGGGGGCCTGGTGTTCGGCGAATTCTCGGAACGCAGCGACGTCGCGATTGGCCTGGAAGCCGATGAGGTCATAGCGCGACAGGTCGCGCATCAGCTCGCCATGGTTGGGAATGGCGTAAAGCGCGTCGGCCGTGGGGAAGGGGATGTGGAGGTAAAAGCCGATTCGGTTGCGGGCGCCAAGTGCACGCAATTCCGACGCGAGCGGGATCAGGTGATAGTCATGCACCCAGATGATGTCGTCGGGCTTGAGCAACGGCAATAGTGCCCGCGCGAACTGGCCGTTCACCCGCCGATAGCCCTCGTACCAGTGGCTCTCGATCGTTGCGAGATCGAGCCGAAGGTGGAAGCTGGGCCAGAGGATGGAATTGGAAAAGCCGGCATAATAGGCGTGGTGATCGTCGCGAGTGAGGTCGATCTTGGCGACCTGCATGCCATCGACGTCCTCGAAGTGGGCCTCGCGCGCCGGCTGTTCGCTGAGCTTGCCGGACCAGCCGAACCAGAAGCCTTCTCGTTCGCTCAACACCTTGCGCAAGGCCACGGCCAGCCCGCCGGCAACAGGCCCCTTGCCGGGCGTACGGTTCGATACGACGACGATACGGCTCATGCTGGACGCGTTCCTTATTCTAATGGGCAGTGTCGGTGAGCAGCGGCTCGGGAACATGACCGCTCTGGGCCATGTCGCCCAGGCCACGAAGAAGGGCGTGAACAGAAGCGACGTCGGCTATGCGCAGCCGTGCTGCCGTCTCGCCGGCACCGAGCTTGATACCAACGCCGCCAAGTTCCTGCGCGGCGCGGAAGGCATCTTCGTCGGTACGATCGTCGCCGATGAAGATCGGCGTGCGTCCGGCGAAGGGTTCTTCCTGCATGAAGGCGCGGAGGGCTGCGCCCTTGTCGAGGCCCACGGCCCGGGCCTCTAGCACCATTTTGCCGGGGACCAGCGTAAAATGCGGATGATCGAGCAGGGCTTCCTGCATAGCCAGATGACACACGCCTTCAAGCTCCGGCGCCTGGCGGAAGTGAAGGGCGACCGAGCCGTCCTTGGGCTCGAGGATCAGCGCCGGATTGGCTTCCACCAATGGCTCGAGCGCAGCCGCGATTGCTTCTGCCGTGGCGCTCACATCCTCATCCATCGCTTCGATTGTGCCATCGGCGCGGCGGCGCTGTGCGCCATGGGCACCGGCAACGGCGACCTGTAGCGGCGACAAAAAGCGGTCGATATCGACGATCTCGCGCCCGGTCAGCACCGCAAAGGCATGGTCGAAATCGTTGATGACCCGATCGAGCCGATCGGTTAGTTCGGAAGACACGTCCACGGCGTCGGGCGTTTCCGCCAGCTCGACGAGCGTGCCGTCGAAATCGGTAAAGACGGCGAGCAATGGTGCCGCGCCAGCGTTTGGCGACATCACGTTGGACATGGCGGATTTTCCCCGTTTGGTGCTGTGAACCCAACGGGAACGCAAAAGACGGCGGAAGGTTCGGCTCTCAGGCCAGGGGGATGCCCTTGCCGCCCTTGCTCTTCTGGTAGGTCGCCGACAGATCGCGATAAAGCGCGGTGAGATCGTCGACGCGGGCGAGCAGCAATTCCTTATGCGCCCGGTCCAGTCCTGCGATCATCTGCTGGAGGCTATGGCTGGTCCAGAACTGGTTCTGCCGATTGTAGAGATCGCGGTTCGCCGACACCAGGCCCGTCTCCGGTTCGGGCACGGCATAGACGGCCTTGAGGATCTGGATGTCGTAGGGAATGGCGAAGCTGTCGCGGCTGTCGGCATGGCTGAACAGATAATAGAAATTATCAAAGCCTGACCAGGTTATGCCGGAGAGGCAGAGCGAGCAGGGCTCGTGCGTGGCGAGAAACAGGCAGTCCTTGACGTCGGGCCGGTCCGCCGCCGGCAGTTCGAAGAAGCGCTTGATGGCGTGCATTTCGCCGTGCCAAAGCGGATTTTCGATCTCGTTATTGGTTTCCGCGACCACGACGGAAAGGTCGGACTTGCGCAGGATAGCGGCGCCGAACAGCTTGTTGCCGCGGGCGACACCGTCAGCGGTGACCGGCGCGATGCTGTTCTCGATGATGTCGAGGAGGCGTTCGATCAGGTCCGGCGTTTCCAAGCGATCACTCCGCGGCGCGTATCAAGCCGATCAGCGGTATGCCTGCCGCATCGAGAAGGCGCAAGCTGGTGCCGTCGAGTTCGTAGCCGCCGACAGCGGCGAGCGCAGCGAGGAATGCGGTTTCCTGGTCCGTGATCGCGGTCGCGCAGGCCATGCGGGTCGCGGCGGCGGGGCCGAAATGAAGCTTGCTGTCGTCGATCGTCGCTTCGGTGAAGAAGTTGTTGCAGCCGGCACTGCCGCCGGCGCGATGATCGGCTGCAATCGAAAGCGTCAGCGGGCGCGTGCCGGTTACAGGCCGGCCGCCGATGCTGGTGACGGTCCATAACTGATTGATCAACCCGTCCGGTGGGACGGCTCCAGTGTCGACGTCTGCCACGTCAGGTTCCGGATCGGGAGAAAAGCGGACCAGCACGGCAGTCGGGCTTTCCCCACCCACTTCCACCGGCACGGGGCGGGCCGTTCGGAACAGAACGCGACCGCCCACGGCAATGTCGGCGAGGATGCCGTAGCTGGCCCCATCAGTGGCGACACCGTCGTGAAGGTTGAGCGTCCAGGCGATCGGCAGCTGTCCCTTGGCCGGGATAGCAGCGGCGGCGCCGGTTACAGCCTGGCCGCCTGGCAGGCGCACGAGGCTCACCTGCAGGAAGGCGCCACGCGGCAGCGCCATGCGTTCGTTATAGGTGACGGTTCCGGTCAACGTCGTGCTCTGGGCGAAAGCCGGCACAGCGAAGAGGCCCAACGCGACGACAATGCCAATCAGTTTCGACCACAGCATCTGCCTCTCCCCGAAGGTTGGGAGGAAAATAGCGCAGCCATGCGAAGGTTGCGAGGCGAAGTGCCGTTAAGCCTTAACGAGCCACGGCTCGGCAAAGTGGTGTTCTTCCAGATTAACTCCGTCGCCGCCGCGATCGACCACGAGGAAGCGCGCGGACCGCTCGAGCACGGTCAAGACGCCGTGCCAGGTGTTCATGGCAATGTTGACGCCCTGGTCCGGCGCGGGTCGAAAAACGCGAAGCCCTGTGGGGGTGCCGTGATCGTCCTCGGCCACGATTACCAGCCAGTTGGCATCGTCCAGCGGGTAGAATGCCTGGCTGCCGAGGGGGTGTCGCTCGACCAGCTTCAGCGAAAGCGGGAGCGCATAGGGTTGGCCGTGGAAAATGGAGATCAGCGGACGGGCATGAACGCCGCCCAGTTCGACCCGCGCCAGGTCATGGTAGCGCTCTGTCATGCCATTGTTGATCGGGTAGTGATGCGCGCCAGCAGCGTCGATCACCTGGCCGAAGGAGGCGAAGGCCTCGGCGGTCAGTGGCTCGATGGCGAGGATGCGGTCGGTCATAATCGATGGGTTTCCAGGGTAAGATGCAACATCAGACCTCATCCTGAGCCTGTCGAAGGACGAGGTCGTGGCACAAAGCCTCCACTCGCCCGACCTCGTGGTTCGACAAGCTCACCATGAGGTCTCTTCCCGCTTACACGACCGGCCTCATCAGAACGGCAGCTTGGCGTGGCGGTTGACGTCTTTGTAGAGCAGATAGCGAAACCGTTCGGGTCCGGCGTAGCAGGCCTGTGGGCAGAAGGCGCGCAGCCACATGAAGTCGCCGGCCTCGACCTCAACCCAGTCGCGATTGAGGCGATAAACCGCCTTGCCTTCAAGCACATAAAGGCCGTGCTCCATGACATGGGTTTCCTCGAAGGGAATGACGGCGCCGGGCTCGAGCGTCACGATGTTGACATGCATGTCGTGGCGCAGATCGCTGGGTTCGACGAAGCGCGTCGTGCCCCAGGTGTCCCTGGTGTCCGGCATCCAGCGGATGGGTTCGTCCTGGTCGCTCGACACGAAGGCGGGCGGCAGGTCGATGCCGTCGACCTTTTCATAGCGTTTGCGGATCCAATGGAAGCGCGCCGGCTCGGTCGTCCTATTGGCGAGAGTCCAATGGCTGCCGGGCGGCAGGAAAGCATAGCCGCCTTCCCTGAGGTGATGCGGTTGGCCTTCAATGGTGACGGTCACCGAACCGGCAACCACGAAGAGCACGCCTTCGGCCTCGGGATTGAGCTCGGGCCGCTCGCTGCCACCCCCTGGCGCAACCTCGACCACATATTGCGAAAACGTCTCGGAAAACCCGCTTAGCGGGCGCGCGATGATCCAGACCCGGCTCTCACGCCAATGCGGCAGGTAGGAGGTGACGATGTCGCGCATGCATTCGCGCGGGATCACGGCATAGGCCTCGGTAAACACGGCGCGGCCGGTATGGAGGGCCATCTGCGGCGGCAGGCCGGCGGAAGGGGAGGCGTAGGGCATAGAGGACCAAATTCGTTGTTTTGCCGAAGACTAAGCATCGCAGCGGATGTTGTCACGTCGTGAACCTGCGAAGACCTCATGGTGAGCTTGTCGAACCACGAGGTCGGGCACACGGATATTGCCACGACCTCGTCCTTCGACAGGCTCAGGATGAGGTCTACTGAGAAGGACGGCGCTAAGACACCTCCGCCTCGACACCCTTCTTCAAACGGCTCAACATCGATGCCGCGTAAGCCGCATAGGGGCCGATCCAGCGTTCGTGGATGGCGTGGATGGGCAGGGCGTCGAGGTTGTTCCAGCGCTCGCGTCCCTGCTTTTCGGGAACGACTAGTCCAGCCTCTTCCAGCACGCCCAGATGCTGCATGACGGTACAGCGGTCGATTTCGGGGAAGAGTGCGCAGAGCGAGCCGGTGGTGTGCGGCTCGGCTTTCAGATGATCGAGGATGCGCCGCCGCACGCGGTGGCCGAGAGCCTTGAAGATTAGGTCGTCTGCGTCGTCAGTTGACATGTTATCAAACTATAACATATCGTCTGACCCGTCAAGTTGAGGGAGATCGACATGCGTGCAGTGACGTCCAAGGATAAGGACCTGAATCTGGCATTTCGGGTATCGGGAAGGATCAGCAAACCGGTGCATGAAGTGTTCGAGGCGGTGGCCGATCCCAAGCATTTGTCGGGCTATTTCACCACCGGCGGGGCCGTGGGGCGGCTCGAAACCGGGGCAACGGTGACTTGGGATTTCCACGATTTCCCCGGCGCCTTCCCGGTTGAAGTCGTGGAGGTCGTTCCGGACCAGAAGATCGTCCTCAGGTGGGATGCCAGCGAAGCGACGGAGCCCAGCACGACGGGAGAGGCGCCACAGCCGGTGGGCTACAAAACCACTGTCACCATGGAGTTCACCGGTCTTGAAGACGGGCGCACATTGGTGACCATTTCCGAGAGCGGCTGGCGTCAAACGCCGGGCGGGCTCAAGTCATCCTATGGCAATTGCGAAGGTTGGACCGGCATGTTGTGCGGCATGAAAGTTTATCTCGAATACGGCATCAATTTCCGGACCGGCTTCTACAAGTAACCCCCAGTTAGGGTTACCAAATCTCAACTTTGCCGGCCGATACTCAGGATCATGAGTAGCTTGTTCATGAGTATCGGCGGGGCGGAGCCCCATTGGATGCAGCATCACATGCCATGGCTTGCGGTGCTGGCGCTGATGTTTGGCGTATGGCGCGACGAAGTTGACGCCGGCGACGAGGCCGGCCTCAACGGCTAAGGTAATATAGCTTTGAGGCGCAGGAGCGCGATGCGCTCGACCTGCGCTGAGGCGGTGGCGAATTCGTCTTCGGCGGTGTTGGCGATCCGGCGCTCGAACGTTTCGAGGATCGACGCCTTGTCATGATCGCGGACGGCGATGATGAAGGGGAAGCCGAATTTTTCCACATAGGCCGTGTTGAGGCGCGTGAAGGTCTCGCGCTCGTCGTCAGTCAGGTGATCGAGGCCGGCCGAGGCCTGCTCGGCGGTGGACTCTGCCGTCAGTCGCTTGGCGGCGGCGAGTTTTCCCGCCAGGTCGGGATGCGCGCGCAGCACGGCAAGACGCTCTTCAGGCGTTGCCATGCGGAACTGCGTGCGCAGGGCGAAATGGAGCCCGATCGCGGTGTCATTGGCCGGCCCCATCTCGCCGTCCCAGGCGCGCTCGGCGATCCAGGGAGAATGCTCGAAGATCGAGCCGTAGCGGCGGACGAACTCATCCTTGTCGAGCTGGCTCGGGAGAACTTCTTGTGCCCGATAGGGGTGTTCTGCCGCCCAGTGTTCGGCAATGGCGAGGCGGGTGGGGACCCAGACCTTGTCGAAACCCAGGATGTAGTCGACGAACTTCTTGAGACCCTGCAAGCGCCCCGGCTGGCCGACGAGGCGGCAGTGGAGGCCTAGCGACATCATCTTGGGCGCGCCGGCTTCGCCTTCGGCATACAGGCAGTCGAACGTGTCCTTGAGGAAGGTGAAATATTCCTCGCCATTGTCGAAGCCCGGCCCGGTGACGAAGCGCATGTCGTTGGTGGACAGCGAATAGGGAATGATGAGCTGCGGCTGCCCGGCGATCAGTTTCCAATAGGGCAGGTCGTCGTCATAGGTATCGGAAATATAGGCAAACCCGCCCGCTTCGGCGACGAGGTCGACGGTGTTGAGCGAGGACCGGCCGGTGTACCAGCCCCTGGGGCGCGCGCCGGTAGCAATGGTGTGGAGGCGGATGGCTTCGGCGATCTGCCCGCGTTCCTCGTCGGGTGGCATGTCCTTGTGCTGCACCCATTTTAGGCCATGCGACGCGATTTCCCAGCCGGCCTCCTGCATGGCGGCGAGTTGCGCCGGGGCGCGCATCAAGGCCGTCGCAACGCCATAGACGGTTACCGGCAGATTGGCTTCGGTAAACAGGCGATGCAGGCGCCAGAAGCCGGCGCGGGCGCCGTATTCATACATTGATTCGACATTGGCGTGGCGCTGGTTGGGCCAGGGCGCAGCGCCCAGCACGTCGACCAGAAACGCTTCGGAGGCAGCGTCGCCATGGAGGACATTATTCTCGCCGCCCTCTTCGTAATTGAGCACGAATTGCACGGCGATATTGGCGCCGCCGGGCCAATTGGCGTGGGGCGGGGTCTGGCCATAGCCGTGCATGTCGCGGGGGTAGCGGTTCATCATTGCCTCGTCGGATCAGTGACGCGAAGTGTAGCCACAGCGCGCTCGATCACAAGATGGGCAAAAGTGGACCAGTTGGTAAAAATTGGGCATTGCGGCGCGCCGCTGTTACGCTAGTGTCGTGATTGTAGACGGAGGAGCAGCAGCATGGCGGGACGCCTCACCACCCACGTGCTCGATACGATGCACGGCAAGCCGGCGCGCGGCATGCGGCTGGAACTGCACTATGTGCATGGCGACCACACCCACCACATTGCCGACAGCTATACCAATGCCGACGGCCGGGTCGACCAGCCGCTGCTCGAGGGCGAGCAGTTCCAAAAGGGCGAATTCGAGATCCGCTTTCACGTGGGCCAGTATTTCGAGCGCATCGGCATCGAGAACGAAACGCCGTTCCTCGATGTCGTGCCGATCCGCTTCACCATTGCCGAAGACAGCCACTATCACGTGCCGCTTCTGGTCAGCCCCTTTGCCTATTCCACCTATCGGGGCAGCTGATGGTCGAGGTTGCCAACGCCATCCGCTTTCTGCTCAACGGGCAGGAAATTAGCCTGACCGATGTCGCGCCGGACCTGACGCTGCTCGATTGGCTGCGGCTCGACCGCCGCCTGCGGGGCTCCAAGGAAGGATGTGCCGAGGGAGATTGCGGCGCCTGCACCGTGCTGGTCGGCCGGCTCATGGGCGACGAGATCATCTATGACGCGGTGACCGCCTGCATCCGCTTCGTCGCCAGCCTTCATGGTACCCATGTCGTCACCATCGAGCATCTGCGCGGCGAGAATGGCCAGCTCCATCCGGTGCAGCAGGCCATGGTCGAGCATCATGGCTCCCAATGCGGTTTCTGCACGCCGGGCTTCGTCATGAGCCTTTATGGGCTCTGGATGCGCGATCCGAACCCGTCCCGACGAGCCGTGGAAAAAGCGCTGCAGGGCAATCTCTGCCGCTGCACCGGTTATGCGCCGATCATCCGCGCGGCGCAGTCGATCTCCGAGCATGGCGCACCCGAAGCCGATCCGCTCTGGGCCGAGCGCATCGCGGTCAAGAGCAAGATCAAGGCGCTCAACGATGGGCGCCGGGTCGAGATCGGCTCGGGTGAAAACCAGATCATCATTCCCGCCAGCCTCGACGATTTCGCGCAGCTCTACGAACAGCACCCGGAAGCGCGGATCGTTGCCGGCTCGACCGATGTGGGGCTCTGGGTCACCAAGTTCATGCGCCGCATCGGTCCGGTGATCTTCATCAATCATCTGCAGGAACTCAAGCGCATCGCCGACAACGACAGCGAAGTGCGCTTTTACGCCGGCGTCACCTATGCCGAAGCGCAGCCGGTGATCGAAGCCAATTTCCCGCAGCTCACCGAGCAATGGCATCGTTTTGCCGGCGAGCAGGTCCGAAACATGGGCACGCTGGGCGGCAATATCGCCAATGGCTCGCCGATCGGCGACACCCCGCCGCCGTTTATCGCTCTCGGCGCCAAGCTCAGCCTCCGCCGGGGAGACCATCGCCGCGAGATCAAGCTCGAAGACTTCTTTCTCGCCTATGGCAAGCAGGATCGCCAGAAGGGCGAGTTCGTCGAAAGCGTCACCATTCCGCTGCTGCCGGCGGGCGAAAAGTTCGCCTCCTATAAGATATCCAAGCGCCGCGACGAGGACATTTCGGCGCTTTGCGGCGCCTTCCGCGTCTTCGTCAACGATGCCGGCATGGTCGGCATGGCGCGCATCGCCTTTGGCGGCATGGCGGCAACGCCCAAGCGCGCCAAGGCGGTAGAAGCGGCACTGATCGGCAAGCCCTGGACCATGGCAACGGTGGAGGCCGCGATCCCGGCCTTTGCCTCTGACTTTTCGCCGATCACGGACATGCGCGCTTCGGCCGAGTACCGGCTGCTGGCCGCACAAAACCTCCTCAAGCGCTTCTTCCTCGAAACGCAGGGTCAGGGCGAACGCCTGAAGCGGGAGGTGGCATGATGATTTTTTGGGTCCCCTCAGTAGACCTCATCCTGAGCCTGTCGAAGGACGAGGTCGTGGCAGGATCAGGGTACCCGACCTCGTGGTTCGACAGGCTCACCATGAGGTCTAGTGGGATATCGTGGCCGTGGATTGCCCCATGAACCAGCCCATAAATCTCTCCGTGCTCCATACCGCCACCCGCCACGACAGCGGTCCCAAGCATGTGACCGGTACGGCCGAATATATCGACGACATGGCTGAGCCGGGCGGCACGATGCATGCCTATCTCGGCCTCTCGAGCCGCGCTCATGCCGACATCGTCTCGATCGATTTTTCGGCCGTCAAGGCCGCCCCGGGCGTGATCGGCGTCCTGACCGCTGACGACATTCCTGGCGAAAACGACGTTTCTCCCAGCCACAAGCATGACGAGCCGATTTTTGCGCCGGGCAAGGTCGAGTTCTGGGGCCAGCCCATGTTCGCCGTGATCGCTGAAACGCGCGACCAGGCGCGGCGCGCGGCGCATTTGGCGGTGGTCGAATATCGCGATCTCGCCTGGCTTCCCGATGTGCGTTCGGCCCAGGCCGGCGAGCGCAAGCTCGTCACCGAACCGCTGAAGCTCGAGCGCGGCGATGTCGCGGCCGCCATGGCTGCGGCCCCACGCCGGGCCAAAGGCTCGGTCAGTGTTGGCGGCCAGGACCACTTCTATCTTGAAGGCCAAATTGCCTTCGCCATTCCGGGCGAAGACGAGGATGTGCTTGTCCATTCCTCGACCCAGCATCCGAGCGAAGTGCAGCTCATGGTCGCCCAGGTGCTCGGCGTGCGGCACAATGCGGTCACCATCCAGGTGCGGCGCATGGGTGGCGGCTTTGGCGGCAAGGAAACGCAGGGCAATCTCTTTGCCTGCGTCGCCGCGCTCGCCGCCAAGAAGTGGAACCGCGCCTGCAAGATCCGCCCCGATCGCGACGACGACATGCAGGCCACCGGCAAGCGCCACGACTTCGTCATCGACTACGACGTGGGCTATGACGAGAGTGGCAAGATCCTTGCCGTTGAGGCCAACCTTGCGGCCCGCAGCGGCTTTTCTTCGGACCTCTCCGGTCCGGTGACTGACCGCGCGCTGTTCCACGTCGACAATACCTATTGGTATCCGGCCGTTCGCGTGAAATCCGAGCCGCTCTACACCAACACGGTCTCCAACACCGCCTTTCGCGGTTTTGGCGGTCCTCAGGGGGTCATGGCGGCAGAGCGCTGGGTCGAGGACATCGGCTATGCGCTGGGCGTCGATCCGCTGGAGATCCGCAAGCGCAACTTTTACGGCACCGACACTGACAATGTGACGCCCTATCACCAGGTGGTGAAGGACAATGTCATCGCCCGTATCGTCGACGAGCTCGAAGCCTCGTCCGACTACCAAGCGCGGCGGCAGGCGATCATCGAGCACAACCGTTTCAACTCGATCCTCAAAAAAGGTATCGCACTGACGCCGGTCAAGTTCGGCATCAGCTTTACCGCTACCTGGTACAACCAGGCCGGCGCGCTGGTGCATATCTACAAGGATGGCTCCATCCATCTCAATCACGGTGGCACGGAAATGGGGCAGGGGCTCCATACCAAGGTGGCCCAAGTCGTGGCCGATGCGTTCGGGGTCAACCTCGACAGTGTCAAGATCATGCCGACCTCGACCGGCAAGGTGCCCAACACTTCGGCGACAGCCGCCTCCTCAGGTACAGACCTCAACGGCATGGCCGCGAAAACTGCCTGCGACCAGCTCAAGGAGCGGCTCGTCGCCCATGCCGCCGCGCTCTATCAGGCCCAGGAATCCGACTGCGTCTGGGTTCAGGGTGGCCTGCAGGTGCGGAGCGAATTTGTCGGTTTTGCCGAACTCGCCGCCTCCGCCTATCTCAACCGCGTGCAGCTTTCCGCCGCCGGCTTCTACAAGACCCCGGAAATCCACTGGGATCGTGCGACCGGCAAGGGCAACCCGTTCTATTACTATTCCTATGGCGCCTCGGTCAGCGAAGTCACCATCGATACGCTGACCGGCGAATATACGGTGGACCGCGTCGACATCCTCCACGATGTCGGCAAATCGCTGAACCCGGCTCTCGATCTCGGGCAGATCGAAGGCGGTTTCATCCAGGGCATGGGCTGGCTCACCACCGAGGAGCTGGTCTGGGACGCCAAGGGTCAGCTGCGCACGCATGCGCCCTCGACCTACAAGATCCCGCTCGCCTCCGACGTGCCGCCGATCTTCAACGTCAAGCTGGTGGACTGGTCGGTCAACACCAAGCAGACCATCGGCCGCTCCAAGGCCGTGGGCGAGCCACCCTTTGTTCTCGCGATCAGCGTCGTCGAGGCCTTGGGCATGGCCGTCGCCAGCGTCGCCGACTACCGGCACGCGCCACAACTCGATACCCCGGTCACGCCCGAACGGGTGCTGATGGCGGTGGAGCGGATGCGGGGGGTGCGGGGGTGAGCAAAGGCAGCGTGCCCATTCAACCCCCACCCTACCTCCCCTTTAAGGAGGGGGAGGAGTACGCCGGTGCAAGTCCCCAGAGCCAGGATCAACTCGATACGGCTCCTCCCCCGACTTACGGGGGAGGTTGGGTGGGGGCTCTTCCATGAACCCTCAAACCCTGGCCATCTTCTTCGCTGCCAATCCCGCAGCCATCGCTTGCGAACTGACTTCGGTGCGTGGTTCCTCTCCGCGCGAACAGGGGACGTTCATGGTCGTCGGTCCAACCCAGACATTGGGCACGATCGGCGGCGGGGCGCTCGAATATATGGTGATCGAGCATGCGCGGCGGCTGATTGCCGATGGGCGCGCCGAAGAGGCCATGGACGTGCCGCTCGGCCCCGAGATCGGTCAATGCTGCGGTGGCCGCGTGAACGTGGCCCTGCGCTTTGCCGATGAAGCGGTGCGTAGCGACCTTCTCGCCCGCGCCGCTGCCGAAGACGCCAGCCTGCCGCATGTCTACCTTTTCGGCGCCGGCCATGTCGGGCGCGTCTTGTCCGAAATCCTTTCCCTCATGCCTGTCAAGCTTGAGGTGATCGACACGAGGCAGGAAGAGCTCGATCTGCTGCCACCCACGATCGCGCGCAACCGCGTCGCCATGCCCGAAGCCATTGTCCGTGCCGCGCCTGCTGGCAGTTCCTTCGTGATCCTCACCCATGATCACGCGCTCGATTTCCTGATTGCCGGCGAGGCGCTGGCGCGAGACGATGCGCCCTATGTCGGCATGGTCGGGTCGGCGACCAAGCGGGCCAAGTTTTCGAGTTGGTATCTGGAGCAGGGCGGCTCACGCGCGGCGCTAACCCGGCTGATTTTACCGATTGGGGCGCAAGGGCTTGGGGATAAACGTCCCGCGGTTATTGCCGCACTAGCCGCCGCCGAGATTATGGTCCATGTTGGGAGCCGGGAAGCATCTGCCGGGCAAGTGTCCGCCTCCAGCAAAGTGGGGGTGACGAGTGGTATCTGATATGCCCGATCGGCTCGAATTGAGCGGCATCACCAAACGGTTTCCTGGCGTCCTCGCCAATGACAACGTGTCGTTCAGCGTCAAGCCCGGCGAAATTCACGCGCTGCTCGGCGAAAACGGTGCGGGCAAATCCACCCTCGTCAAGATGATCTACGGCATCATGCAGCCCGATGCCGGCGAAATCCGTTGGAACGGCGCTCCGGTTGTCGTGCCTAACCCCAAGGCCGCGCGCAAGCTGGGCATCGGCATGGTGTTCCAACATTTTTCGCTGTTCGAGGCGCTGACGGTGCTCGAAAACATTGCGCTCGGCATGGACAGCAAGATCCCGTCGCGCGAGCTTGAGGCGCGCGTTTGCGCCGTGATGAACCAATACGGCTTGGCTCTCGATCCGCACCGCACCGTGGCAACGCTGTCGGTTGGTGAGCGGCAGCGCATCGAGATCGTGCGCGCGCTGCTGCTCGAGCCGCAGCTCCTGATCATGGACGAGCCGACTTCGGTGCTGACGCCGCAGGAAGTCGTGCAACTCTTTACCGTTCTGCGCAAGCTCGCCGCCGAGGGCTGCTCGATCCTCTATATTTCCCACAAGCTCCACGAGATCAAAGCGCTCTGCGACACGGCGACCATCCTGCGCGGCGGCAAGCTGGTCGACACTTGCGATCCCAAGCAGGAAACATCGCGCTCCATGGCCGAGAAGATGATCGGCACGGGGCTCAAGGACATCGTCAAGGCTGAAGGCCGCGCGTTCGGCCCGCCCAAGCTCGTGGTCAGCCAGCTTTCGACGGTCAAGGCCGGGCATTTCGACGTGCCGGTCGATGGCGTGAGTTTCACCGTCAGAGCCGGTGAAATCCTCGGTATTGCCGGTGTTGCCGGCAATGGCCAGAACGCCTTGCTCGACGCCCTCTCCGGTGAAATCCGCGGCGACGATCGCGAAGCGATCACCATCGATGGGCTTGGCATCGGCATGATGGACACGACAGAACGCCGCCGCAACGGGCTCTGCGCCGTGCCCGAAGAGCGCAATGGCCATGCGGCCGTGGGCGAGTTTTCGCTGTCCGACAATTCGGTGCTCACCGCCCGCGACCGGCTCGGCATGGTGGTGATGGGCCTGATCAATTCGGGTGCCGCAAAAACCTATACGGGCAAGGTCATCGCCGACTTTGCCGTCAAGGCCCTGGGGCCGGCTTCGATGGCAGGGTCGCTGTCGGGCGGCAATCTCCAGAAATACATCATGGGCCGCGAAATCCTGCAAAAGCCTTCGGTCCTGGTGGTCAGCCAGCCGACCTGGGGCGTCGATGCCGGCGCCGCGGCCGCCATCCACCAGGCGCTGGTCGATCTTGCGGCCGCCGGCTCGGCCATCGTCGTCATCTCGCAGGACCTCGACGAATTGCGCGCTTTGAGCGACACGCTGGCGGTGATCAATATGGGCCGGTTGAGCCCGGCGCGGCCGGTCAAGGATGTGAGCGTGGAAGAAATCGGCCTGCTGATGGGCGGCGTGCATGGAGCGGAAGCGGCATGATGCAGTTCCGCCTCGAAAAGCGCCGCGAACCTTCGCAGTTGATGGTCTATGCCACGCCCGTCGCCGCGGTGCTCCTCACCATGGTGGTCGGCGCCATCATCTTTTCGCTGATCGGCTATAACGGCGTCGGCGCCGTGCGCGAAATCTTCCTGACCCCGCTGACCAATGCCTACAAGTGGCAGGATCTGGGCATCAAGGCCGCGCCGCTGATCATCATCGGCGTCGGGCTCTCGATTGCCTACCGCGCCAATGTCTGGAACATCGGTGCCGAGGGGCAATATGTGATGGGTGGTCTGGCGGCCACCGGCGTCGCCCTTGCCACCTATGGCATGACCGGCTGGTGGATCCTGCCGCTGATGCTGATCGCGGGCGTCCTGGGCGGCGTTGCCTATGCCGCCATTCCGGCGCTGCTCAAGACGCGCCTCAACGTCAACGAAATCCTGACCTCGCTGATGCTGACCTATGCCTCGGTGCAGCTGATCTATTATCTGATCCGCGCGCCCTGGAAGGACCCGATGGGCATGGGTTTTCCGCAGACGCGACTGTTTTCCGAAGCGGCGCGGCTGCCCACCATTATTCCGGGCACCATCGTGCATCTGGGCGTGCCGATCGCCATCCTGGTTGGGCTGGTTGCCTGGTTCGTCATGACCCGCACCATCTTCGGCTATCGCATGCGCGTTGTCGGTGCCGCGCCGCACGCCGCGCGCTACGGCGGGTTTTCGCAGAACAAGACCATATGGATGGCGATGCTGGTCAGCGGTGGCCTGGCGGGGCTCGCCGGCATGCTCGAAGTGGCCGGGCCGTTCCAGCGCATGGTGCCGGGCTTTCCCACCAATTATGGTTTCACCGCCATCATCGTGGCCTTTCTCGGCCGCCTCAACCCGCTCGGCGTGATCTTTGCCGGCATCGTTTTGGCCATCACCTTTGTTGGCGGCGAGGTGGCGCAAACCACGATAGGCCTGCCCAATGCCGCGACCGGCATTTTCCAGGCAATGATGCTGTTCTTCCTGCTCGCGGGAGACATCCTCATCAATTACAGGCTGCGCCGCGTCGTGCCGCAGACTTCGGCGGGGGCTGCATAGATGGACATCACCCTTGCCATTCTGGTGACCGTTGTCGGCGCCTCGACCCCGATCCTGATCGCTGCTCTGGGCGAGCTCGTGGTGGAGCGCTCCGGCGTCCTCAACCTCGGCGTCGAAGGCATGATGCTGATCGGCGCCATTGCCGGCTTCGTCGTGCAGTTTCACACCGGCAACCCGTACCTGGCGCTGCTCTGCGGCGCGCTGGCGGGCACCGCCGCGTCGCTGATCTTCGGGTTTCTTACGCTGTCGCTTTCGGCCAACCAGACGGCGACCGGACTTGCGCTCACCATCTTCGGAACCGGTTTTTCCGCGCTGGCGGGCTCGTCCTATTCGGCGCGGCCGATCACGCTGATGCAGCCTCTCTTTCCCGCCGAACTCGCCACTCACTCCATAGCCCGGGTGGTCTTTGGCTATTCCTTCCCGGTTTATTTCTCCTTCTTCATGGTCGCGGCGACCTGGTACTTCCTCCACCGCACCCGGTCCGGGCTGATCTTGCGGGCGGTAGGCGAGAACGACCAGTCGGCCCATTCCATCGGCTATTCGGTGATCGGCGTGCGGTATCTCGCCGTGATGTTCGGCGGCGCCATGGCCGGCATTGCCGGGGCGTGCTTTCCATTGCTGCTCACCCCGCAATGGGCCGAACGGATGACCGCGGGACGCGGCTGGATCGCCGTGGCGCTCGTGGTGTTCGCCTCGTGGAAGCCGCTGCGCCTGCTTGCCGGCGCCTATCTCTTCGGCCTCGTCATGACCATGGAGCTTTATGCCAAAGCCGGCGGCGGGCCGCTCAGCATCATCCCATCCGAGCTCTGGGCCGCCTTGCCCTACCTCGCCACCATCGCCGTGCTCGTGCTGATTTCGATCCGGCGCGACGCGACCACCAATGCACCGGCCTGCCTCGGCAAGCCGTTCTTGCCCAGCAATTGAGGCGGCGCCCATGACCGTCTCAATCGAAAAGAAAAACTGTTCAGGAGAGAACACATGACTATTTCACGTCGTAATTTCGTCAGGGTCGGTGGGGCCGCCCTGGCTCTGCCGCTGCTCGGTAAGGGCGTTTTCGCGCAGGCGGAAAAGCTCAAGATCGGCTTCATCTATGTCGGCACGATCAACGACAACGGCTACAACTATGCCCACAACCAGGGCCGCATTTTCGTTGAGGAAGCGCTCGGCGACGCCGTCGAGACCGTCTATGTCGAAAACGTTCCGGAAGGCCCGGACTGCGAACGCGTGCTGCGCGAACTGGCCCAGCAGGGCTGCAAGCTGATCTTTGCAACCAGCTTCGGCTTCGGCGACTCGGTGGTCAAGGTTGCCTCCCAGTTCCCCGACGTCGCCTTCGAACACGCCACCGGCTATATGAGCGGGCCCAATATCGGCCTTTACAACGCGCGCTTCTATGAAGGCCGCGCGGTCTGCGGCACCATTGCCGGCCATATGTCCCAGACCGGCAAGGCCGGCTACATCGGCTCGTTCCCGATCCCTGAAGTGATCATGGGCATCAATGCGCTGGCGCTGAGCGGCCGCCGCGTCAACCCCGACTTCACCGTCAAGCCGGTCTATATCTCGACCTGGAACGACCCGGCCAAGGAAGCAGACGCTGCCCGCGCCATGATCGACCAGGGCATCGACATCGTTGCCCAGCACACCGACGGCCCCGCTGCGCTGCAGGTTGCAGCCGAGCGCGGCATCGTCGGCGGTTTCGGCCAGGGTGCCGACATGAGCGAGTTTGCTCCCGAAACCCAGCTCACCGCCATCATCGACCACTGGGGTCCCCACTACCTGGCCTCGGCCCAGGCCGTGATCGACGGCACCTGGGAGCCGGGCAATACCTGGGAAGGCCTCAAGGAAGACGTTGTCCAGATGGGCCCCTACAATGATAAGGTCCCCGCCGATGTCGTCGCCGACGCCGAAAAGGTTCGCCTCGGCCAGATCGATGGCTCGTTCCACATCTTCACCGGCCCGATCAACGACAATACGGGCACCGAACGCGTCGCTGCCGGCGTGGTCATGACCGATGCCGAGCTCCTCGGCATGGACTGGTATGTCGAAGGCGTCGAACAGCCGGCTTGATGCTGGTTGAATGAACCAATGAGGGGGCGGGTGTAGGCCCGCCCCTTTTCTGTGAGGTTTCGGCAATCGCGAAATCTCACACACGCTCGGTGTCATCCCCGCGCAGGCGGGGATCCATCTTCAGATCTCAGGATGGGCCCCCGGCCTTCGCCGGGGTGACAATCGAGTTTGGGAATGGTCCAGTGGTTGCGATATTGCTAGAAGTAGGGGGACACTATGGGCGATCTGGCAATCTTCTACGAATGGGCGATGTTTGCCGTGCGCTGGCTGCACGTGGTGACCGCCATTGCCTGGATCGGCTCGTCCTTTTATTTCATCGCGCTCGACCTTGGCCTGCGCAAGACACCGAGCTTGCCGCCTTTGGCGCATGGCGAAGAGTGGCAGGTGCATGGCGGCGGCTTTTACCACATCCAGAAATATCTGGTGGCGCCCGAATTTCTGCCCGAGCATCTGACCTGGTTCAAATGGGAAAGCTACTGGACCTGGCTTTCCGGCTTCATGCTGATGGTGCTGATCTATTATGTCGGCGCCGACATCTACCTCATCGACCGCAATGTGCTGGACGTGCCCAATTGGGCCGCGATCCTGATCTCGATGGGCTCGATCGTCCTTGGTTTCGTCGTCTACAACCGTCTTTGCAAGTCGCCGCTGGGCAATTCGCAGAACGGGCTGATGGTTGTCCTGTTCGTGATCCTTACCGCAATGGCCTGGGGCTATACGCAGCTCTTCACCGGCCGCGCGGCGATGCTCCATATGGGCGCCTTCACCGCCTCGATCATGGCTGCCAATGTCGCCATGATCATCATCCCCAACCAGAAGATCGTCGTCGCCGACCTCAAGGCCGGGCGGGTGCCGGACGCCAAATATGGCAAGATCGCCAAGCAGCGCTCGCTCCACAACAACTACCTGACGCTGCCCGTCATCTTCTTCATGCTTTCGTCGCACTATCCGCTGGCCTTCGCCACGCAGTGGAACTGGATCATTGCGTCGCTGATCTTCCTGGTCGGCGTCGTCATCCGCCACTATTTCAACACCCGCCACGCGCGGAAGGGCAATCCGCATTGGACCTGGGCCGCTGCTGCCGTCATCATGCTGGTGATCGCCTGGCTTTCGACTTCGCCCAAACTGCCCGGCGCAGACACGCCCGACCTGGCCAGTGCCACCGGCGAGCGCTTCATGGCCGCAACCCATTTTGCCGAGGCGAGCCTCACGGTGCAGACGCGCTGCGCCATGTGCCACACGGCCGAACCGGTTTGGGATGGCGTCTACCAGGCGCCCAAGAATGTCATCCTCGACAATGACGTAGCGATCGCCAACCATGCTCCGCAGATCGCCATGCAGGCCGGGTGGAGCCATGCCATGCCCCCCGGCAATGTCACCGAGATGACCGATGCGGAACGGGCGCTTTTGGTTGAGTGGTATCGCGAAGGCTCGGCTTTATGAGCCGGACGATCCTGCGCGGCCGGGTGCTGAGCTTTCACCGCGCGCCCGAAGGCCTCGAAGACGCAGCCAGTTACCTTTATCTCGAAGACGGAGCGGTCAGCATCGAGGATGGCAAGGTCGTGGCGGTCGGCGACTTTGCCGCCGCCGAGCGTCAGGGCGCCGAGATTATCGACCACAGGCCGCACCTGATCCTGCCGGGTTTCATCGATCTCCACGTGCACTATGTGCAGTCGCAGATGATGGCCGCCTATGCCGGTTCGCTGCTCGAATGGCTCAACACCTATACCTTCATCGAAGAGCAGAAGTTTTCCCAGCAGGGCCATGCCGATGCGGTCGCTGTCGACTTCTACGATGCGCTGATCCGCCATGGCACGACCACGGCGGTCGCCTATTGCTCGAGCCATCCGCGCTCGGTCGACGCCTTCTTTGCCGAAGCGCAGCGGCGCAACATGCTGATGATCGGCGGCAAGGTGATGATGGATCGCAATGCGCCCGAAGGGCTCTGCGATACCGCGCAATCGAGCTACGATGACAGCAAGGCGCTGCTGGGAAAATGGCACGGCGTCGGCCGCGGGCTTTACGCGATCTCGCCCCGCTTCGCCATCACCTCCACCCCCGCGCAGATGGAAGCGGCGCAGGCTCTGGTGGCCGAGCATAAGCAAGCCTATGTGCAGACACACCTCAGCGAAAACGACGCCGAGATCTCCTATTCCATGGAGCTTTACCCCGGCTCCGCCGACTATACCGGCATCTACGAGGATTTTGGCCTGCTCGGCCCCAAGACATTGCTGGGGCACTGCATTCACCTCAATCACCGCGAGACCGGCGTTCTGGCCGACACCGGCGCTGTCGCCGTTTTCTGCCCGACCTCCAATCTCTTCTTGGGCTCGGGCCTTTTTGACCGCGAGCGGCTGATCAAGCATGGCGTCCGCACCGGCATTGCCACCGATATCGGGGGCGGCACCAGCGTTTCCATGCTGCGCACGCTCGACGAGGGCTACAAGGTGCTGCAGTTGCGGGGCCAGCGGCTCAATCCTTTCGCGTCCTTCCACATGGCGACGCGCGGCAATGCCCAGGCGCTCGGGCTCCAAGAGACCATCGGTTCGATCGCTCCGGGATGCGCCGCCGATCTCATCGTCCTCGATGCTTATGCGACACCCACCATGCGCATGCGGCAGCCGACGGTATCGAGCCTTGCCGAAGAGCTGTTCGTGCTGCAAACGCTGGGCGACGACCGCTCCGTTGTCGAAGTCTATGTGGCTGGCGCAAGGGCGAAGTCCACTTTAGGCGGGTTGTGACAAACCGCCACAATGGCCTAAAGCTTGAGCAGCAGTTCGCATATTGAGGCAATCCATGACCAGCTACGTGACGAAATCCGGCCTTTCCGTGCACCCGATGCTGGTGGATTTTGTCGAACGCGAAGCGCTGCCGGGCCTCAAGATCACCGCTGAGCAGTTCTGGTCTGGCTTTGCCGCCATGCTGGCCGAACACGTCCCGACCAATGCCCGTCTCCTGGCGAAGCGCGACGAGCTTCAGGGCAAGATCGACGACTGGCACCGCCGCTATGGTCCGGTCAGCAGCAATCCGCAGGGCTACGAATTCTTCCTGCGCGACATCGGCTACCTGGTCAACGAACCGGCTGATTTCACGATCGAGACGCTTGGCCTCGATCCCGAAATCTCGAGCCTTTGCGGTCCGCAGCTGGTCGTGCCGGTCAGCAATGCCCGCTATGCCCTCAACGCTGCGAATGCGCGCTGGGGTTCGCTTTACGACGCACACTACGGCACTGATGTGATCAGCCGCGACGGCGATCTGGCGCCGGGGCAGGGCTATAATGCCGCCCGCGGCGCAGCGGTTGTCGCCCGCGCTGCCCAGTTCCTCGACGAGGCCTTTCCGCTCGCCGCCGGCAGCCACAAGGACGTCACCGGCTATCACGTGGTCAAGAACGGCGAGACGCGCATGCTCGCCGTCGACACGCAAGCAGGCCGCACCGGTCTCCGCGACCCGTCGGCCTTTGTCGGCTATGGCGGGACCGAAGAGAATGGCGAGATCGTCCTTCGCCACAATGGCCTTCACGCCATTCTCGTCATTGCACCCAAAACACCGATCGGGGCGGCACATGCTGCGGGCCTTTCCGACGTGATCGTCGAGGCGGCGCTGACCACGATCCAGGATTGCGAGGACTCGGTCGCGGCCGTCGATGCCGAGGACAAGGTCGGCGTTTATCGCAACTGGCTGGGCCTCATGAATGGCTCGCTCCAAGACACGTTCGAAAAGGGGGGCAAGAGCGTCACCCGCACGCTCAAGGATGATCGCAGCTATAAGGATGTCGACGGCGAGCCGCTGACGCTCAAGGGCCGCTCACTGCTCCTTGTGCGCAATGTGGGGCACCTGATGACCACTGACGCCGTGCTGCTTGATGGCAAGCCGGTCGGCGAAGGGCTGATGGACGCGGCGCTCACCGCCCTCTGCGCCCTCCACGACAAGGGCAACAATTCGCGCACGGGCGCCATCTATGTGGTCAAGCCCAAGATGCATGGGCCGGAAGAAGTCGCCTTCGCCTGCGCCATCTTCAGCTCGGTCGAAAAAATCCTCGATCTTGCGCCCAACACCATCAAGATCGGCATCATGGACGAGGAGCGCCGCACCTCGGCTAACCTCAAGGCCGCGATCTACGAGGCGCGCGCCCGCGTTTTCTTTATCAATACCGGCTTTCTCGACCGCACCGGCGACGAAATCCATACCTCTATGGAAGCCGGCGCCGTGCTGCGCAAGGACGAGATCAAGGGCGAACGCTGGATCAGCTCCTACGAAGATCGCAACGTCCTGATCGGCCTACAATGCGGCTTTTCCGGCAAGGCGCAGATCGGCAAGGGCATGTGGGCACGGCCCGACGATATGGCGGCGATGATGGACGCCAAGATCGGCCATCCCAATTCCGGCGCCAACACCGCCTGGGTGCCATCACCGACCGCCGCGACGCTCCATGCTTTGCACTACCATCAGGTCGACGTCTTCGAAGCGCAAAAGCGCCGCCACAACCAGCCGCTGCCGCCGCTTTCCGACCTCTTCTCCATGCCCGTGCAGGTGCCCTATTCGCTCAGCCGCGAGGAGATCACGCGCGAGCTTGAGAATAATGCACAGGGCATTCTGGGCTATGTGGTGCGCTGGGTGCAGCAGGGCGTCGGCTGTTCCAAGGTGCCGGACATCAACAATGTCGGCCTGATGGAAGACCGCGCCACCTGCCGCATTTCCTCGCAGGCGGTCGCCAACTGGCTGCGCCATGGCCTCGTCAGCCGCGACGAGGTGACCTCGGTCTTCGAGCGCATGGCCGCCGTGGTCGACGACCAGAATGCAAGCGATCCGATCTACCGTCCGATGGCCGAAAACTACCAGTCGGTTGCTTTCCAGGCCGCACTCGACCTCGCCCTCCACGGCGCCGACCAGCCCAGCGGCTACACCGAACCGCTGCTGCATGCCGCCCGGCGTAAGGTCAAGGCAAGGGAAGCGGGAAAGCTGGCGCAATAGCGGGCACACCCCCACCCCGCCTCCCCCTGCAGAAGGGGGAGGAGTCGGCCGGTGGACAAACAGAGATGTCTGTCTAAGCCCGATGGTGCTCCTCCCCCGCCTTACGGGGGAGGTTGGGTGGGGGCTAATCCAGCCGATACGTTGGCAGCACCAGCTCCAGCCCCTCGTGCAAAACCTCGACCTCATTAGCCACCATCGCCGTTGCCGTATTGATCGGCTCGTCGGTGCCGAGATTGCGCGCGTAGCGTGGATGCGCGCCGGAGGCGATCAGCAGGCGTAGGCGGTGGCCGGGAAGGAAACTGTGCGCCATGGCGTGAAGAGGCAGGTTCACGGTCCAGCAGCCGCCGGCATCGACCGGCGTTTCCGGCGTCAAGCGAACAAAGCCATCGCAGATATTTCGCGATATGCCGTCCGCCCCAACATCCGAGAGCCGCACAAAGAAATCGGCATGCGGCAATGCGGCCCTAGCCCGCAGGGTGACCTTGGCCTGACCGATCATGGTTACTTCTTCCGTCAGCACGGAACTGCTGAAGGTCACCACATCCTTGCGCGCTTCGAGCGGCGCATTGTCGACCGCCCCGGCGCCGGTAAAGGCAAAGATGGCGCCGCCCAGGTTGGGCGTCGGGTCCCCGGGGTCATAGCGATACCGGTCGCTGCCGGCGCTGACGTCATCCCCCTTAGTCAACGCCCGATCCGGGCCGATGCGCCAGCTTTGCGCCTTGCCGCCTCCAGGCGGGTAGCGGTCGAATTCATGCCACTCATTGCGCCCGGAAACATGGAGCCGCACCGGCTTTTCGCGCAGGCCGCTCTCGTCGCCCATCAGCTTGGCACGCATCCAGACAATGGTTTCGAGCAGATTGTCCCGCTGCAGCTCCTCGGCGATGTGGAACCAGGTGCCGATGGTGAGATAGGGCCGGTGGCCGAGCTCGACCAGGCGCTGGTAGTCGGCCAGAAGCGGATCGACCATGAAGTCGTACCAGCCGGAGATGAAATGCACCGGCGGGGTCGTTGGGTTAAGCCGATGGCGGTGGTCGAGCTCCGTCCAGAACGTATCGCTGCCGATGGCATTGCCGAACCAGTGCCGCCAGAACGGTACCTTGTGCCCGGCCACCACCTTGTCCGCTTCGAGCAGCGGCAGTGTTTTCGCCGCGCGTTCGGTGCGCCGCTCGATATCGCCGGAAAACATGCGGGCGGCCGTTGCCAGTGGACGGTTGCGCAGGCCATCGATGACCTGCAGCCACGACAGCCAAAGATTGAGGTGAAAGGCGCCGGAGGGAAAGACCACCGGCCGGAAATCGGCGGTTGTGACCTTTACCGCCAGCGCCGACACCGGGGGAAGGGCATCCGAAATTGCCCATTGCGCATAGCCGAGATAGCTCGGGCCGGTGAGACCGATGCGGCCATCGAACCAGGGCTGCGCCTTGATCCAGTCCAGTGTCGCCAGCCCATCCGCACGCTCGTTGGCAAAGGGGTCGAATTCACCGCCAGAACGCTCGGTGCCACGGCAGGCCTGGATGATGACGTGAAAACCGCGTTCGGCATAGGCTTCGGCGATCGGACCGAAACCGCGCCGTCCATAGGGCAGACGCATCAGGATGGTCGGATGCGGCCCCGCGACCTTAGGCGCATAATGGTCGGTTTTCAGCACCACGCCGTCGGCCATGGCAAGGCTTATGCCGCGCGTCTTGCGCACCCTATTGAGCCGCGGCGGGAGGTCTTCGAGCCAGGCGAGATAGAGCGAGGAAAGGCTCATACGAAGTCGAACTTGTCGACGTCGAAGAGCCCTCGATCCGTCATCTTGAGATGTGGGATGACGGGCAGGGCGAGGAACGCCACCTGCAAGAACGGCTCCGGCAGGACGCAGCCAAGTGCCTTGGCGGCGTCGCGGAGGTGGTGGAGGTCGTGCGCCACCTCTTCAAAGCTTTTGAGGCTCATGAGACCCGCGATCGGCAGAGCCAGTTCAGCGGTGACGGCGCCGCCATCGGCTACGGCAAAGCCACCGCCAAGTTCGATCAGCCGATTGACCGCCAGCGCCATGTCGGCGTCATCGGTGCCCACCACCGTGATGTTGTGGCTGTCGTGGCCCACCGACGACGCGATGGCGCCGCGCTTGAGACCGAAGCCGGTGACGAAGGAGCGGCCGATATTGCCGTTGATGCCGTGCCGCTCGATAACGGCGACCTTGATGACGTCGGCTTGGAGGTCCGGCTGCAAGCTTTTTTCGTTCGAGGCGAGCGCTGCTTCTTCCCGGAAGGTCAAGATCAGGCCAGGCTTGACGCCGATCACCGGCACACGGTTTTGTCCGGCCTTGGCTTCGGTGACGAAGACATCCGCGTTGACCGGCATGGCTTTCATCGAGGTCAGCCCGACCGGTGCAACGTCCTCCCGCGCCTTGAACAGTTCGGGCGTCACCAGCCGGCCGGCAGCGATGACGTCAGAGACGCGGCAATTCTCGAGACTGTCGAGCAGGGCGATATCGGCGCGCCAGCCGGGCGCCAGCAGCCCGCGATCCTTGAGCCCGAAGATGCGCGCGGCCGAGTGGCTGGCGGCACGATAGACATGGTGCAGCGGGCGGCCCATGGCGATGAGCCGGCGGATCGACGAGTCGAGATGCCCTTCCTCGGCGATGTCGAGCGGATTGCGATCGTCGGTGCAGAGCGCCACGAAGCTCGAGGTGTTTTCGTCTAGAATTTCGCCAAGGGCTTCGAGGTCCTTCGAGACTGAGCCCTCGCGGATCAGGATCGCCATGCCCTTGCCGAGCTTTTCGCGCGCCTCCGCTGCGCTCGTCGCCTCGTGGTCGGTGCGAATGCCGGCGGCAAGATATCCGTTAAGCGCCGTGCCGAGCAGCAGCGGCGCATGACCGTCGACGTGGCCGTCCTGAAAGGCAAGCAGCTTGGCCATGATGCCCGGATCGGCATTGAGCACGCCGGGAAAGTTCATCATCTCGGCGAGGCCGACCACCTTGGGATGCGCACGGAAGGGCAGAAGATCGTCGATTTCGAGCCGCGCTCCGGCGGTCTCGAACGGCGTCGCCGGCACGCAGGAGGAGAGGTTGACCCGCACATCCATGACCGTGCGTTCGGCGCAATCTAAGAAATAGCGGATGCCTTCGGCGCCCAGCACATTGGCAATCTCGTGGGGATCGCAAAGCACCGTTGTCACGCCATGCGGCAGCACGCAGCGGTCGAACTCGAGCGGCGTTACCAGCGAGGATTCGATATGCAGATGCGTGTCGATAAAGCCCGGCACGGCGAACCGGCCGGTGCCGTCGATAGTGGTCGCGCCGTCGTAATGCGCATGCGTGCCGACGATGCGATCGCCGACCACCGCGATGTCGGTAGTGGTCACTGTGCCGGTAATAACATCGAGCAGCCCAACATTGTGGATGACCAGATCGGCCGGCACTTTGCCTTGGCCAGCCATGATCATCTTCGTCAACTGCTCGGAACGCATCATGGCACCACTCTTGAAAGGACAGGTCCGAGACTCGGCTGTGCCACGGGCCGCGTCAAGTGGCGGCACGGAACCGCGGCAATCGGCGCACGTTCCCCTTTCCGATATTTACCCGGAGCGTCACAATGGAAACCTACGATCCCAACAAGAACACGACCGAAGTGCGACAGGCCAGTCCGCGCAAGATGAACCTGCGCGTGCTGATCTTCTCGCTGGTCGGCGTGGTGGTGCTCTTTGCCATCATCTTCATGATCTATACCTCGATGCAGCCCAACCCCAGCTAGGCCAAATCCCGGAACTATGGATCGCAATCCGGGTTGTGACCAAAGCGTCATAAACCCGGATTGCAGCCATGGATGTGGGCAACGGCTTCGGCTTGGTAGAGACCTATCTTCCCACGCACATCATTCTGATCAGGCTGGTAATCGCCGCCTTGCTGGGTGGCATCATCGGTTTTGAGCGCGAGATCAACACCGCTGAAGCAGGCCTTCGCACGCATATCCTGATCGCGGTTGCTGCGGCACTCTTCACGATTCTTGGCTTCGAAATCTTCCACACCATCGACACTGGGAATGGCTCCCAGGCCGATCCGATCCGTGCCGTAGAGGCAGTGACGGCGGGCATTGCTTTCCTCGGCGCAGGAGCGATTTTTCGCGACCGTGGCGGGGTGCAGGGGCTGACGACTGGCGCCGGCATGTGGCTGGCGGGAGCAGTGGGCCTTGCCACGGCGCTTGGTCATTACGTGATTGCAGGAGCGACTGCGCTTCTGGCCGTTGTGGTGCTTGCTGCCCTGCGCGTCTTTTCCCATGGCATCCTGCACAAGCGTCGCAGCGCCGACGATGGCGCTCCGGCGAGCCGCGGGGAGAAGCAAGTTTAGTCGCGTAGGCTGCGCAGAGGGACATCACGCAGCCTCGGTGTGCTTCTCCCCCCGTACGACTGCGACCGGGAGGAGTCGCTGCCGTGCTCTCCAGCGCGGGCCAGGAGGGAGCCCGCACCATAGCCGGCGTTGGTGCAAAACGCCGGTTATTCAGTGGCGGAGAGAGACACTTGGGAATGCAGAGGGTTCGAAAACCCTTGCAGCGTCACTCTCCACCGAAGGCATGCAACCTGTGGACGCAGGCGCATGCCAAGTGTGGGGCGCACAAGTCGCCCATCAGGTCGAACCGGCTCTGATGGCCGTGCCAACTGGTCTTTCCCCGGTAAAGGCAGACCCGTTCGCCGCGGGCAATCCGGCGCGCGTTCGAAAATCTTGTTCAGGTAAGGATCGCGCTGGGCCTAACAGCGCGGTTGTGACGATCGCAACATCGACGTGGCCGATATGAAGGCGGGCGGACGTGATTGGAAGGCAAGCATGGGTAACGCCATGTAACCCGCGCTTGCGTTTTACATGTAAATTGCGCGTAATGGACCGGCACGGAGGGGTGTTGTGTCCGATGGCGAACCGACAGATTCGGAGATTGCAGAGGCGCTGAGCCGGATACTCGCCTATCCTGAGATGGCGCGCTCTGCGCAGCTCGGACGGTTCCTCCAATATATCGTGGAGCGGCGGCAGCGGGGCGACGTGCAAGCCATAAAGGCTTATTCCATTGCGGTCGATGTGTTCGGCAGACCCCAGAATTTTGACCCGCAAACCGATCCGATCGTGCGCGTGCAGGCGCGGCGGCTTCGCGCCTTGCTGGAGCAATATTATGCTGGGCCCGGTTCTGGCGAGGCAATCCGGATCGAGTTGCCCACCGGGCGCTATGTCCCCGAGTTTGTCCGGCTCGAGCCAGCGCCGGCTCTTCCTCAGTCCGCCCAACCTCCTCCCGCCGCGCAGAGTTGGGATTTTCGCACGTCCTGGATTGCTCTTGCCGTCATGACGGCAGTGCTTGCCACGGCAGCACTTGCAACATCATTTTTTCTGCAGCGGCAGGCCAACATTGCGTCAAATCGCAATCCTGTACCGCCTCCTGTGGTTTCCATTATGGAGCTGCAAAGTCTGACAGGGGCAGTGGCGGATGTGGGCGTTATTGCAGGGCTCGCTGTCGAGCTGGTCACCGATCTAGAGCAATTCGAGTCGCTGCGGGTGGTCTATGGCGAGCGACGCGCGGACGTAAAAGCAGACTATGTGCTAAGCGGCATCGTCCGGCGAGAGGCGGGTGGGCTGCAGTTCAGCGCAATCCTGACCGAAGCGGCCAGTGATGTCGTGGTCTGGAACAAGGCTGTTGCCGTTGGTCCAGAGCGCCTTGCCGATCCTGAGCTGCTCAACAGCGTCTCGGGCACTTTGAGCCGCACCTTGGGCAGTCCTCGTGGACCTCTGCATCGGCGCGCCCGGGCGCTGCTCACGGAAGAAAATGCGATCGATGGTCGTGAGAGCCTTTATCTCTGCCGGGTTCTTTTTGACCTTTATCGCGAGCGCGCATATGCCAGTTCCGCTGACAAGGCGCAGCGGTGTTACGCCGCTTTGCCGGACGTGGATCAGCAAGCCGCCCAGGCGCTCGCGGCGACAGCAAGCCTCGAGGTTGAAGGCTTGATCGAGCCGACGCTCGAGACTGGCGAAAGCGAGCGCCTTGTCCTTGCCGGCGAAGCGCTGGCGGAGGCTGTCGCTTTGTCGCCCGTTTCGGGCTTTGTGTGGGAGCAGCGAGCGCGCTATCTCGAGCATATCGGCGACCATGCGGGCGCCGAAGCCGCCTATAGTTCTGCGCTCCAACTCAATCCCGCCAATTCCGATACGCTGGCAGCACGGGCCCGTCACCTCGCCCTGATCGGTAAGCTCGGTGACGCGGAGCCGCTTGCAAGCCTCGCGATCAACAGCGCACCCAATCCGCCATCGTGGTATCTCATCGTGCCGGCGCTTAAGGCCCTGCGCGACGGCAAGTTCAGTGTCGCCTCGATCTATGCGCGCGGCTATGCCGAAGCCGATCGTGAGCTTGGACCAATTCTTACCGTCATGGCGGCTCAGGGCATCGGCGACCAGGAGCTCGTTACAAGCTATCTGCCGCGGGTGCTGGAAGTACCCAGCTTTCGGGCCAATGGCGTTTTGACCCAGTTGCGCAAGCGCATCACGGATGAAGGCCTGATCCGCGATATCCGCACGGCGCTGCTCGGGGCGGGCATGCCACCCGCCGTGCTCAACAGCGCCTTCTAGCTGAAAAGCTCTTTGCAACGCTGGACGAACAGCGCGCCGCGCTCCTCGAAATTCTTGAACTGGTTGTAGGACGGCGCACCCGGCGACAGAATGATCGTGTCGAAGCGCGAACGGCGCTGCGCTAGCTGTGTCAGCGCAGCATCAAGATCGGGGGCTTCGATGATCTCGATGTCCGGCGCCACCTCGCGGCAGGCCGCAGCCAGCCGGGCGCCGGTTACCGGCAAGGTCGCCAATGTCGTCACGCCGCGTTGCGCCAGAAGCGTTGCCAGCTCGGCATAGTCCTGCTGCCGTTCGTGGCCACCCGCGATCAGTGCGATGCGACGGGCAGGGTAGGCCGCCAGCGCCGCCTTGGTGGCTTCCGGCGTCGTCGAGATCGAGTCGTTGACCACTGTCATCGTGCCGAAGACATGTTCTTCCAGCCGATGCGGTAGCGGCCGGAAGGCGGCAATGCCCTGCAAAATGCCATCGAGCGTCGCGCCAGCACCCAGCGCGATCTGCGCGGCAAGCCGGGCATTGTCGAGATTGTGCGCGCCGCGCAAACGAGAGTGACTGGCGGCATGTTCGATCGCGCGCTCTTCTTCCGGAGTGAGGTCGCGCAGCAGCCGGCGATGGTCGCGCACGGCATGGGCCACCAGCGCATTGCCGCGTGCGGCAGCGCCTAGCGCCACGGCAAAACTGCCGTCGCGATCGACGAGGTGGAGCTTGTCGGCGTAGTAGCGCTCGACGCTGCCGTGCCAGTCCACATGCTCGGGATAAAGGTTGGTGAGCGCTGCGATATCGGGCAGAAAGTTCATGTCGGCGGTCTGGTAGCTCGAGAGCTCGAACACCACGACGGCATGCTTGTCGGCGATATCGAGCGGCGCCAGCCCCACATTGCCGGCGAGGCCCGTATCGATGCCCGAACGTGCCAGTATCAGGTGGGTCAGCGTTGCGGTGGTCGACTTGCCCTTGGTGCCGGTGATAGCGATCACGGTACGGCCGTGCCGATAGGTGGCGCCCCAAAGGTTGAGGTTGGAGGTGATCGCGACGCCGGCATTGCGCGCGGTTTCAAATACCGGCTTATAAAGCGAAACCCCCGGGCTCTTGACGATCGTGCCGAAGCGGCGCTCGGCAATGGCAGAAGGAAGCTCGGCAGGCGCGATCTGTTCGGCATCGGCAATGTCCGCCGTGCCGCTGTCGACGGTCACGAAAACCTTGAGTTCCGGCTGCGTTGCTTTAAGAAAAGCGCGGGTGGACGCAGCTTCGCGCCCGGCGCCGTATAGAAGGACCGGCGCGTCAAACCGCATAGGCGGACACCTTGGCAGCGAGGGCCGGCGGAATGTGATGATCGTGGCTGTCGGTCAGGCATTCGGCCATGGCCAGCTGCAGCTTTTCCTCGCCGTATTGCGCGAAAAGGTCGGCCTTCACCGCCTTCACCACCGCATCCTCATGCCAATCGGCATGGCGGCTGAGCGTATAAAAGCATGCCGCGGCTTCAAGGATCTCGCCCACGCATTCCCAGGGCTTCTGACCGGTAAGCCCCGCCAGTTCGCGGAACGAATGCTCGTTTTTGGGCTCGTCCAGGAGGTTCTTGCCGAAGATGCGCAGGAGCCGATCCTTGGCCATGAAGGGCGCAAAGATCAGGAAGACGAAATGGCATTTAGGGCAAACGCCACACCAAAGCGCACCATCATGCCCCGTCAGCCGGAAATTGCGGTTGCAGCTTGAAAAGACGCTGTCGAACTTGCGCTCCTTGGTGAAAAGCGAGGCGATGCGCGCTTCCGAATAGGGTCGCAGCAGCGAAAAATACTTGAGCGCGCCGCCGGTTGCATTGCTCAGCGTATCGCCGATCAGGAGTTCAAAACCGAGCGACTTGGAATATTGGTGATTGGTCTCGCGGCCGTCGAAGACCACATTGCCCTCGCTGGCAGACCGCTCGTTGGAAAGGACGATCTGGTCGTAGCCGAACAGCAGGGCACAAAGCGACGCGATCATGGAGTTGATCGCCGTCGACGGAACATGGCCGTTATAGAAGCCCGGCTCCTTGCCGAGACGGATCATTTCGGGATCGAGCGTGCGGGTGACATAAACCGGGTCGGTGCCGATAGCCTCGACCGAGGACAGGATCGGGCCCTTGGGATTGACCGCAAAAGGCGTGAACGGCACGCCGGTATGGGTCAGGAGATCGACGCTCACCAGCGAATCCTTGCCGCCACCGATCGGCAACAGGGTTCGTTCCGGCAGGTCGATCGCGTCCTTGCGCGGCTGCGCATCATCGGGCGCCGAAAGCGTCAACTTGCCGAACCGCGCCAGCTCGTTGCGGGCATAGAATTCGCCGAGGCCGTTCTCGTAGACGTCGATCACAAAGGCACGTTCCGCCTCCGTCAGCGGGATATCCGGCGCCTCGATGCTGAGCGGCGCGCGCAGCTTGAAGTAGCTCACGCCGAGCACCAGCGCGGTCAGGCCCAGCAGTTTTTCAAAGGCAGCGCTCTCCGATGCCGCAAGGTCCGGGACCGTCGGAAAGGTCAGGACTTCGGTAAAGCTCAGATCGTTGAGGCTATAGAAAAAGCGCGCCTCGCTAGCGGCGGGGTCGAAATAAGGACGCTCGATGCGGAAGAATTCGGTCACGGGGCACTCGCTGGCTGTGCCACCCATATAGGTGATTTGCCCGCACGGTGGGAGTGGGTGCCGCTAAGCCTCCACCGGCGCCCGCAGGATCTTGGACATCGGCCGCGTCTTGTTGAGCTCTTCGATGAGCTTATCGAGATAGCGGACCTCGCGCATGAACGGGTCCTCGATCTCCTCGATCCGCACGCCACAGACCACGCCGGTGATCAAGGAGCGTGCCGGATTGAGGCGCGGGGCCTGAGCGAAGAAGTCATCGAACGTGATCTTCTCGGCCAGCACCCGTTCCAGCTGCTGCTGGTTATACCCGGTTAGCCATCCGATGATCTCGTCGACCTCCGCCTTGGTCCTGCCCCGGCGCTCGGCCTTGGCGACATAGTGGACATAGATGCTGGCGACGCTGGTCTTGCGGATGCGTTCACTGGCATTGTTCATGGTGGCCTCCATGTCTGATCCACCCATTATCCTTCGTCTTCAGGAAGACGACAATGGAGACGATGATGACACCCAAGATCACCGCATTCAAATGGTCGCCCGATGGCGGCAAGGGCATGGCGCGGGACACGCGCGTGCGCTGGGCACTCGAAGAGGTCGGCCAGAATTACGAGGTCGACCTCGTTTCGTTCAAGCAGATGAAGCAGGCGGAGCATCGCGTCAGACACCCCTTCGGGCAGATCCCCACCTACGAGGAGGACGGGCTGACGCTTTTTGAGTCCGGCTCCATCATCCTTCACATCGCCGAGCGTCACCCCGGTCTGCTGCCAACCAACCCTGATGCTCGTGCCCGCGCCATCACCTGGATGTTCGCGGCGCTGAGCACCGTCGAACCGCCGATCGTCGAACGCGAGCAAGCCGACTTTACCGATCCGGGACAGCCCTGGCACAGTCCGGCGCACTTTGGTTTCCTTGAGGACCGGATCCGTGTGCGTCTCAAGGAACTGGCGGACTATCTTGGCAACCGCGACTGGCTGGAAAGCGAATTTACCGCCGGCGACCTGATGATGGTGATGGTCTTACGGCGCGCCGACACCTGGCTGCTTGCCGAATTCCCAACCCTTGCAGCCTATGTCGCCCGCGCCGAAGCCCGCCCTGCCTATCAACGTGCCTATGCGGCGCAGGCCGAACTGTATTCGGGGGAACCAACGGACACGTTCGACTAAGTTCAGCTTTTCGTGGCAATATTAGTGAGCCCGACCTCGTGGTTAGACAGGCTCACCATGAGGTCTAAAGCAAGTTTGGTCAGTAAATCCGCATTTGCATGCGCATGACGATATCGGCGCCGAGCCGCTGGAAGCCAAATTCGCGCATCGTGCATTCCCAGCCTTCGCCCGCCTTTTCGATGCGGAATAGGTTGTAGCGCGCCGGATCGTCGAGCGTCCCGCCCTGCGCAGCACTGGCCGCCGCCACGCCGATCACGGGGACTTCGTGCCCCTTGCCCGGGATGTGGTGGATCGAGGAGCGATGCGTATGGCCATGAAGGATCAGCTCCGCGCCTTCGGTCGCGATTACCTGACGGAAGATGCGATGACCGCGCAGGCCAAAGGACGGGTGCTGTAGCTCGGCATTGGGCGGATGATGGATGAGGACGACTCGAAAGTATCCGGCATCACCCAAAAGCTTCAGCATCCGTGCCAGCCGGCTCGCCTGCTTTTCCTCGAACCGCCCCGCCGCGATGAAGGGCGGCATGGGCACGGCGCTGGAGCAGGAGACGATGGCCAGTTCGCCGACGCGGCGCACAAAGGGAAAAGCTTCCCCTTCCAGCGTCTCGCCCTTCATGTAATCGCCCCAGGATTCCTGGGCCTGTTCGAGCGCTCCAATGGCATAGGCGTCGTGATTACCCGGGCAGATGGCGACGCGTTCGCTGTCGCCTAGGTCTTCGAGCCACTTGCCGGCGCGAACCACTTCGCTCTTGAGCGCCAGGTTGGTCATGTCGCCGGTGACGGCGGTGAAGTCGGCCTTCTGCTCCTGCATATGCGCAACGAGCCGGGCCAGGGTCTCGACATTCATCTCGCCGTGGCGCTTGAGCTTCCAGTTGAGATAGCCGGTGAGGCGCTTGCCGACCAGATCGCCGACGCGGATCTGGGGCAGGGGCGAAAGATGGATGTCTGAAATATGGGCGAGAGTAATCATTGCCGCGGTTTTGCCAGAAGGATTAGATCAAGAAAACGGTCAATCGTGCGCGTGGCCGATTTTGTCGGGCGCCAAGCTCTGATAGCGGTGAGGCTGAACACGGAGCCCGGCCCATGATGAATCGCTTCCAGCGCGTGCGCGCCAAGGTGTTTTTGACGCTCAAGGGCGTTTGGCTGCGCATGACCGTTGGCGCCCGCGTCATGGCGGTAGACGGCGACAAGGTCTTGCTGATCCGCCATCGCCACATTCCGGGCTGGCAGTTTCCCGGCGGCGGCGTTGGCCCGGGCGAAACCTTCGAGGAAGCCGGCGCGCGCGAAATGGAAGAAGAAACGGGCTTCAAACCCGTTGGGGCGATGCAGCTCTTCGGGCTTTATCACAATTCCAGTTCCGTCACCAATCGCGACCACGTCGCCTTCTTTGTCTGCACGGCCTTCGAACAAGCCTTCGAGCACAAGGGCAATTTCGAGATCGCCGAAGTCGGCTGGTTCGACCGCCGCGCCTTGCCGGAGGGATTAACGCCCGCGACGAGCCAAAGGATCGATGAATATTTCGACGGCGTGGAAAAGCGGAAGGTCTGGGGGTACTGAGCGACCCCCACCCCACCTCCCCCGTAAGGCGGGGGAGGCGCACCATCGAGCCAAGACCACCAGCGCTGCTCCTCCCCCTCCTAAAGGGGGAGGCCGGGTGGGGGTCTTACCCCACAAACTCCAGCTCCGGCCCGATCGGGATGATCCGGTGCGGATTGATGGTTGGGTGGCTCCAGTAATAGTGCGTGCGGATATGGTCGAGATCGACCGTTTCCTTGACCCCCGGAACCTCGTAAAGCGCCTTGAGGTAATGGCTGAGGTTCGGATAGTCCGCGATCCGGCGCAGGTTGCACTTGAAGTGCCCCACATAGACTGCATCGAACCGCACCAGCGTCGTGAACAGCCGCCAATCCGCCTCGGTGATGCTGTCGCCGGTGAGATAGGCATTGTCGCCGAGAAGCCCCTCGACCCAGTCGAGCGCGGCAAAAAGCTTGGTCACCGCTTCGGAATAGGCTTCCTGCGACGTCGCAAAGCCGGCCTTGTAGACACCATTGTTGATGTCGTCATAAACGCGGGCGTTGATCTCGTCGATGCGGGGGCGCAGCGCTTCGGGATAATAGTCGTCCGTGTTCCCGGTCAGCTCGTCGAAGGCCGAGTTGAACATGCGGATGATTTCCGAGGACTCGTTGGAAACGATGGTCTTTTTCTGCTTGTCCCACAGCACCGGCACCGTGACGCGGCCTGAATATTCCGGCTCGGCTTCGGTATAGACCTGCCAGAGCAGATCCTTGCCGAGCAGCAGGTCGCCCGTCGAGCCTTCGTCCTTCTTGAAGCTCCAGCCTGTTTCGTCCGGCATTTTCGGCGACACGATCGAGACGTCGATCAGCCCTTCGAGGTTCTTGAGCTTGCGGAAGATCAGGGTGCGATGCGCCCAGGGGCAGGCGAGCGACACATAAAGATGGTAGCGCCCGGCTTCGGCCTTGAAGCCGCCTTCGCCGGATGGGCCGGCCGACCCGTCAGCGGTCACCCAGTTGCGGAAACCGGCCTGCGAGCGAACGAATTTGCCGCCGGTATTCTTGGTGTCGTACCACTGGCTCGACCATTTTCCGTCGATCAATTGTCCCATCTTGGGGCCTTTCTCGTCATCTTGCTGTCGGCATTGCGGGGTCAACCTTCCCGGCGCGCCGAAGTTGCCATGCCCAAGAGCTAGGCGTCCCGAGCCCAGAGGAAAAGCGCGCAGAAAAGCAACAATCCGTTGCGCAAATGGAGCACAGAAGCCATGCAGTTCGCATTCCTGTTTACGCGTGCCCGCGCTGGTGCTAATGCGGATTCAGACGTGGAGGCGTCCAGGATGGTGAAGGTTTTGCAAGCGAACCGACGACCCTAGTTGGTCGTTAGATGCGGAAGCCAAAAGGCGGCCGCGAATGCTCCTGCACACCTTTTCTGGATTTGCCCAATGACCATTTCCGGTGCGGCCGAGGCCGCTGCTGCCCCTCTGTCCGGTCAACCCTATGTGCGGCTCGCAACGCCCGCCGACGATGCCTTTGTCGAGGACCTGCAGGCCATTGCCTTTGGGCCGGGCCGCTTTGCCCGCACCGCTTTCCGGGTGCGGGAGCGCTTTCCGATCGACCCGTCGCTCAGCCTGATTTCGGAAGTCGACGGCACCCCGTCCGGCTCGGTCTGGATGACCCCGATCAGCGTCGGCGGCATCAAGGGCTATATGCTCGGCCCGCTCGCCACCCACCCCAATTTCCGCAAGCGCGGCGCCGGCAAGCTCCTCGCCCGCGAAGTCAGCAAGCGCGCTTTGGCCCGCGGCGAAGGCAAGTTCGTCCTCCTGGTCGGTGACCAGGACTATTACTGCCCGCTCGGCTGGGAAATCACCACGCCCGGCAACATCCAGTTCCCCGGTCCGGTCGACACCAGCCGCGTCCTCTTGCTTTCGGACGACAAGGACCTCGCCAAAACCCTCAAGGGCCCGATCGCAGCGTTCGAGGCAGGCGCGTAGCCGACTTGCGCCGGTTGTAGGCTCAACTACATTTGGGCCACATGCCAGATCAAACCGACATTCTCGAAAATCTTGCCCAGCGGCTTCTTCGGAAGCCGCCGGAACATGTCGGCACACTCGTGCCCGACTGGATCCCCGAGACCCCATTCTCTCGGCCGCCCGTACCCGCCGCCGTGCTGATCGCGCTTGTCCGCCGCCCCGAAGGCCACACCGTGCTCTACACCGAGCGCTCACCGGACCTGCGCGCCCATTCCGGGCAAGTCGCTTTTCCAGGCGGCAAGGTCGATCGCGACGATGCCGATGCGGCCGCCGCCGCCCTGCGCGAGGCCAATGAAGAAGTCGGCATGCTGGCCGAAGAAGCGCGCGTGCTCGGCTTCATGCCGACCTATTATACCGGCACCAATTACCTGATCACGCCCGTCGTCGCCGAAGTCTTCCCCAGCGGTCCCTTCGTGCCCAATCCGGGCGAAGTCCACTCCGTCTTCGAAGTGCCGCTGAGCCGCATTCTCGATTCTGCCGCCTATGGGCGCTTCAGTGTCAGCCGCAATGGCAAGGCGCATTCGACCTGGCAGATCGACCATGACGGCCATCGCATCTGGGGCATTACCGCCAATCTCACGCGCCAGTTCCGCGACCTGACGCTGGGCCTTGCCGCATGATCCCCGATCGGCTCACCGATGCCGAATGGCTCCATCGCCCGGCGGTGCAGGCGATTTTTGCCGCTCTCGACGGCGACCAGGGCCGCACGCGAGCCGTCGGCGGCGTGGTGCGCGATAGCCTGATCGGCCGCACCCGCGAACATTCCGATATCGACATGGCCACCGAGCTCCTGCCGGTCGCCGTCATGCAACGGGCCAAGGCCGCCGGCATCGCTGCCTATCCAACCGGCATCGAGCATGGCACGGTGACCCTGCGGCTCGATGACACCGTGGTCGAAGTCACCACCCTCCGCCGCGATGTCGCAACCGATGGCCGCCACGCCGAAGTCGCCTTCGGCACCGATTGGTTCGTTGATGCCGAGCGGCGCGACTTTACCCTCAACGCTCTCTATTGCCTTGCCGATGGCACCCTGTTCGACCCGCTGGGCGGGGCAGGGGACCTGCTCAACGGCCGCGTGCGCTTTATCGGCGATGCCGAAAAGCGCATCGAGGAAGATGGCTTGCGCGTTTATCGCTTCTTCCGCTTTTCCGCGAGCCATGGCGGCGAGCTCTTCGACGCCGAGGGTCTGACTGCCTGCCGCGCTGCGGTCGGCTGGCTCAGTCATCTCTCGCGCGAGCGTGTCGGCAGCGAGATGATCCGCATGCTGGCGCTGCCGCACGTTGCCCGCACCCTGGCGGTCATGGCCGAAATCGGGCTGATTGCGGCCGATGAAGCCGCCCTCCGCGCCCTCGTCCAATACGAAAGCCTGGGCGGAAAACGCCTCGAAACGCGTCTTGCCCTTCTTGCCGGTGACAGCATCGAGACTCTTCGCGAAGACTGGCGGCTGTCCAACGCGCTGGTCGACACAGCCACAAGCATTGCCCGAGCCGCCGACCTCTTTGCAGAGGGCAAAACCGGCTGGGCTGCTTATCGCTATGGCGAAGATGCCGTGGAAGGCCTGGCTTTAGCGGCCGCCCGCGAGATCTGGCCACGCGAGCGGCTGATGGAAGCGGCACGCGAACTCGGCCGTCTTCCCGTTTCGCCATTGCCGGTCAGCGGCAAGGATCTCCTGGCGCAGGGCATGCAGCCCGGTCCGGCCCTTGGCGCGACCCTCGAAAAGCTGGAGCGCATCTGGGTCGATAGCGGGTTTTCGTTGACCACCGAAGAACTGCTCGCAAAAATTTAGGGCGCCCCGCGGGACGCCCTTTCATCACTCAGTGCTTGGTTGCACCGTCATCGACATCGACGATGCGCTCCTTGATGCGCTCGACCATTTCCGGCCGGACTTCGGTTTCGCCATGATAATTCTTGAGGTTCTCGACCGCACGGCGAACAACTTCGGCCACGGATTCGGCCTCGGCGCGCCAGGTGGAACCAGGGATCAGGGTGCCGGAATCAAATCGTTTCATCTCAGACCTCCTTCTTGGGCTGTCTAAGGAAACGGCTCGGCAGCGAGCGCGGTTCCCCTCAGGGCCACTTCACCGCTGGCGGCAATGACGAGAGAATCGAATTGACGTTGCCGCCGGTCTTGAGCCCAAACGTCGTGCCGCGATCGTAAAGCAGGTTGAACTCGACATAGCGGCCGCGCCGCACCAGCTGCTCGTCACGCTCGGCTTCGCTCCAGCTTTTCTCGAAATTGCGCCGCACCAGACGCGGGTAAACATCGAGGAATGCTTCGCCGACCGCGCGTGTGAAGGCAAAGTCGGCGTCCCAATCGCCGGTATTGAAGTGGTCGTAGAAAATGCCGCCGATGCCGCGATGCTCATTGCGATGCGGAAGAAAGAAATACTCGTCGCACCATGCCTTGAGCCGACCGTAATCGACGCCCGGCCGGTTGCAAGCCGCCTGCATCGCCGCATGAAAATCCACCGTATCGGGATCGTCCTGCGTCCGCCGCGCATCGAGCACCGGCGTGAGATCGGCGCCGCCGCCCCACCATTGCTTACCGGTGACGATCATCCGCGTGTTCATGTGAACTGCCGGAACATGGGGGTTCCACGGGTGGATGATCAGCGAAATGCCAGAGCTCCAGAAGCTCGTTCCGGCCTCGGTGCCGGGCATCTGCTTGGCAAAATCTTCCGAAAAATTGCCATGCACCGTCGAGATATGAACGCCGGCCTTTTCGAATACGCGGCCACCCAGCATCGACATCTCGCCGCCGCCACCTGCCGCGCGGTCCCAAGGCGAGCGCTCGAAAGTGCCGGGCAGCATCTGGGCATGCGGTCCGGTGACCTCGCGCTCGATGGCTTCCAGTTCGGCGCAGATGCGGTCGCGCAACGTGCGGAACCAGGCGCTGGCCGCAATTTTCTTGTCTTCGATGTCGTGGGGCAGGGTCATGGCGGGGGGAATGGACCTTCAGGAAAGCTGTGTAAAGCGGCCAATCTGTCTCATGGCCTCGCCCAATATCATGCTGCCCGCCACGGCCACATTGATCGAGCGCAAACCGGGCTGCATCGGGATCCGCACCCGCAGATCGGCAATCGCCGCGACCTCGTCCGGTACGCCGGCGCTTTCGCGACCAAGCATCAGGATGTCGCCGTCGCGGTAGTCGCATCCATAGGCCGAGTGGCTTCCCTTGGTGGTGAGCAAGACCAGCCGCCGCCCGCTACGCCACTCCTCGAAAGCCGCAAAACTAGCATGCTCGATGAGGTTGGCGTGGTCCAGATAATCCATGCCGGACCGCGCCAGGTTTGCCCTCGTTATCGCAAAGCCTGCCGGATGGATCACGTGGACGGGCACGCCGAGGCACGCGCCCAGCCGCAGCAATGTTCCGGTATTTGCCGCAATGTCGGGCTGGTAGAGGGCAAGGTCGAGGGACAAGCAGGTTTTCCAGAGCAAAGCGCCCGGTTTCCGGGCCGTGCACGGGTATAGTGTCGCAGTTGATCGCTGTCACGGCCCGCGCACTGGACAAGTCTCTGTGACAGTGCAAAAAGGTGGGCCAACTGACGGACCGCTTGAGGGCGGCCGCGGTCGATTCCGCCCGCGCGGACGACCTTTGGGGCGCCGGCTCCGTCAAGTGTAGATCGACGGGGATACGGACCTTGGCCACGCACACCGAACATTCATCCACCAACCGGCGGGACTTTCTTTATATCGCCACAGGCGCCGTCGGTGCCGTCGGCGCCGCCGCAGTGGTCTGGCCGCTGATCAACCAGCTTAATCCCGACGCCTCGACCCTAGCGCTCGCCACCATCGAATTCGATGTCGGCGCCATTGAAGAAGGCCAGTCGGTGACCATCACCTGGCGCGGTCTGCCGGTTTTCGTGCGTCACCGCACCGCCGCCGAAATCGAGGAAGCCAAGGCCGTGCCGCTGGCCGACCTCAAGGACCCCGAAACCGACGAGCAGCGCACCAAGCCAGACCACGAACAGTGGCTGGTGATGATCGCCAGCTGCACCCATCTCGGTTGCGTCCCGGTCGGTGAATCGGGCGATTTCGATGGCTGGTTCTGCCCGTGCCACGGCTCGCACTACGACACCGCCGGCCGTGTCCGCCGCGGTCCCGCACCCAAGAACCTTGTGGTGCCGCCCTATAATTTCGTCAGCGATACGCTGGTCCAGATCGGTTAGTGGGGGAATATCCGATGTCCGAACATTCGACCTACACGCCGAATAATCCCGTCGAGAAGTGGTTCGACGATCGCCTGCCGGTGGTCCGTTTCGCCAAAGAACACTTGATGGACTTCCCGACGCCCAAGAACCTCAACTACTTCTGGACGTTCGGCGCCATTCTCGTGATGTGTCTGGGTATCCAGATCGTCACCGGCATCATCCTGGCCATGCACTATACGCCCAACGTGGCGATGGCCTTTGACTCCGTCGAGCACATCCGCCGTGACGTCAATGGCGGCCGCATGATCCAGGCCTTCCACGCCGTGGGCGCCTCGATGTTCTTCGTCGCCCTCTACATTCACATCTTCCGCGGCATGTATTACGGCTCCTACAAGGCGCCCCGCGAGATCCTGTGGATCCTGGGCGTTTTGATCTTCCTCCTCACCATGGCGACTGCCTTCATGGGCTACGTTCTGCCCTGGGGCCAGATGTCCGGTTGGGCCGCGCAGGTCATCACCAACATCTTCTCCTATATCCCGATCGTCGGCACGCCGCTCCTTGAGCTGCTGCGCGGCGGTTTCACCGTCGGCAACCCGACGCTCAACCGCTTCTTCTCGCTGCACTACCTGCTGCCCTTCGTGATCGCAGCCGTCGTCGCCCTCCACATCTGGGCGCTCCACGTGCCGGGCAACAACAACCCGGTTGGCGTCGACGTCAAGTCGAGCCGCGACACGGTGCCGTTCCACCCGTACTACACGATGAAGGACCTCTTCGGCATGGTCCTGTTCCTGATCCCGTTCGTCTGGTTCGCGTTCTTCGCGCCGGACATCCTGGGTCACCCGGACAACTACGTTATGTACAACTCGCAGGTGACCCCGTCGCACATCGTGCCCGAATGGTACTTCCTGCCGTTCTACGCGATCCTGCGGGCCATCGACTTCAACTTCCTCTTCATCAACTCGGGCCTGCTCGGCGTCATCTTCTTCGGCGCTTCGATCCTGATCCTGTTCTTCCTGCCCTGGCTGGATACGTCCAAGGTTCGTTCGGGCAACTTCCGTCCGATGTTCAAGTGGTTCTTCCTGATCTTCCTGGTGAACTTCATTGCCCTCACCTATCTCGGCGCCGCTCCGGCCGAGGGCATTTACGTGATCCTCGCCAAGATCTGCACCGCCTACTACTTCATCCACTTCCTGGTGATCCTTCCGGTCCTGTCGCGGATCGAAACACCGGCGCCGCTGCCGACCAGCATTTCCGAGAGCGTTCTCGGCAAGGCACACGCGTGATCGAGGCCAAATCCATGTTCAAGACCAAGATCATCATCGCAACCGTCGCCGCCCTGATCGGCCTCGGCTCCGTCGCCCAAGCGCAGGACCACAATTCGACGCCCCATATCGAGCGTCAGCCCTGGAGCTTCGCCGGCATATTCGGCACCTATGACGAGCATCAGCTGCAGCGCGGCTTCCAGGTGTTCCGCGAAGTCTGCGCCAGCTGCCACAGCGCACGCCTGCTCGCCTTCCGCAATCTCAACGAAGAGGGCGGTCCGGGCTTCTCGGAAGAGCAGGTCAAGGCGCTCGCCGCTGAATACGAAGTGGCCGATGCGACTGCCGTCGACGGCGTTCGTCCTGCCGTGCCAGCCGATCGCTGGCCATCGCCCTTCGCCAATGACCAGGAAGCGCGCGACGCCAATGGCGGTGCCCTGCCGCCGGACTTCTCGGTCCTTGCCAAGGCTCGCGGCGTGTCCGACCCGTTCCCGACCTGGGTGTTCAACTACTTCACCGGTTATCAGGAAGGCGGCCCGGACTATATCCATGCGCTGCTGAACGGCTACCACGAGGAAGTGCCGGAAACGGCTCCCGAAGGCTTCGAACTGCCGGATGGGAAGTATTACAACGACTACTTCCCCGGCCACGCCATCGGCATGGCGCCACCGATTGCCGATGGTTCGGTAACCTATGAGCCAGGCGAAGACGGCCAGACCGTTCCAGAAACGCTGGAACAGTATTCGACCGACGTCGCTGCCTTTATGATGTGGACGGCCGAGCCGCACCTGGCCGGACGCAAGCAGACCGGCTTCGTCGTCTTGCTGTTCCTCGTCGGTTTTGCTGCCCTGATGTGGGCCACCAAGCGCAAGATCTGGGCCGGCATCGAGCACTAAGTGCTCGGGTGGGAAAATTTGAAGGGGCCCTGCGGGGCCCCTTTGCTTTTGCGCCCACAAGGGCGCGAGGCCCTTGCCAAGGCCGCCCCCAGCAACGATATTCGGCGCAATTGTTCGAGGAGATTGCGATGTCCGCTGTTCGCCTGGCCGTAGCCGTTGTCAGCACTGCCCTCACGATCAGCCGCCATCCCGTGGTGCGCGCCGGCGTCGCCGCTGTGGTCAGCAATCCAAAGGCCCGCGAAACCGCGATCACCACCACGCGCAGTGTCGCCTACAATGCCGGCGTCATCGCCCGGCATGTGCTTGGCCGTAATAAGTCCTAGTTCTCTATCCTCAAGGCCATCGATGTCGCTCGACCTGAAGTCGCTCGTCCGCACGATCCCCGATTATCCCAAAAAGGGCATCCTGTTCCGGGATATCACCACGCTGATCGAGCATCCCGCAGGCTTCAAGGAAAGCGTCGAGCGCATCGCCGCCCAGTATCGCGGCCAGGGCGTAACCCATGTCGCGGGCATCGAAGCGCGCGGGTTCATCTTCGGCGCGGGCGTCGCCATCGCCCTGGGCACAGGTTTTGTGCCAATCCGCAAGAAAGGCAAGTTGCCGGGCGAAACCATCGGCCAGAACTACGCGCTCGAATACGGCGTCGACACGATCGAGATCCACGCCGACGTGGTCGGGCAGGGGGACACGGTGCTCCTCGTCGATGACCTCATCGCTACCGGCGGCACCGCCATCGCCGCCGTCGGCCTCTTGCGTCGCACCGGCGCCACGGTCAAGGACGCCGCCTTCGTGATCGACCTCCCCGACCTCGGCGGCGCCAAAAAACTCGCCGCAGAGGGGGTTGCGGTTAACGCCCTGATGGGCTTCGAGGGCCATTAGTCCCACATTCCGTGAGACCTCATGGTGAGCCTGTCGAACCGCGAGGTCGGGCACAACGATACGTGCCACGACCTCGTCCTTCGACAAGCTCAGGATGAGGTCTGCTGATAACTTTGCCTACCAGGCGTTGCGCCCATCTAGCTGCTCGATCTCGATCTTCGACCAGTCCAGGTCGTCGATGAGGTTGAGGTTGACCTGATATTGCCGCTCGGTAGGCATGGCGTTGGGCTCGCCCTTGGGCGTGCCGTCGGCATTATAGACCGAGCCCCAATCCGGGCTGTCGCCCCAGGTATGCATGCCGCAGGTGCCGCAAAAATGGTGGTGGCCCATGTTCGGCGCATAATCGCATTCGCCGTCGCGCGACAGGAACTTGAGCTCGCCCGGCTTGTAATAGGCCCAGACGGCGCCGGTGCGCGCGCAAAAGCTGCAATTGCAGCGCGTGCCCTTGGTCGGCGTTTCAGGCAGTTCGATCCGGGTCGCGCCGCAGTGGCAGGTCGCAATGGTGGCCATGGCTCATCTCCTTGATGTGCCACGATCCTAGCACCGACACTGTCACAGCATGTCAGCAGTTATGCGGCGACGCGTGCTGCTTCGGCTGGACGATCGTAAAGGCAGAACTGATTGCCTTCGGGGTCGCGCATCACCGTATAGGTCGGCAGCACGCGGTCGAGGCTGGCACCGGCTTCCTTGAGGCGTTCGACGGTGGACGCGCGATCGGTCACCTGCACATCGAAATGCACCCGGTTGTTGTCCGGACGCTGGCCATCGACGTTCTGAAACGAAATCGAGGGCCCATTGCCATCGATGACAACGATGGCCGGTTCCTCGATCTCAAGACCAAGAGCTGCGCTGATGGCGTCGCCAGCGACCGGGGCAGGGCGCACCTGATAGCCATCGAGAAGCTCTGCCCAGAAGGCGGCGAGCTCAGCCGGCTTGTCACAGTCAAAGACGATTTCGTGGATGGCACCCATGCCGATCTCCTGTGTCGTTTAACCTTGGCTAAACGGCAATTGCGGCGAAACGTCGGGGAAATTGGTGGCACAAGCCTATTGCCCACGGACAAGTCATCATCCCGTTGCAATCGGCACGCCAAGTTCTAGGCTGCGGCGGTGCTTGTGAGGGGACATACCATGCGCATTTCATCTCGATTTCTCGTCGCTTCCATTGCCACACTCGCAATGGCATCCGCAGTCAATGCCCAGGGCTCGATCCGCTCGGGTGGCGGTGCTTACCTGCTCGACAGCTATGTCGCCTATATCAGCGAGGACGATCTTTATAATTCCAACGGCGAGCGCCTGCGCGAGCCGTGGCAGATCATCCGGCAGGACCGCGCCAACGTTCATCGCTTCGGTATTGTCGATGCGGACGACACGTTCGACAGCTTCTTCGACAGCCAGGCCAATCGCAACCAGCTCGAAAAGATGCTGCGCAATGGCTCGATCGAGCGTCAGGCCGCCCGCGATATCGTTCGTGGCGGCGCAAGCGTCCTGGTCGAGATCTATGGTCGCGGCGATACCGGAACGGCGGTCTACGTCTCGGTCTACCGTTAAAGAAAAGGGCCGGTGTTTCCACCGGCCCTTGGTTTTTCGTTACGGCTCGAGCTGTCCGGTTTCCGGATGGTCGACGGCGCTGATATTGGGCTCGTTGCGCGTCTTCCACAGCGAGAACAGGATACCGCCCGCTAGGATCGAGAGCGTCACGACGAGGCTCAGAAGCGTATCGATGTGGATGTGGAGCGGCACAAGGAAGATCTTGATACCGACCAGAACCAGGATGATCGCCAGCGACACCTGCAGGTAGCGGAAGCGGTTCATCATCGCTGCGAGCGCGAAGTAGAGCGAGCGCAGGCCAAGGATGGCGAAGATGTTGGACGTGTAGACGATAAACGTGTCCTGCGTCACCGCGAATACGGCGGGCACGGAGTCGACCGCAAACACGAGGTCGACCACTTCCACCATGATCAGCGCCACGGCAAGCGGCGTCAGCCAGGTGACGATCTTGCCGGTCTTGGGGTCGGGCTGCTTGACCGTAAAGGCACGGCCATGCAGCTCCTTGGTCACCCGGAAGCGCTTGGTGATGAACTGGAAGGTCTTGTTGTCATCCAGGTTCGGCTCTTCGTCCTTGTGACTGAACATCCGGATGCCGGTGAACACAAGGAAAGCACCGAAACCGAAGAGTACCCAGTTATACTGGTTGACCACGGCTGCGCCGAGACCGATCAGGACGGCGCGGAACAGGATCACTCCCAGAATGCCCCAGAACAGCACGCGGTGCTGGTAGATGCGGGGGATGGCCAAAAAGCCAAAGATCGTGGCGATAACGAACATGTTGTCCATCGCCAGGCTCTGTTCGAGCAGATAGCCGGTATAGAATTCCAGCCCTGCCTCGGCGCCGCGCTGCCACCAGACCCAGCCGCCGAAGGCCAGGGCAATAAGCACGTAGAAACCATAGAGCAGCAAGCTCTCCTTGGCTTCGATCTCGTGCTCGTCCTTGTGGAGGATGCCGAGGTCAAAGACCAGAAGAGCGATAACGATCGCGATGAACGCGACCCAGAAATAAACGGGAGTACCTAGAAAATCGCCCGAAAGGGCGGCAAAAAGCGATTCCATCGCCGGACCTTCTCCATGAGAGTAGTGGAGCAATTCCGACATCGCCGTAGCAGAGCGCTACGACCAGAGGGGCCCGGCATTGCCTCTCTAGAATGCCTATCTGGCGGAAAAGTTCAAGCGGTCGCGCTGTCGCAGCTGTTTCAGCGCGGATTGCACATCATGACGATGGCTTCGGCGGTCTCGAGCTGTAGCGCAAAGCCATAGGTCGGGTCGTTGATGATGCGCCCGGCCTGGATGTTGCCATTGCCGCGCAGATTGCCATCATTGAAGCCCACGCCGTCCTCGTAGGCGGTGATGGTGCCGGTGCCAGAAGCAGGATCGCTCATCGCGCGGGCGGCCCAGCCATAGACCTCGCCATAGATGGTGAGAATGCCGACGCGATTTGTGGACGCGTCGCGGCAGCTCCAATTGCCTGAAAAAGCCTGCGCGAAGGCAGGGGCGGCGGAGAGAGCGGTGAGGGCGAGAACAAGGGCGAATCGGCGCATGGCTCGACAGTGCCGAGCCGCCCCCCATTGATCAAGAGCCGCTCTTGATCAGCTTTCCGAGAACAGGAACGTTGGTGAGCGCCAGCAACAGTTTGAGCTTGGCCGGCATGCGATAGTCGCGCAGCTTGGAAAAGCCGACGAGATCGGCGCGATAGACGAGCTCGCCCCGCTGGTTGATCGCGGAGATGCGGTTAAACAGCAGCCCCCAGCCAGGAATCGAGTTGGACCGGCGCTTGTCGGTCACCACCAGCTCATAGGTAACGGTATCGCCCGGGCGCACCGGCGCCTTGAATTCCATCGAGTTGACGCCCGGGGAGGGGCCGGAAACGCCCGGGCTCTTGCCCAAACCCTTGAGCCGCGCCTCTTCGGCCTCCAGCGCATCCACCATCTTGCGATGCCCGACGCTCACCGTATGCCAGCCCGAAGCGATCAACCCACCGAAGTGGCTGTGCTTGGCCCCTTCGGGATCGACATGGAAATATTGCGGATCGTACAGCGTCGCAAAGCGGATGATTTCGTCTTCGGTAAAGGTGTGGCTGCCGAGCGGAAAGGCTTCGTCGATGATGATATCTTCGAACCAGCGCGTCATGCCGCAACCTCGCGGCATTCGACCAGATTGGTCAGCCGCATCGTCAGCACTGGCTTGTCCTTTTGATTGCGAACATCGAAATCCATGGTGACAATGCCCCATTGCGGGTGGCTGGCCGAGCGGCGCAGCTCGGCAACGGTCACCCTGCCGCCGATCGTGTCGCCGACCATGACCGGCGTCTTCCATTTGAGGTCCTTGAACCCAAGCCCGCCTGCCGAAGCGATCTTGCCCAGGAATGCATCCACCAGCATGCGCAGGCTGAGGCCCCCCGTCTGCCAGCCGCTCGAGGCCAGCCCGCCAAGCAGGCTCTTTTTGGCGGCTTCCTCGTCGAGATGAAACGGAAACGGATCGAACTCCCGCGCAAAGGTGATGATCATCTCTTTGCTGACACCTGTGTGTCCCAGCTCGATGACTTCGCCCAGTGCGAGATCCTCGAAGTGGCGCCGGTTTGCGGTGACAGGATTGGTCATGGGCTTGCCCTATACGTCAACAGTGGTTTTGGCATGGGTTGGGGTCCGGGGCAAGGTACCCCTCACCCGTCTCGGCCTTCGGCCGATCCACCCACTCCCGCAAGGGGAGAGGGTTAAGCCGGCTTCCCCTTCTCCCCTTGCGGGAGAAGGTGCCCGAAGGGCGGATGAGGGGTATCTACCCACAATCATTGACATCCCGCCCATTCCGACCCAAGTGGAGCGCAACGATTTCCCGGAGATACCCATGGGCTTCAAGATGGGCATTGTCGGCCTGCCGAATGTCGGCAAGTCGACGCTTTTCAATGCGCTGACCCGCACCGCCGCAGCGCAGGCTGCCAATTTCCCCTTCTGCACCATCGAGCCCAATGTAGGCGAAGTGTCGGTGCCCGATCACCGGCTCGAAAAGCTCGCGACCATCGGCAAGTCGGCGCAGATCCTGCCCGCCCGCATGAGCTTTGTCGACATTGCCGGCCTCGTCAAAGGCGCCTCGCAGGGCGAAGGCCTGGGCAACCAGTTCCTCGCCAATATCCGCGAAACCGATGCCATCGCCTATGTGCTGCGCTGCTTCGAAGACCCTAACGTCATCCACGTCTCTAACCGCGTCGACCCGATCGCCGATGCCGAAGTTGTCGAGACCGAGCTGATGCTGGCCGATCTTGAGAGCCTCGAAAAGCGCCGCGCCGGTGTCGAGAAAAAAGCCAAGGGCAATGACAAGGACGCCAAGCTCACGCTTGAGCTGATCGACCGTTCGCTCGCCGTCCTGCGCGAAGGCCGCTCCGCCCGCTTCGTCAAGCGCGATGCCGAGGAAGAAAAGGCCTTCCAGGAGCTGCAGCTCCTCACCAGCAAGCCCGCGCTTTACGTCTGCAATGTCGACGAAGGCTCTGCTGCGACCGGCAACGCTCTGTCCAAGAAGGTCGAAGACTATGCCAGGGCCAACGATGCCGGCGTCGTCGTGATATCGGCCGAGATCGAGTCGCAGCTGGCGCAATTGCCCGACGAGGAACAGGCCGAATACCTCTCCTCGCTCGGCCTCGACCAGGCCGGCCTCGATCGCCTGATCCGCGCCGCCTATGACCTTCTTGGTTTGCAGACCTATTTTACCGTCGGCCCCAAGGAAACCCGCGCCTGGACCATTCACAAGGGCGACCGTGCCCCCCAGGCTGCCGGCGTCATCCACTCCGATTTCGAACGCGGCTTCATCCGTGCCCAAACCATCGGCTTCGATGATTTCGTGACCCTTGGCGGCGAAGTCGCCGCCAAGGAAGCCGGCAAGGCGCGCGATGAAGGCAAGGAATATGTCGTCAAGGACGGCGACGTGATGCTGTTCAAGTTCAACACGTAAGCTCCAGTCTTCCGCTGAGGCTCCCCCACACTGGATTGTCACCCCGGGCCTGACCCGGGGCCTATCCTGATATCTCAAGATGGGCCCCGGCCTTCGCCGGGGTGACAGCCGGTGCTTGACTGAAGACCGTGCCGCACACCGGATGTGGCTCCTCCCCCTCCTTAAGGGGGAGGCCGGGTGGGGGTCTTCTTACCAACCCACCACCCGACCTTCCCGCAGCGATTGCGTGGCACTCCCACTGCGCTACCATGACCTCCAAAACGCGGCGCACTGCCGCTGGAGGTCCCATGTCCAGTCCTACCATCACCTTTATCGGTGCCGGCTCCTCGGTGTTCATGAAGAACATCGTCGGCGATATCCTGCAGCGACCCGCCTTGAGCGGCGCCGCGATCCGGCTGATGGACATCGACCCCTTTCGCCTCGAAGAAAGCGCCGTCATTGCGCGCAAGCTCATCGCCACGCTTGGCGTCAAGGCCACGGTGGAGACCTTTGCCGACCAGCGCCGTGCACTCGAACGGACGAATTTTGTAGTCGTTTGCTTTCAGATCGGCGGCTACCAACCCTCGACCGTCATCGATTTCGAGGTGCCCAAGAAATACAAGCTGCGTCAGACCATTGCCGACACGCTGGGCGTCGGCGGGATCATGCGCGGGTTGCGCACCGTGCCACATCTATGGAGCATCTGCGAGGATTTGCTGGCCGTCGCCCCCGACGCCATCATGCTCCAGTATGTGAACCCGATGGCGATCAACACCTGGGCCATAGCAGAAAAGTATCCCACGATCCGGCAGGTCGGCCTCTGCCACTCCGTGCAGGGCACGGCACACGAATTGGCTCTTGATCTCGGCATCCCCTACGAGGACATCCGCTACCGCTCGGCCGGCATCAACCACATGGCTTTTTTCCTCCAGTTCGAGCATCGCCAGCCCGACGGCAGCTACAAGGACCTTTATCCCGAGCTCCATCGCGCCTATCGCGAGGGCCGTGCACCCAAGCCGGGCTGGAATCCGCGTTGCCCCAACAAGGTGCGGTACGAAATGATGACCCGGCTGGGCTATTTCGTCACCGAAAGCTCGGAGCACTTCGCCGAATACACGCCCTACTTCATCAAGGACGGACGCGACGATCTGATCGACAAATACGGTATTCCGCTCGACGAATATCCAAAACGCTGCATCGAACAGAGCGCTGCCTGGAAGAAGACTTCAGAGGCCTACAAGAAAGCGGACAAGATCGAGGTCAAGCAATCCAAGGAATATGCCTCCTCCATCGTCAATTCGGTCTGGACGGGCGAACCCTCCGTCATCTACGGAAATCTTCGCAACAACGGCGCCATCACCTCGCTGCCCCCCAATGCCGCGGTGGAGGTACCGTGCCTTGTCGATGACAACGGCATCCAGCCCACCCAAATCGGCGACCTGCCGCCCCAGCTCACTGCGCTGATGCGCACCAATATCAACGTCCAGGAACTGACCGTCCGCGCGCTGATCGACGAGAACCGCGAGCATATCTACCACGCCGCCATGATGGACCCGCACACGGCAGCCGAGCTCGACCTGGACCAGATCTGGAACCTCGTCGACGACCTGATCGCCGCCCACGGCGACTGGCTGCCGAAATGGGCGCGGGGGGCCCGTAACGCCGCGGTGGCGTAAGTCACCCCCTTCCGAGCGCTGCTAGGCTCGTCCCTCGCCAAGCTCTGCTTGCCTTCCCCTCTGAGGGGGAAGGTAGGCATCGAGTACTTTGAACGCTGCCTAACCACTGCCTTCACCTTCCCCCTTGAGGGGAAGGCAAGCGAAGCTTAGGCGCGACGCGCCTTAGCGTAGCTCGGAAGGGGTTGTCGGCCTCGCCTCAGCCCTGATCTATCCCCCTTATCCCCACCCCCGACACCCTGTGCCATTCTCCCCCCCATCCCCGCCACACACGCGGTGCCGACGAAGCATCGGGCGGGGAGACGGGTCGCTCGGGGTCGCCTGGGCGAGTGCGTGGATGCCGACACCGGCCAGGTAAGCGTTCGGGCGTCAAGGAGATGGGAACTCGCGCACCTGCCTTGAGGCTGAACAATCGCCGTCACCAATGGGTGGGCTGCTCGAGGCGTGCGTAAGAAATCCCGATCGTGCGAAGCGGCTTTCGCCTCTTCACTAAACCTTACTTCGGGGCGAAAGCCGCTTCTCACCGTGCAACCGCGACGCCCAAGGGGCCGGGCGGCGCTTGCCTGCGCCTAGTTCTTGTTGCCGAACATCTTGCTCAGCATGTCGGCGAGTGGACCCGTCTTCGGCACCTCGGCCTGGGGTTTGGCCGGACGTGCCTGGCGCACATGGCTCTGTGCTGGCTTTTCTGCCTTCTTTTCCCCTTCGCCCTGCACAGCCAGGGACAGCTTGTTCATAAAACCGGCATCGTCGCCCTTGATCAGCAGCCCGACCTGGCGCGCAAGTTCATCCAGCAAGGGTTCGAGCCAGGCTTTATCGGCCTTGGCGAAATCGCCCAACACATGAGGCGTCACGAATTCCTTGCCCGGATGGCCGATGCCGAGGCGGACGCGCTTGTAGTCGAGCCCGATCTGCGGATCGATCGAACGGAGCCCGTTATGGCCGCCATTGCCGCCACCGACCTTGACCCGGACCTTGCCGGGCGCAAGATCGAGTTCGTCGTAGAAGACCACGATGTCCGTGTTGTCGATCTTGAAGAAGCGCGCCACCTGTTGAACGCTGTCGCCGGATTTGTTCATGAATGTCTGCGGCTTGAGCAGCATCACCCGCCCGCCGCCGATCACGCCTTCGGCGATCTGGCCAGCGTGCTTGCTCTTCCACGGTCCGATGCCATGGGCACGGGCAATGGCGTCGATCGCCATGAAGCCGATATTGTGGCGGTTGCCTTCATACTGGCTGCCCGGATTGCCGAGGCCGACAAGGAGTTTCATGGGGGAGCTCCAAACAAAAAGGGCGACCCGGAGGCCGCCCCAAGACTTAGCAGAAACGAGGCGCGATTACTCGGCCGAAGCAGGAGCTTCAGCAGCGTCGTCGCCTTCATCGCCAGCCGATTTGAGGGCCGACGGAGCAACCACGGTCGCGATGGTAAAGTCACGGTCGGTGATCGCAGCAGTCACGCCAGCCGGAAGGGTCACGGCCGAAATGTGGATCGAGTCGCCGATATCGGAACCGGAGAGGTCAACGGTGACTTCTTCGGGGATCGAGGTTGCCGGAGCGATCAGTTCGACGGTGTGACGCACAACGTTGAGCGTGCCGCCGCGCTTGAGGCCGGGGCTCTTTTCTTCGTTGATGAAGTTCACATGCACTTCGACGTGGATCGTGGCATTGCCCGAAACGCGCAGAAAGTCGATGTGCATCGGCTGGTCCTTGACCACGTCGAGCTGGTAGTCGCGCGGGATCACCTGGTGGACGGTGCCGTCGACATCGAGATCGAGAACGTGGGACTTGAAACCGCCGGCATAGATCGCCTTGTGGGCGTCCTTGTAAGCGACCGAGATGGTGACGGGGGGCTTCTTGTCACCGTAGATAACAGCGGGAACCAGTCCCTGACGACGCGCTTCACGAGCGGCCCCCTTGCCCACTCCGTCACGCGCCTGTGCCTTGAGCACTTTATTGGCAGCCATGGAATTCATCCATTCTGGTTGGTGTATGCGGTCAAAACAACAGCATACGCGCCCGTCCTCCAGGGGTGACGAGCGCTTCATGGCGCGGGATATAGAGGAAAGGTGGGGTAGGGGCAAGGGCGCTTGAAGCTAGACTCAAGTAGCCATAATTTAGGACTAGCCAGGAGAGCTCTTGTGGAGTGGGACGAAAGCAAATCCGAAGAAAATCGCCTCAAACGCGGTTTTGGCTTCGAGATTGCGTTGCACTTCGATTGGGACACCGCGGTTTACCAGCCAGATGTGCGTTGGGACTATGGTGAAGACCGCATTGTGGCTTTTGGTTGGGCTGCAGCAGTTCGTTATGCCATCGTCTTTACTCACGGTAACGGGACCCGACGTATAATAAGCATCCGCCGCATGCACGATAAGGAGGCCAGGAAGTATGGCATCTGAAACACCGAAGCCCGATCCCTACCTCATCGACGAGGACAACCGTCCGTTGACCGACGAGGAAATCGCTGGCCTGGTTTCCGCCGACGAGTTTTTTGCCAAGTTTGGGCGCTTCAAGGATGCGCCTGCTTCCGCAGGTCAATCCCAAGTCACGCTGCGGATCGACAACGACGTGCTGGCGTATTTCGAGACGCAGAGTGAAGACTGGCCAGCGCGGATAAACGAGGAACTGGCCTCGCTTGTCCGGGAGCGCAAGAAGGCTTCCTAGTCGAAAAGGCTCGAAACGCTTTGTTCGCTGGCGGTGCGGGCGATGGCTTCGCCCATCAGCGGCGCGATCGACATGCGACGGATGTTGGCCGCAGCCTTGACCGCTTCGGTCTCGAGGATCGAGTCGGTGATCACCAGCTCCTTGAGCTTGCTCGCCGAAATGCGCTCTGCTGCCCCCTGCGACAGCACGCCATGCGTGATATAAGCCGCCACGTCCTTGGCACCGGCTTTGAGCAGGGCGTCGGCCGCATTGACCAGCGTGCCGCCGCTATCGACGATATCGTCGATCAGGATGCAGCTTTGGCCCGATACGTCACCGATGATGTTCATGACTTCCGAGACGCCGGCCTTGGGGCGGCGCTTGTCGACGATGGCAAGATCGGTTCCCAGCCGCTGCGCCACGGCGCGGGCACGAGCCACGCCGCCGACGTCGGGCGAAACGATCATGGTGTTGTCCAGCTTATAATTGTCGAGAATGTCGCGGGTGATGATCGGCGCGGCATAAAGATTGTCGGTCGGGATATCGAAAAAGCCCTGGATCTGCGCGGCATGAAGATCGAGCGTGATGACGCGGTTGACGCCGGCTTCGGCAATCAGGTTGGCGACGAGCTTAGCCGAGATCGGCGTGCGGCCGGTGGCGCGGCGATCCTGGCGGGCATAGCCGAAATAGGGCAGGACGGCGGTGATGCGGCGGGCCGAGGAGCGGCGCAGCGCATCGGTTAGGATCAGCAGCTCCATCAGGTTGTCGTTGGCCGGATAGCTCGTCGACTGAATAATGAAGGCGTCTTCGCCGCGGACATTTTCATGCACTTCGACAAACACTTCCTTGTCGTTGAAGCGCTTGACGGTGCAGTCGGAGAGCGGCAGTTCGAGGTAGCTGGCGACAGCCTGTGCGAGCGGACGGTTGGAGTTACCGGTCACCAGCTTCATCGGCGCAATCCTTGATCAACTGGTCCTGAGGGGAGGGACCTACCAGTTTCGCGGCACCATTAGCGGGTCGGTTCAGAGGGCGCAACGACACTTTAGCCGCAGCGGTAAATAAAGCTATGCGAGGCCGATCACCGATATCTGCCGCCCCGTGCGCGTCTTCTGGTGTGTGGCATAGCGATGCGAAAAGTAGCGGTCCGGGTGAGCATAGGTGCTCGAGCCGACCCGCTCCACGGCTGCAAGACCTGCCGCGCGCAGCTGCTCTTCCACAAAGCCGGGCAGGTCGAAATGCGGCTGCCCGCCTGACGGCGTCGAGAAATGGGCGGCACCCGAAGGATCGATGGCGAGAAAATCTGCCATGAACTTGTCCCCCACCTCGTAATCGGGTCCATAAATCGTCGGACCGGTGGCGGCACGGATACGGGAAAGGTCAGCACCGATTGCCACCATCGCATCGAGGGTTTTTGGCAAAATCCCTTCTGCCGCCCCCCGCCAGCCGGCATGGGCCGCGCCGATGACCCCGGCTTCCTTGTCGGCAAACAGCACGGGCGTGCAGTCGGCGGTAAGGATGGACAGCGCCAGGCCTGGCGTCGCGGTCACCATGGCATCGCCTTCGAGGCTCGACGGATCTACGGGTCCACTAACGGTCACGACCTGCGTCGAATGCGTCTGCCGCAGGATGACCAGCGGACCAATGCCGATCGCGTCCCGCACCAGTTCGCGATTTTGATCGACGATCTGGGGATCATCGCCCACCGCCCAAGAGACATTGAGCCCTTCGAACTCGCCGCCGGAAACGCCACCGGCCCGGCCGAAAAAGCCGTGGCGAATGCCCGAAAGCTCGGACAGCGTTTCTGCAGTCTGGAACGGCGTCATGGCACGAAGCCTGCCGGTGCCAGTCCGGGACTATGCGCACAGAAGACCTTGAACAGTTCGCCCATGCCGTCCTTGCCGATCAGCCGGTTTTGCGCCGCCTGCACGTCGTCGGCAGAACCGGGATTGGCCCGCGACAAGGCAGACGCGCGTTCGCCAATGCCAAGCCGGGTCAAAAACTCGCCCTGCGTCGCCAGCGGTTCGGCAGCGAGCCCAGCACCCCGGGAAACATTGGCCAGTGCGCCAAAATCGACATGAGCGGAAAGGTCGGTTTCGCCCGGTGCGTCGAGCACGTCGGCAAATTGATGCCGCCGCACGCCCTGAAGCGTTTCTCCGGTCCGGGTCTGCGCATAGCCATAGTCGATCGCAAGGATCGCGCCGCCCTGTTGCGCCACGACCTTGGCCAGCCGCGTCATCACCTCAGCGCCGGCGAAATTGACTTCCAGCAGCGTGTCCTCGGCAGCACTGGCCAAAGCGTCCGGCATGGCCGAAGCGGGGATCGGTGTCGGCGACAGGCCAAAGGCGCGCCTGCCATCCAGCAGCCCAACCTGCCGCTCGTGCCAGCCGTCAGCCTTGCGCACGAATTGGCGGATCGGCAGCGCATCGAAGAACTCGTTGGCAACAACGAGCACTGGACCCTCGTCGAAGGCATCGAAGTTCTGCAGCCATTTGGGGTCATAAACCTCAAGCCGCGCATTCTGCTCCGCCATCAGCGCCGGATTGGTCTCGAACAAACGCAGTTGCAGGCCATCGCGAAAGCCCGGTGCCCGGCAGGCGACGCGCAAAATGTCGGCCATCAGGGTGCCGCGCCCGGGGCCAAGCTCGAGAAGCGTAAAAGCCTTGGGCTCGTTCATCTGCTGCCAGAGATTGACCAGCCAGAAGCCGATCAGCTCGCCGAACATCTGCGAGATTTCCGGGGCGGTGATGAAGTCGCCCTGGGCGCCAAGCGGGTCGGCGCCCTTGTAGTAGCCCTTGGTTGGGTGGGTGAGGCAGAGCCCCATATAGGTCGCGACCGACATCGGCCCAGCAGTGCGGATCTGGAGGTCGATCTGCTCTTCAAGGCTGAGGCTTTGGCTCATCTCACGCTCCTATGGCCGCAGCGGATTTTCGCGGCGCGTCGCAGCGTAGGCGACGAGAATGATGCCGCCCAAAAGGATCGGCAGGCTCAGCAGCTGGCCCTGGGTCAGCCAGCCGCCGTACAGGTAGCCGATATGCGCATCGGGCAAGCGAACGAATTCGACAAGAATTCTGGCCAGCGAATAGCCGATGGCAAAGATGCCGGCGACGAGACCTGGCTTGCGCAGTGCATAAAAGACATGGGTTGCGATGCGGATGACTAGGAAAAGCAGCAGGCCTTCGAGAGCCGCCTCGTAAAGCTGGCTCGGATGACGCGGTACCTGCATCGGATCGGTGGGGAAGATCACGGCCCATGGCACGCTTGCCGGGGCTCCATAAAGCTCGCCATTGATGAAGTTGGCGATGCGCCCGAGAAAGATGCCGATCGTTGCGACCGAAGCGATGAGGTCGAGCGAGGACAGCCAATTACCGCCCTTAGAGCGGCTGAAGAGGATTGCGGCCAACGCCAGGCCCAGCATGCCACCATGAAACGACATGCCGCCATCGAGCGTGTTGATGATCTCGATGGGGTTCTGGAGATAATAGGGCAGGTTGTAGAACAGCACATAGCCGAGCCGCCCGCCGATGACGATGGCCAGCATGGTCCAGAAAGCGAAGTCCCAGATGTCCTTGGCCGGGAAGGGCGGATGGCCGCGATGCCACAGATGCTGCTTGCTCAGCATCCGATAGCCGTAAGCGGCGCCCAAGAGCGTTCCGACGAGGTAGGCCAGCGCATACCAGCGGATGGCAATCGGGCCGATGGCAAAGGCGATGGGATCAATATTGGGGAAGGGCACGGGACAATCCTTGACGCTGGCGCGGACCATTGCCGCTTCGCCCGCTCTGGTCAAGGCGGGACCTCTGCCCTACATATCGGTGCAAGAGCACATTCACGGAAGAGACGACAGATGAACCAGAACAACCGCATTTTCGACGGCCTTGGTCGGGTCATGAACGAAGCCGCCGGTGTTGCCGATGGCGTGCGGCGCGAAGTCGAGACGGTGGTCAAGAGCCAGGCCCAGCGCATCGTCAACGACATGGAACTCGTCAAGCGCGAAGATTTCGACGCCTTGCGTGAACTGGTGCAGGTGCAGGGCGAAGAGATCGATGCGCTGCGCAAGGAAATCGCGGCGCTGCGCAGCCCCGCTGCCCCGCTCGATCTCTAGTCGAACAAAGTTTGTAAAAGAGCCCCGTTTCGGTACAGCCGGAGCGGGGTTTTTAATTTGGCGTTAATCTTTAAGTCGCACCATCATCCACAGGAGATTGTCCTCTCCCTGCCGCACCTTGTCCCCTGAATCAGTGACCTTGTGTAGGTTGATCGAAGGAGGACGATTCGTAAGCCGTTGTTGCGGCAAGCTAGTTCTCTTGCGTACCCCCGTTTGCCGGCCGCTGGCCCGCAAGGTTTGCAACGCTTCCGAGGACGAACGAGCGGATGTCCCTGATTGAATTCGAGCCCGACCGGGTTTCTCATCCGGTGGACCTGGTGGAGCACATTGCTTCCATCAACGACTGGACCTTCGAGCGTCAGGACGCCGACGAAATTTCGATTTCGGTACGCGGCGGCTGGTCTGACTACCACGTGTCGTTCAACTGGATGGAAGATCTCGAGTCGCTCCACATCGCCTGCGCCTTCGACCTTAAGGTCCCCGATGCGCGGCGCAACGAGATCAAGCAGCTTATCAGCCTCATCAACGAGCAGCTGTGGATCGGTCACTTCGATATCTGGAACAAGGAAGGCGTGGTCTTGTTCCGCAATTCGCACCTTCTTACAGGCGGCGCCGATGTGTCGCCGCAGCAGTGCGAGGCCCTTTTGCGCTCGGCGACCGATAGCTGCGACCTTTATTACCAAGCCTTCCAGTTCGTCGTCTGGGCCGGCAAGTCCGCTGCCGATGCCCTTAGCCACGTGATGTTCGAAACGGTGGGCGAAGCCTGATGACCTCCTTGCGCAATATCGGCCCGGTCATGCTGATCGGCGCCGGGAAGATGGGCCTGGCCCTGGCGCAGGGCTGGCTCGACGGCGGCCTGCCGGCATCCAATCTGGTGCTGGTTGACCCGTCGCCCAGCGACGCGGCCAAGGACTTAGCCGAAGATTACGGTCTCGTTCTTTACTCTGAGGCTGCGGGCCTCCAGCCCAATGTCCTGGTGCTGGCCGTCAAGCCGCAGGTTATCGGGCGAGTCATGGAAAGCCTGATCGGCGTCGTAGGGCCGCAGACACTGGTTCTGTCCATCATGGCCGGCATATCGATCGACCGGCTTGCCGATGGCTTGCGTACCGGGCGGGTCGTGCGCTCCATGCCCAACACGCCGGCACAGATCGGCAAGGGCGTTTCGGGCGCGGTTGCCGGTGCCGCGGTTTCTGCCAACGAGCGCGATGCTGCCGAGGCTTTGCTGGCAGCGGCAGGACGGGTCGTCTGGTTCGAGGCCGAAAGCGATCTCGACGCAGTGACCGCGGTTTCCGGGTCAGGTCCGGCCTATGTGTTCAATCTTGTGGAAGCTCTTGCGGCTGCGGCGGTGGAGCAGGGGCTCGAGCCCGGTGTCGCCATGATCCTTGCGCGGCAGACAGTGATCGGCGCGGCAGCGCTGATGGAAATCGACCAGGCTCCCGCCAGCACCTTGCGCCAGAACGTGACCTCGCCCAACGGCACGACAGCCGCGGCACTCCAGGTGCTGATGGCGGAGGATGGGCTGACACCGCTGATTGGCCGTGCCGTCGATGCTGCGCGAAAGCGCAGCGAAGAACTGGGTCGCGGCTAGATTTATCCCCGCCTGCTTGATCCGGCTTATATCTTGCCCGTCAGGTTCAGCCGGTCGAGCACGTTCCTGTCGGAGGGGTCCACCATCCCAACCAGAAACAGCCGCACCATGCGCGCAGCTTCCGGGGACAAGGCGTCGATCGAGGCGTCTATGCGGCTTGCCTGGCTTTCTGAAAGCCGTGCAAAGAACTGACGGCCCTTTTCGGTCGCATGCAGCAGGCGTTGCCGCCGGTCGGCATCGCCGGTGCGCTGTTCGACATAGCCATTGTCGATCAGTTGCCGCAAAACCCGCGCCAGGCTTTGCTTGGTGATCTTTAGAATATCGAGCAGGTCGGCGACCGGCATGCCCGGCCGCAGATTGACGAAGTAAAGCACGCGGTGGTGCGCCCGCCCGAAGCCTTGCCGTTCCAGAAGGGCATCGGCGTCGCCGGTAAAGTCGCGATAGGCGAAAAAGAACAGGCCCATGATGTCGAGCGGCAGGTCGGCCCAATCGGCGGGTGCGGAATTTATGTCAGCCTTGTTGACATTCTTTTGGTCCGGTGCCATCGTGTCCCCATAGCCGCACTAAAGGTCTTATCCCAAAGCCGTTCCGGTTTGCCAAGGGTCGGCCCGAAGTGCATGATCGACTGACACAAGCGCCGCAAGGGCGCATTCTTTTTCGGAGGGGACTATGGCCGGCGTGCCGATGGACCAGCGCGAAGGCTGGATCTGGTTCGATGGTGAACTCAAACCCTGGCAGGATGCCAAGATCCACGTGCTGACGCATGGCCTGCATTATGCAAGCTCGGTGTTTGAAGGCGAACGTGCCTATGGCGGCGAGATCTTCAAATCCCGCGAACATACCGAGCGCCTGATCCGCTCCGCGGCAACGCTCGACATGCCTTTCCCCTATTCGGTCGACGAGATCGAGGCTGCCAAGCGTCTGGTGCTCGACAAGAATGGCCTGGTCGACGCCTATGTGCGCCCGGTTGCCTGGCGCGGTTCGGAAGAGCTGTCCGTGCCGGCCCGCAACAACAAAGTCCATGTCGCCATCGCTGCCTGGGTCTGGCCGAGCTATTTTTCGGTCGAGGAAAAGCTCAAGGGCATTCGCCTCGAATGGAGCAAGTGGAAGCGTCCGTCGCCGGAGACCATTCCATCTTCGGCCAAGGCTGCCGGTCTTTACATGATCTGCACCTTGTCCAAGGATCACGCTATGGCCAACGGCTTTGCCGATGCGCTGATGCTGGATTATCGCGGCTATGTGGCGGAAGCCACCGGTGCCAACGTGTTCTTCATCAAGGGCAAGGACATCACGACGCCGACGCCCGATTGCTTCCTCAACGGCATCACGCGGCAGACGTTGATCGCGCTGGCCAAGGAAAACGGCTTCACCGTTACGGAACGCCACATCATGCCAGAGGAACTGTCGCAGTTCGACGAGTGCTTCCTCACCGGCACCGCAGCGGAGGTTACCCCCGTGTCGCTGATCGGCGATTATAAGTTCACGCCGGGCGAAGGCTGCCGCACCTTGATCGATGCGTATGCCTCGACCGTGCAGCCAAAGCGCGCTGCGGCCGAGTAGGTCTTATTGTCTTCCTGAGCCTGAAAATGCCCGCCTATTCGGCGGGCATTTTGCTTTGTCCCTGCCATCCCGGCTCCGCGCCGAACAGGGTCTCGCGCACCAGCCCGGTCGTATAGCCACGCGTGTTGTGTGCGTTGAGCGCGTAGTCCGGGTTCTCCATCAACACCGCATGCAGCTGAGGCAGGTTGTAGAAGGGCACGCTCGGATAAAGGTGGTGCTCGAGGTGATGATTGACGTTGTGCGGCGCAAAGAACACCCGCTCCCAAAGGTGCGGAAGTACGCTGCGGGTCCCGCCGAGCTCATGGCTGTAATCCATATTGCCGAAATGCTCGGCAACGCTGCGCACATGCATGAACAGGAAGAAGGCCGTCAGGTAAGGCACGAACCAGTAGAGCAGCACATCCGTCCAGATGCCGAGCACCGTGAACCAAGCCGCCATGGCGACATAAAAACCAAGCCGCGCAAGGCGATAGGATAGCGGCGACTTATCGAGGAGGCGAAGGCGGCCCATGATGTTGAAGATATCGATGATCGAGCTCACGACCAGGACATAACCAACGAGATCGAGCACGCCTTCCTGCCAATGCTTGGGAAAGGTGAACTTGCGGTTGCCCAGCTTGAACACCCAATCGGGGTCCTGATCGGTATTGGTGTAGCGGTGATGGGCCAGATGGTTGGTGCGGTAGCTCGCAACCGTGGTCAGGATCGACCAAGCGAGAAGCAGGTCGCAGACCCAGTCGCTCAACTCCTTGCGGCCGTTGATGAAGCGGTGGTGCGCGAATTCATGCAGTAGAATGGCAAAGCCATGCATGCGGCCGCCGATGACGGCAACGGCTACCGCATAGACCAGCGGGTTCTGCGCCCACTGCGAAACAGCGATCGCCGCCGCGATCAGCCCCCAATCGAAGGCGATGGCCAGGGCCGTGCGCCAGGGACGAAGCACCGACAGGCTCTTGAGCGTGGCGGGATGAACATAGGATTTGGCCATTGCGTCACTCCTCCCGCCAAATGCGGCGATGGTGTTAACGCATTATTAACTGATCCAGCGCGATCGCGCATCCTTGTCTTTTGGCATGGTTACTACCCACCGGGCGCCGGTCGCCGTTTCTTCCTGCTTCCAGAACGGCGCATCGGTCTTAAGGTAGTCCATCAGGAACTGCGCGCCTTCGAAAGCCGCCTGGCGGTGGGGCGCAAGGGTCATCACCATCATGATGGTTTCGCCGGGCACGAGCCGTCCATGGCGGTGGATGATGGCGGCGTCGGTCAGTCCGAAGCGGCTGATCGCCTGCTCGCGCAGTGCCGCCAATTCGTTGGTCGCGAGCTCTTCATAGCATTCGAGAACCAGCGCCAGGATCGGATCGTCGGGCAGTGAGCGGACAAGACCCGTAAAGGTCACCATGGCGCCCACGTCGGTATGGGACGCGGCAAAGCGGTTGGCCTCTGCGCCCGCGTCGAAACTGTTAGCGGTGACGCGGATCACCTTAGCCGCCCGTCATCGGCGGCAGGATAGCGACGGTCTGCGCGCCATCGAGCGGCGTATCCCAGGGCACGATGCGAGCATCGCGGCTGAGCTTGAAAATCGAAGGATCGGCCATGGCATAGTCGAGCGCTTCGTCTCGCGATCGCAGCCAACTCACGAGATCGGCCAGGGTCTTTACCTCTTCGGGGGGCGAAACCTCGTCGCTGGCGCGGTTGAGACGTTCACGCAACCAGGCGAAATAGAGAACCTTCATCTGCCGATCCCGGAGAGATGCGGCCAGGAGGCGCGTAGATAGTTCCAGCCCGTGATCAGCGTGATGATGCCGGCAGCCCAAAGCAGGATGTCGGACAAAAGACCGACAGCTGGCACAACGCCTTCAAGAAGGATGACTGCTAGGGCGACAAGCTGGACCGTGGTCTTCCATTTGGCCAGCTGGCTGACCGGCAAGACGACAGTCTTGTTGCCGAGGAACTCGCGCAGACCCGAAATAAAGAATTCGCGGAAATAGATGGCGGTCACGGGGATCATGTCCCAAGCCGATAGCGAGCCATCCCAGGCGAGGGCCGCTATCAAAATGCCGACAAGCAGTTTGTCGGCGATCGGATCGAGCATGCGCCCGAGGTCGGAATACTGGTCCCAGGCCCGCGCCAGATAGCCATCGAGATAGTCGCTCACAGCCGCCAGAACATAGAGAACCAGCGCCACGATGCGCAGGGTCGGGTCCCCGCTCATGACCATGGCGACGATCGGAATGATCGCCAGGATGCGGGCGATGGTGATGATATTGGGAACGAGAAGCAGCGGATTGCGGTTCATGGGGGGAGAGAACAGGAAGGGCAGCGGGGGGTCAAGCGTCTTCCCTCTCCCCTCGCGGGAGAGGGTGCCCGAAGGGCAGGTGAGGGGTGCCAACATTAGCAAGATCCCTAATCCGTCTCGCTGCGCGAGCCACCTTCTCCCGCGAGGGGAGAAGGGAAGCTGCGGCTGAAGCGATTAAGCAACGGCCTGGGTGGTCACGGCCCGCCGCTTCTCGACCGCATCGGCAAGGGCGTTAAGGGCGGTGACCGTCGTGTCCCAATCAATGCAGCCATCGGTGATGGACTGGCCGTAGACCAGTTCCTTGCCGGCCACCAGGTCCTGGCAGCCCGCGACGAGGTTGGACTCGATCATGACGCCGATGATACGCCGATCGCCCGCCGCCATCTGGTGGCCGATGTCGGCAAGGACCTTGGGCTGGTTCTCCGGATCTTTGGACGAATTGGCGTGGCTGGCGTCGATCATGATGGCGGGGTTTAAGCCAGCCTTGGTCGCCGCCTGGGCCGCGGCCTCGACGCTGGCGGCATCGTAGTTCGTGGTTTTGCCACCGCGCAGAATGATGTGGCAGTCCTCATTGCCGGTGGTCGCGGCAATAGCGGAGCGGCCGTCCTTGGTGACGGCGAGGAAATGGTGGGGGTGAGAGGCGGAGAGCACCGCGTCTAGAGCGATCTTGACGTTGCCATCGGTGCCGTTCTTGAAGCCGACTGGGCAGGAAAGTCCCGAGGCCAGTTCACGGTGGATCTGCGATTCGGTGGTGCGTGCGCCGATAGCTGCCCAGGAAACGAGGTCGGCAATGTATTGTGGCGTCGTCATATCGAGGAATTCGCAGGCCGCCGGCAGCCCGAGATTGTTGACGTCGAGCAGCATCGTGCGGGCCACGTTGAGGCCCTCGGCAATGTTGAAGCTGCCATCGAGATCGGGATCGTTGATCAGGCCCTTCCAGCCGACCGTCGTGCGGGGCTTTTCGAAGTAGACGCGCATGATGATTTCGAGCCGGTCGCCGAGCTGTTCGCGCAGCACGACGAGGCGCCGGGCATAGTCCATCGCTGCCTTGGGATCGTGGATGGAGCAGGGGCCAACGACTACGGCGAGCCGGTCGTCCTGGCCGGTCAGGATATTGTGGAAGGCGTGACGAGCAGCGATGACGGTGCGGGTCGCAGCATCGGTGCGCGGATGCTGGCGTATCACGTCGATCGGCGTCGGCAGCGGTTTTATTTCGGTGATGCGCAGGTCGTCGGTGGATTTGAGCATGTCGTGGTCCTCGGTGTTTTAGATCGAGGGGCCACAAAAAAGCCGCCTCGGAAGTCGGGCGGCTGGCTTGCGATTTGGTCTGGTCTTGTCGGGATCAGGACGCGCGCGCAAAAGCCTCCGCCGGGAGCGGATAGCTAAAGTACCAATAAAAGGTGGCGGCGTTGATCATGGCGGCAAGCTAGCGCGACAGCCGGGACTTTGTCGAGTCCCGACTTTGGTAGGGGATCTTAGCCCGCCATGGCCATGTTGAAGGCATCGAGCCGCAGGATGGTGACCTCGCCATCCCAGATCGGCCATAGCTTCCTATGGAGATCGACGAAGCGTTCGGTCCAGTGTACGATTTCGGCTTCGGTTGGCAGATCGTAGATGGCGTAGCCGCCCAGCATCTCCTTGGCCTCGGCATAGGGGCCATCGGTGACCATCTGGCCCTTGTGCGTCGTGACGGTGCCGGCCAGCGCCATGCCACCGGTTTCCGTCATGCGGATGCCGGCTTCCATGCCGAGCTGGACGATGGCTTGCATCAGTTCGCCGGGCGGATTGCTGGCGACCTCTGGATTGAGCGTCTTGACCATGGTGAGGAACTTCATCGGTATTCTCCGGACAGTGTTTCATCACAGCGACGAGCGGGCCCGGCCGGCTTCGACAATTTTTCAGCTGCGATTGAAGTAATCGTAGACCAGCTGGGCCATGGCTCGGGAGATGGTGGGCACGGACTGCAGATCGATCAGCGACGCGCGGCTCACGGCCTTGGCCGAGCCGAAGTGATTGAGCAGAGCCCGCTTGCGGGTGGGCCCGATGCCCTCGATTTCGTCGAGCGGGTTCTTGATCTGGTCTTTCTTGCGCTTGGCGCGATGGGTGCCGATGGCAAAACGGTGCGCCTCGTCGCGCAGACGCTGGACATAATAGAGCACCGGATCGCGGTGCGGCAGCATGAAGGCGTCCTTGCCCTCCATGAAGAATTTTTCGCGACCTGCATCGCGCTCCTCGCCCTTGGCGATGCCGATGAAGGTCACCTCTTTGGGCAGGTTGAGCTGGGCAATGACTTCGCGCACGGCATTAAGCTGACCGGCGCCGCCGTCGATGAAGACGACGTCCGGCCAGTCCGGCATGCCGCTATCCTCGACCTCGTCGGCTTCGGCATCGCTTTCATTGGCGAGGCGGGTAAAGCGACGGGTCAGCACTTCGCGCATCATCCCGAAGTCATCGCCGGCGGTGATCTCGGACTTGATGTTGAAGGTCCGGTAGTGCTTTTTGGAAAAGCCCTCTTCCCCCGCCACGATCATGGCGCCCACCATGTTGGTGCCGGAAATGTGGGAGTTGTCATAGACTTCGATGCGGCGTGGCGGTTCGTCGAGGCCAAAGCAATTGGCGACGCCTTCAAGCAGGGTGCGGTTGGAAGCGCCTTCCGCGAGCTGTCGGCCAAGAGCTTCGCGGGCATTGTTGAGCGCGTGATTGACCAGATCGCGCTTTTCGCCACGCTGCGGCTGCTCGATGTAAACGCGGCGACCGGCGCGGCTGGTCAGTGCCTCTTCCATCAAGCCGTGTTCCGATAGTTCGTGGCTGACCAGCACCAAACGGGCAGGGGTGCGGTTCTCGTAGAACTGGGCAATGAAGGCTTCAAGAACTTCGGCGTCGGAGAGCGATGCATCGGCGCGTGGGCGGTAGGGATAGTTGCCCCAGTTCTGGTAGGCACGGAAGAAGAAGACCTGGACGCAGAACTGTCCGCCCTCGTGGTGGATGGCAAAGACGTCGGCTTCCTCGACCGACTTTGCCGTGGCGTCGCCCTGCGACTGTACCAGCGCCAGAGCCCCAAGGCGGTCTCGGATCAATGCGGCGCGTTCGAAGTCCATGTCCTCGGCCGCCTTGCTCATATCGGCCTGGAGGTGTTTACGGACCGCGTCGGACTTGCCGGACAGAAACTGGCGCGCATCTTCGACCAACTCGCCGTAGGCCTCGAGGCTGATCTCGCGAGTGCAGGGCCCGGCGCAGCGCTTAATCTGGTACTGAAGGCAGGGCCGCGTGCGCGCGGCGTAGAAACTGTCGGAGCAGTTGCGCAGAAGGAACGCCTTCTGCAGGCTGGCAATGGTGCGACCTACCGCGGTTGCTGAAGCGAAGGGGCCGAAATAATGGCCAGGACGGCGACGAGTGCCGCGATGCTTGGTCAGCTCCGGCGCTTCGTGGTCCGTCGCGATGTGGATATAGGGGAAGCTCTTATCGTCGCGCAGCAATACGTTGAAGCGTGGCTTCAACCGCTTGATCATATTCGCTTCAAGCAGCAGCGCCTCAGACTCGGTTTCGGTCCGCACGAACTCCATGCTGACGGTCGCAGCGATCATGCGCTGGAGGCGCAGCTCCAGTCCGTCGGGGCGGGTATAGTTGGTGACGCGCGCCTTGAGGTTGCGGGCCTTGCCCACATACATGACCTCGCCCCCGGCATCGAGCATGCGATAAACGCCAGGTGCATTGGGGAGAGTGCGAACGAAGGCCCGGATGACGTCCGGGCCGGATGGAGGCGGCAGGGCAGTTGTGTCGGTCATAGGCGCGGGGTTGGTCCGCTTTCAGGCGGAAAAACAAGATGTTCCCCGCCATCGAGGGCCAGCATCTGGCCGGTGAAGGCGGGCAGGGTAAGGAGCGTTAGCACCCCTTGGGCGATGGCATCGGGGCCGGCATGGCGCTTCAGCGGCAAGGCCTCGACCGAAGCGTCGAAATCGGCCTGGCTTTGCCGTGAATTGGGCAGAACAGGCCCCGGACCAATGGCATTGACGCGGATCGTAGGAGCCAGCGACTGGGCCAGGGTACGCGTTGCGGTCCAGAGCACTGATTTGGATAGATAGTAGCTGAAAAAGGCAGGAGAAGGGGCAAGGACGCGTTCGTCGATCATATTGACGATATTGCCCTCGGCGCCTTCCGGAAGCTGGGCAGCGAAGTCGCGGGTGAGGAAGATCGGCACCTCGGCGTGGATGGCAAAGTGCTTGTCCCAAAGCTCTTCGGTCACGTCGCGGGCGCTGTCGGGTTCGAAGATCGAGGCGTTGTTGACGAGGACCGTCAGGGGACCAAAGAATGCCGCGGCCCTCTCTATGACAGTGGCGCGCTCGGCTCGGTTTCCGAGGTCAGCCTGAAGAATGTCAGCTTTGCCGCCGCCCGCCCTGATCTGGCTCATGACAGACCGGGCACCCTCTTCGTCAGACCGGTAATGGACCACGACTGCGTAGCCATGCGACGCCAGCTTGGTGGCGATCGCGGCGCCGATGCGGTCGCTGGCGCCGGTGACAAGCACGACGGCCTGGGACTGATTCGCGGTGGTTTTGCTGGTGTTGGACATCGGGCGAACCATAGGCCGGTTGCGGCGCCCTCTTCAATCCGGCGCAGTTTGTATCAGCGCTCACTATCCTGCCAGGCATGACAAGATGTGGCAGGAGGTATAGGCAGCGATACTGGTGAACACCTCCGCGCCAGTTTGCTTCTCCTGCACGAGCCTCGTCATGACCACCCCAGCCAGCGAGCGGACCGACCATGTCGGTCGCGCGATCATTCTGACGCTGATCACCGTTACCGTGTTCGGCGTCCAGGATGCTGTTTCCAAAATCCTGGTGCAGACCCATTCGCCGTTCCAGATGACCATGATGCGCTATTGGGGTTTTGCCCTGTTTGCGTTGTTCCTCGTGGCGCGTCAGGCGCCGTTGCGGCAGGCATTCCGGTCGAAAGTGCCGGTATGGCAGGTGGTGCGCGGCACGCTGCTGATCGCCGACATCTGGTTTTTCGCGCTGGCGCTGCAGACCGTGCCGCTTGGTGAGCTGCAGGCGATCGTCATCGTTTATCCGCTGCTGGTGACGCTGTTCGCAATTCTCGTGCTCGGCGAGAAGGTGGGCATCTTCCGCTTCGCGGCTGTCGGCGTAGGCTTTCTTGGAGCCATATTGATCATGCGACCCGGCGGCGTGCCCCTGACCTGGGGTGTCTTCTGCGGCCTCGCCTCGGCAACGCTTTATGCGCTCTACATCGTCCTGACCCGCAAGGTCAGCCGGGTGGATAGCGCCGCCACCAGCATGACCTATGCCGCCGTGGTCGGTCTTGTGCTGTCCACCGGGGTCGGAGTGTTTTTCTGGCAGCCGATGGGATGGACCGAGCTGGCCATGACGGTGCTGATCATGGTCACCACCTGCGCCGGGCACGGGCTCATGGTGTTTGCACTAAGCATGGCGCCTGCGAGCACGGTGCAGCCGTTCAACTATTTCTCGCTGCCCTGGGCCATCGTTCTCAGCATCCTCGTCTTCGGACAATGGATCGATCCGATCTCGCTTGTCGGTGCCGCCATCATCGTGGCCGCGGGCCTTGTGATCATGGCACGCGAGCGCGTCCGCAAAGTCTCGGTCACTCCCCAAGAGGCCCTGCCGGGGCATGAATGATCCAGTCGGACGAATGAAAAACGCCGCCACGAGGGGCGGCGCTGAGGAGTGGCTTAGTTGCCGGCGCAGAAATAGCCGTTCGGGCCATTGAAGCAGAAGCTTGCACCCGGGTTGGATGGGTAGACCGGATAAGGCTGCGGACGCGGGTTATTCCAGTGGGGCGGACGCGGGGGACGCGGGTTCCAGTGTGGCGGACGCGGCGGAGGATCATAGACCGGCGGACGCGGGGGTGGGTTGTAGCCACCGTTCCAATCGTCATCGTTCCAACCGCCGCCACGCGACAGATAGTTGGACGAGACCCAGCCATCGGGGCCGCGCTTTTGCACGTAGCACCAGCTGCCGCGGCACTGCTGAACGTCGACCGTTTCACCGCGGCGCAAGGTATCGACGACTCCATAGCCGGTCCCCGGACCGGAGCGAACGTTGACATTGCCGGTGGCAACGGCAGGGGCGGCAAAGGCAGTAGCGGCAGTGGCCAGCAGGGTCAGGCCCGCCAAACCAGATGCGAGTAAGGTCTTCCGGATCGTCATGGTAATCCTTTCCGAGAAAGCGAGTGGCGTTTTCCGCCGGTGAAGGCAGATAAGCTCATCCCGGATGAACCCAAGCTGAATGAGCCATTAAGCCAAAAACGGACTGCGCTTGGCCGAGTTCCCGGCCTGATCAGAGGCGAAGAAGGTCGACGAAGCGGCCAAGTGCAGCGGTAAAGCGCTTCCGTTGCTTGGGCTTCAACTCGCCGAGCAAAGCTTCCTCGAGCTGCGCCCAATGATCGGCAAGGCTGTTGCGGATACGCGTGCCGCGATCAGTGAGGGCAAGCCCAGGTTCAAGCAGTGGGCCGACAGCCTGACGGGTCACCAGATCACGCTCGGCAAGCCGTTCGATGCGGAGGGACAAGGCGTCGAGCGGCAGGCCCAGCTCATTGGCAAGATCAGCTTCCGTCGTCCCTGACCGCCCCAGCACGAAGAGCACTGCGTCGTCACCCGGCTCCAGTCCCTTTTCGAGCACAGGAACCAGCAGCGCCTGATGCGCAAGCTGGCCGGCCTCGATTAACCGGTAGAGTGCCGATCGTGGGGAAGGTCTGGACATAGGCGGGAAAATAGTCCGAACTCCTCTGTGCCGTCGATGCGGCTTCCATCCTATCGTTAATCGCCGAACGACCAAGAGCCCATGTTGTTCGGTCCACATAGATGCGTTATGCGGGTTCATACCCGCTAGACGACACGGATCGCCATGACGCAGGACCTTGCCCGGATACGTGCCTTCGTCCAAGTCTTCGATGCGGGCGGCTTTTCTTCGGCGGCTCGCCAGCATGGTCGCTCCAAGGCCCTGCTCAGTAAATATGTCACCGATCTCGAGGACTATCTGGGCGTCCGGCTGATGAACCGGACCACACGCAAGCTGAGCCTTACGGAAGCAGGAGAAGCCTATTACCGGGAAGCCTCGGGGTTGCTGCAACAACTCGACGATCTCGATGCCACCATCACCGAGCAGACCGCTGAGCCGCGCGGGTTGTTGCGGGTTTCGGCGCCGCGCAATTTCGGCGAGTCGACGCTGGCGCCAGCGATCTTCGAATACCTCCAGAAGTTCCCCAAGGTGCAGCTCGATCTGCGCCTTGAGGACCGCTATGTCGACCTGGTCGATGAAGGCATCGACGTCGCCTTGCGTATCTCCACGCTGGCGGATTCGTCCTTGATTGCGCGCAAGATCGCCGACATGCATGTGGTGATCGGCGCCGCTCCGGCGCTGCTGAAGCGGGCAGGGACGCCGCAGCACCCCGAGGACCTGCGGCACCTGCCGTGCATCATCGACGTCAACCTGCAGGGCCAATCGAACTGGCGGTTTACCGAAGAAGGCAAGACCATTTCGGTTCCGGTGAACGGGCCCTTGCGCGTCAACTCCCCCCTGGCAGCGCTGACTGCGGCCGTGATGGGTCTCGGTTTTGTCGTATTGCCCTCCTATCTGGCAGAACCTGCCGTTCAGCGGGGCGAGCTCGTTCCGGTCCTGCCGGGGTTCCTGCCGACCGGTCAGACGCTGCAAGCCGTCTATCCCCATCGGCGGCACCTTGCCGGCAAGGTTCGGGCGCTGATCGACCATCTGGTGGAGTGGTTCGCCACCCATCCCATTCATTAAGGACCCAAGAGGTTGAGCTTTTCGCGCTGGCGGAATTGGACTGCCGCTTCGCTTCTCTTGCTTGCGGCCATGAGCCAGCCGGCTTTGGCGCATCCGCACATTCTGATCGATGCCAAGCTGTCCGTCGGCTTCGACGCGCAGGGCCGTATCGCGAGCCTGCGGAACAGCTGGACATTTGACAGCGCTTTTTCGGTCTGGATGGTGCAGGGGCTCGATACCGACGGGGACGGCACCGTCAGCTCCGCGGAAATGCAGGAGCTGGCCGACGAGAACATGGTCGGTCTCGCCGACTATGGCTTCTACACCTATGCCGGCGACGGAATGGACTTTACGCCTGCCGGCGACCAGCGCATGACCTACGAGAATGACCGGGTGACGCTCGATTTCAGCGTTGCTGCGGTCGCGCCGGAAGCGCCAAGTCCGCGGTTCGAGATCGGCATCTACGATCCTGAATATTATGTGGCCATCGGCATTGCCGAGGTCGGCGACGTGACGCTCGAGAATGCTCCGAACGATTGCGCCGTGACGCTCGAACCCCCCGTGCCGATGTCGAGCGCGGTAGAAGAACGGCTTTATGCGCTGGGCCCAGAGGTGCTGGAACTGCCGCCCGATCTCGCCGCCGCGATGCGCGGCACGCAGGGCATGGTGGTGATCGGTTGTGGAGACGCTCCGCCTCCGGCCACAGCTGTCGAGGCTGTGACCGAGATGGCGCAGCGGGCGCCCGCTGCACCGTTCGGCGGACCACCGCCAGAAGTGGGTCTCGACCTGCCGCGGACCGGCTTCTTCGGCTGGCTGCAGACACAGCAACGCAACTTTTATCGAGCCATGACCGGCGCACTCGACGCGCTGCGCACCGACTGGACTGCGTTTTGGGTACTTGGCGGCCTGAGCTTCCTTTATGGCGTCTTCCACGCCGCCGGGCCTGGTCATGGCAAGGTCGTCATCTCTTCCTATGTGCTCGCCAATGAACGGCAGTTGCGCCAGGGGATTGTTCTCAGTGCGGTATCTGCGCTTTTGCAATCGGTGGTAGCGATCGGCTTTGTCCTCGTTCTTGCCGGGGTGCTGAACCTCACCAGCACGGCGATGGGCGAAGCTGCACATTGGGTGGGCGTCGTTTCCTATGCGCTCGTGGCGCTGCTTGGTGCCTGGCTGGTGGTGCGCAAGCTCTTCGGACTTGGTCGTCACCATCATGAACATCACCATCACGGACACGAGCACCATGGTCACCACGATCATGACCATCACGCCCATGATGATCATATGCACCACGCTATAGGCCCCGGGGATTTGCGGCGTAACTGGCGCGAGCAGCTCGGTGTCGTACTGGCGGTCGGCCTACGGCCATGTTCGGGGGCACTGGTGGTGCTGGTCTTTGCCTTGTCGCAAGGCTTGCTTGCCGCAGGGATCGCTGCGGTCTTGCTGATGGGTCTGGGCACAGCGATCACCGTCGCAGCCCTCGCTACTCTGGCCGTCATGGCCAAAGGGCTGGCCGCGCGGATCGGCGGCACCGAAAGCCGAACTGCCGGGCATGTGCTTTGGTGGGCAGAACTCATCGGCGCTATTGCGGTTCTGGCCTTTGGTATCCTTCTCTTGATCGCATCCTTTTAAACGCGACCCATCGCCGCCTTGCGGCATGGGCGTAAAAGGTTAAGGTGCCGGCCAATCTGGAACCTTTCCAATCTTGCTCATGTCCGCACATCTTCCTCCCGACCATACCTCCGTTCCCAAGCAGAAGATCGGCGTTTTGCTGCTCAATCTCGGGACACCGGACGGAACCGACTATTGGAATGTTCGGCGTTACCTGCGCGAGTTCCTTTCTGACCCCCGCGTCATCGAGACCAACAAGCTGCTGTGGTGGCCGATCCTCAACCTCGTCATCCTCAGTTTTCGGCCGCAAAAGAGCGGCCATGCTTATGCGCAAATCTGGGACCGCGAGAAAAACGAAAGTCCACTCCGCGTCATCACCCGCGACCAGGCGGAGAACTTAGCGCAGCGCCTGGGGGGCGAGGATATCGTTGTCGATTTCGCTATGCGTTATGGCAATCCTTCGACCGAAAGCGTGCTGAAGCGGATGCAGGCTGAGGGCTGCCAGAAGATTCTCCTCGTGCCGCTCTATCCGCAGTACTCCGCCACCACGACCGCGACGGCCAACGACAAGGCCTTCGACGCGCTCAAAACCATGCGTTGGCAACCCGCGGTGCGCACCGCGCCCGCCTATTTCGAAGATCCGAAATATATCGAGACGCTGGCCAATTCGATCCGCGACGGCGTCGAAGCGCTTCCGTTCGAGCCGGATGTGGTGATTACCTCCTACCACGGCATGCCGGTCGAGTACCTCAAGAAGGGCGATCCGTACCATTGCCAGTGTTATAAGACGACGCGGCTGGTGCGGGAATATCTTGGCTGGCCCAAGGAAAAGCTGATGGTGACGTTCCAGAGCCGCTTCGGGCCGACGGAATGGCTGCAGCCCTATACCGACAAGACGCTCGAAGCTCTGCCTGGCAAGGGATTGAAGAAAGTCGCGATCCTCGCTCCGGCGTTTTCGGCCGACTGTATCGAAACTCTGGAAGAAATAGCCATGGGCGGCAAGGAAACGTTCATGCACGCTGGCGGCGAAGAGTTTGCCTATATCCCGTGCCTCAACGCCTCGCCCTCCGGCATGGACATGATCGAGGCCATGGTGCGCCGCGAGCTGATGGGCTGGCTGTAGCTACCAGCCAGCGCCGCTGAAGTCGGGCGGAGTGACGTTGACCAGACCACGGCCGACGATATCGCCGCGCCGGACCCAGCCATAATCGGGAATACGGCACCATTGCGTGGCATTGGCACCATTGAGCGGTATGCCGGCGTCGCCCCAGCTGCCATGGCGCGAGTCGCTGTCGTTCTGAGTGCACTGATCGATCGGGATTTCTTCGCCGGCGCCGATCTGGCCGACGATGTCGTACCGGTCGCCGGGGCCCGCATGGACGGTGGTGGCGCCGCCTGAAACGCGCGCCGTGATGGTGATCGCCAAAGCGGGTGTTGCAAATGTCGCCGCGGCGAGGACGGCGGATGCCTGGATGGCTATGACACGCATCGGTAGCTCCATAACAGGTGGGCGGCCCCTAAGAGCCGCCCCTTGATAGCACCGCCGTGTGAGGCGGGGATAATTTAGCCCAGTGCGCCCTGCAGCGCTTCGAGATGGGCGATGTGTTCGATGATCATGCCGCGGGCGAGCTTGGTGACGTTGACATGATCGCGGTTGGTGCCGGCGCCCAGATATTCTTCCTGGATGGCGAGAAGCTGCTGGTGACCTTCAAGGTTGGCGGCGACATAGGCGGAGTCGAACTCGGCTCCAGTGAGGCCCTGGAGTTCGGTGAGCTTGGCCTGGCCGGTTTCGTCGATCAGGGCCATCAGGTCGGCATCGGCCGGGGAGGGGACTTCGCCAGTGGCTTCGGCAGCACCGTTTTGCATGGACATCAGAACGTCGGCAATGGTCTCCTGTTCGGTGACTTCGAACTGGGCGAAAGCCTTGACCTGATCGTTTTCGGCGTTCTGGAGTGCAATGCGGCTCTGGAGGAGCGAGAGGGCGCCGACCATGCTGGTCTGCTGCGCGTGGTTCATTTCGGCTTCGCCCATTGCGGGGGCGGCAGCACTGGCGGCGGGGGCGGTCTCTGCCGCGGGAGCGGCAGCATCGTTGGCGGGGGCGGCGGCGTCCTGGGCGAAGGCGCGGCTGGCGATCGCGGCGACAGGCAAAACGGCGGCAGCGGCGAGAATATTGCGGCGGAGCATGGTAGGATTCCTTGGGTTAAGGAGCATGGTAGGATTCCTTGGGTTGAAAGGTGTCCTGCAAGGGTTTGCTCCGGGCGTTGGTTCCCGCCGTTGCCAGATGTTACTAGAGGTTTACCTTTTCGTTGGTGCCCATTTCCGGGCCCTTGCCGGTGACGGCGGCGACGGCCATCTTGGCGAAGGAAACGATCTTGCCGGGGCTGTCCCAGAGCTCGGCATCTTCGGGGGTGACCGTCAAGAGGCGAATGGAGGGGTCGTTTTCGTCGTCCCACCAGGCCTTGTCGAAATCGGTCCAGAGATCCTTGATCTTGGCGCGGTCATTGGTGACCTTGGCGTTGCCGGAGATGACGACGTAGTTGAAATTGCTGTTGTCGGCCCAGGCGCAGGAGACCCAGGGGAACTTGTCGACCTGCCAGTTTTTTTCGCCCTCAGCATCGACGAGGAAATAGATGGCATGGTTCTCGCGCTCGGGGCGGGCGGAGAGGGGGCGGGAGCGCTGGCGTTCGCCATCCCAGGTGGTGAACATGCAAAAGTCGATCTTCTTGGCCAGTTCCCAGATGCGATCCTGGATTTCGGCCGGGCTCTTGTCGTTGTCGTGGTGTTCCTTGACCATCGGGTCGCTTCTCCTTTGTGAGTGGGAGAGAAACGAGCCAGGGGGTGGGAAGTTGCCGGGCGTGGCGGCTGACGGGAGGCTGACAAAGCCTATAAGCATAATGTCATAACAAAAACAACCACTTAGCCGGAACATTGTTTGGCCTTGGGGAATTATAAGGGCGAGGGTCCTTCCTGAGGAGAACCAAATGCGTAGACTTTCCATCCTGGCTTTTGCTGCCGGCCTGCTCGCCTCGAGCGCAGCACTGGCGCAGGACACCGTGGTCATCGAACTGAGCGGCGTCCGTGCCGATCTGGCTACCCAGCTCAATGTCGGCGCCGGCCAAGTGCCCGATACCGTGTCGCTGTCGACCAACTTTGCCGCCCAGGTCTGCGGCATCGAGGATCCGGCGACGCTGGAGTCGGTGTGCACCGCCGTGACCACAACGCCGGAATTGCTGACCGTGCTGCAGGCCAGCATCGGTGACGGCAACAACGGCAACGGCAACAACAACAGTGCCCGTGAATTTGCGCCCGGCCAGCAGGATGGTCCGGCCAAGGAATCGGCGCCGGGCCAGCAGGAGGGCGCGGCCAAGGACGCAGCTCCGGGCCAGGTGAAGAAGAACTAGAGTTTCCAAGACAAGCCGGGAGCAGATCGCCCCCCGTGTTCCCGGTTCAACGGGGTGTCCGGTTCGCCGGGCACCCCGTTTCATTTCGACGTGCCAAAGCACCGGCCGGCCATGGGGCCTCCGGTTGGAGCACGGTGAGAAGCGGCTTTCGCCCCGAAAAATTGGTAGTGAAGAGGCGAAAGCCGCTTCGCACGATCGGGATTTTGTGCGCACGCCTCGAGCAGCCCACCCAATGGTGACGGCGATTGCTTGGTTTTGAGGCGGGTGCGCGAGTTCCCATCTCCCCAAAGCCGCACGCTCACCTGGCCGGTGTCGGCATCCACGCATCCTTCCAGGCGACCCCGGATGGCCCGTCTTCCCGCCCGGCGCTTCGTCGGTGCCGCGTGTTGTCGGCGGGAATGGGGGAAGCATGCCACCGGTTTTGCGGGCGGGGATAAGTTTCAGGTTGGGTCGGCGCTCCAACCAGTCTCCTCGCCTTCAATCCAGAGCTCGTCGGGTTCATAGTCGTAATGGGCCCGAACGAAGGCCGCGAGGGCGATGCCGACATCATGAAGCGCGGCATGCATGGCTTCGCGCGGGATGTCACCGGTGGCGGGAAGCCGGTAGAGCGATCGGCCACCGGGCTCGCGCGCCACGAGGCGTGCAGCATCGGCCATGAACCGCCGCGCCAGCACGGCTTCGATGCCGCCAAAACTCTCGCCGGCTAGGTGGCAGCGCAGTTCGATTCTGAGGTCGGCGAGCGTTTCGCGCACATGCATGTAGTCGCGGTACTGGCGGCGGGTGATGGGCGTGCGGCGGGGTGGCATGGCAAACTCCTGGCTTGGGGGCGGGGAGTGTGCGGCAGAGGGGCAGGGCGGGGAGAAGCGGGATAGATTTGTTGGCCTAGTAGCGGACGGAACGCTTGGCGATGATCTCGGCGCTTCTTCGCGTGCTGGAGGCAAATTCGCACCAGTGGTGCGAATTTAGCGGAGAAGGCCATGAGAGCTATGCTCGAGTGGCCGAGGTGGTGTCGGCGTATTTGACCAATATCTCAGGATGGGCCCCGGCCTGCGCCGGGGTGACAGCCGGTGGTTGTCGGCAACCTAGTACCTGACGCCGCGCTTGGCGATGATTTCGGCGATGCGGGTGGTGTCGGTGGCGTTGAGATAGCGGCCGCGTTCGAGGATTTCGAGGGTGTATTCCTCGTAGGTCAGGCCGATCATCGCGGCGCGCTGGGCGCGGCGTCTGGCGATATCCAAAGGCGCGTCGAAGGCTCGCTTCTTGGCGGCGGCCCAATGGAAATAGTTGCCGATGCCGTTCTTGCCCCAGGGCGGGGTGTGGGTGTCGTTGTCGTCGAGGGGCGGGCCGCCGTTGGAGAGGTGCATGGGGGCAGGGTGGCGCGGGAGGGGGTGCGGGGCAATGCGTTGATTGGCGTAGAAAGAGGACCCCCACCCCGCCTCCCCCTGCAGAAGGGGGAGGAGTTCCATCTAGTGCTGGGCGAGGTGGTGCCACAAGCTCGATGTGACTCCTCCCCCGACTTACGGGGGAGGCCGGGTGGGGGTGTTCTCCTCTTGCACCTCTGCTATCGTTCCACCCGAGGGAACCATGACCGACAAGATCACCTTCGCCCGCAGCCAGCGCCGCAATCCGACTGCGGCTGAGCAGGCGTTTTGGGCGGTGCTTTATCCATGGCGCGAGGCCGGGATGCATTGGCGGCGGCAGACGCCGGTCGGGCCGTATGTGGTGGATTTCGTCTGCAAGAAGCGGAAGCTGATCGTCGAGATCGATGGCGACAGCCACTATTTCGACGAGGGCATCAGGCGCGATACGGTGCGCACGGTGTTTCTCGAACGCTGGGGTTTTCGTGTCGTGCGGTTCAGCAATGCGGATGTGCTGGGCAACCCAGAGGGCGTGTTCGAGGTGTTGTGCGGAATTTTGGGCGATGTGACTTAGGGCCTCGCTGCGCTCGGACCCCCACCCCCGCCTCCCCCGTAAGGCGGGGGAGGAGCCGCATCGGGGTTGTCTCTCGGTCGCGCCCCTGAGTGGAGCAAACTCCTCCCCCGCCTTACGGGGGAGGTTGGGTGGGGGCTTTTACAACACTTGGTGTCCACCGCATCACCGCTATCGGCTGCGCCGGACCCACACCGCCACTCGAGCGTAGCTCTCATGGCCTTCTCCCTTAAAATCGCTCCTCAGGAGCGATTTTGCCTTCGGCCGGGTCGAAGTCCCCCTTCAGAAGGAGCGAGGAGCCGCATCGGGGGTGTGGCGCGGTCGTGCCCCTGAGTGGAGCAAACTCCTCCCCCGACTTACGGGGGAGGTTGGGTGTGGGCTTTCTGGACAACCGGTGTCCACCGCATCATCGCTGCCGGCTGCGTCGGACCCCCACCCAACCTCCCCCTGCAGAAGGGGGAGGAGCCGCATCGGGGGTGTGGCGCGGTCGTGCCGCTGAGTGGAGCAAACTCCTCCCCCGAATTACGGGAGGTCGGGTGGGGGGTTTCTCAACACTCGGTGTCCACCGCATCACCTCTGCCGGCTGCGCTGGACCCCCCACCTCTCCCCGTGCAGTAGGGGAGAGTGGCATCCGGGAGGTAGCGTAGACTCCCTTACGTACATTGGGATTTCGCGCGGTGTGCTGCGCGATACGACAGTAGCATTCAAGCACATCGAGAAACGAACGACGCCCGTACGCCGTCTAATTCCACTTGTGCCAACTGTCCCCGACCTGCTATTTCAGCTGTAATGTGCAAAAAAAATGCACAAGGGGCGTAGAAATGTTGATTGAGTTTTCTGTTTCCAATTTTCAGTCCATTGCTGAGCAGCAGACACTGTCGATGCTCCCAGCTAAAGGCTCTTCGTACCTTCTAGAGACAGGAAACCCGTACTATCCGAACGTTCTTCGTATCGGCGGGCTATTCGGCGCTAACGGTTCCGGTAAAACGTCCTTTCTGAATGCAATTCAGACTTTCCAGAACATAGTAGTGAACAGTGCCAAGTACACTGCTGGGGACAAAATACCAGTGACACCTTTTAAGCTTGATGAAAGCTTGCGAGGCAGTCCAACTTCTTTCGAAATAATCTTCAAGGGTTTGGTGAGTAGTGATGTTTGGCGCTACGGAATAACTTTGGATGGTGAGAGGGTACACAAGGAGTGGCTCTATCAGCGCACTGCTGACACCGGCAGAGAGCGTAAGACCTTTGTACGAAACGGACAGACCATTTCAGCTACGAAGAGTCTCGGACTTTCCAAAGCACTCCTTGAAAGGGTAACCGGGAAAAATCAGTTGCTGCTATCCAAGCTTGAGCAATTCTCAGGCGAAGATGAGATACCTGCCATGGTGTGGATAAAGCTTTTTCTACGCCCAGTGCTGAGTTCTTCGAATTGGTTTCAATCAGTGACCGGTCGGAAGCTTCTGACTGAACAGCACTCATCCCAGATAACTGAACTGCTTAAGTCTATCGGTATGAATTTTGAGTCTATTAGGTTAAAAGAAAGATCTGTTGTAGAAAATTCTCCCGAAGAAACCGCAATAATGACCGGAGATAAGCATATTTATAGTCATTCCAGCGGTGGGATGGCATATTATCTAGAGCTTGAATTTGAAAGAAGAGATAGGTCTGGAAGTTCGCAGCCAATTTATTTCCACGAAGAGTCGCTTGGCACCAGAGCATTGTTTGGTATCGCAGGGATTTTAGTCGACGTTATTAGGATGGGCATGACCATTGTAGTTGACGAGCTAAATCAAAGTTTTCACCCTGAGTTCCTGCGGCTCATAGTCGAGCTGTTTAGAAGTCCAGAAGCAAATTTTGATTCTGCACAGTTGATTTTTTCGGCCCATGACACATCGGTGATGTCGATTTTGGAGCGTGATGAGCTTTGGATAACCGAGAAGCAGCCTGACGGCGCTACACACCTGTATTCTTTAGCAGAGCTTGGCACAGCGAAGGCCGGAGGTCCTAGAAGAAGAGGTGTCTTCGGCAAGCACTACCTCGAGAACAAGTATGGCGGACTTCCTGAGATTGACCTCATAAGGGCCGTGAAGGCAATGAAGTCGTTGGAGAGTAGTGATGCGCAGGAGGCGTAGCTTTCACAGCAAGTCTGAGAGGGATACGCTCCTAATATTAAGCCAAGATACAGGTGGCGCTTTTGAGTATTTGCGTCAGTCTTTTGACAAAAAAGTTCTAAATAACGACTTAGTTGTCTCCGTTCAGGGAACGGGGCATATGAGCCAGACTATGCTTTCTGATGCCCGTCGAGCGTTAGCGGGAACATCACGCGGTTACCCGCATTCCGTATATGTAATGCTAGTTGTTGATCGCGACGACGATCCGGGGCTGTCAGCGGTGGTAAATGCAGCCCTACAGTCAAAGGACATAGAAGTCTTTGTTTCGGTCCCGTGTATTGAATACTACTTTATGCTGCATTTTGGAAACGATCGACCATCTATGAACTCGTTTTCTGATCTTCTACCTTATTTGAGAGTATATCCTGGCTTTGCAAAATATTCAAAAAATCGCACGGCTGTGCCGATCGCGCTCATGTCAGAACTCTCGGCGACTGCTAGAACCAATGCGACATTAGTTCGTACCGGATGTGAGCAGGACGGCGCAACGGGGCCAAGGTCTGATTTGGACCTTCTTTATGATGCCCTTGACACCGCAAGCGTCAGCGGACTGCAAGGATTAAGAGCTTCTAGATCTATAAGAGACTTGAGCCGCTTTAAGTAGGTCTCAGCCACCACTTTCATAGAATCTCTTTCCTCAACGTATACAATTCAATGTTCCGCTGCCGTTTAACCTTGTCACTGAGCACTGCTCAGCCATTCTAGCGCAGCTCTAATGGCGTTCGCACCAAAATCGCTCCACTAGCGCGATTTCGCCGGTTCGCGGCCGGGTCGAAATGCCCCCTCACCCGGCGCTGCGCGCCGACCTCTCCCCGAAGGGGCGAGGTGGGCAGGCACTACGACACTTCGCCTTCAAGCGTGTCGAGTTCCATTTCGCGAAGGCGCTTAACCTCGTCTCTCAACCTTGCGGCCTTCTCGAACTCAAGGTTCGTGGCAGCCTCGCGCATTTCGCGTTCGAGGTCCTTGATGACCGTGGCAAGGTTGTCGCCGGTGACGGTCTTTTCCTTGCCGTCCTTGCCCTTGCCGATGGAAATCGTGACGTGGTCGCGTTCGGCTGTGCTGTCGATGATGTCGTTGATGCGAGCCTTCACACTCTGTGGCGTGATGCCGTTGGCCTCGTTGTAGGCAATCTGCTTTTCGCGGCGGCGGTTGGTTTCGGCCAGCGCGCGTTCCATGGAGCCGGTTTCCTTGTCGGCATAGAGGACGACCTTGCCGTCGACGTTGCGGGCGGCGCGGCCGATGGTCTGGATCAGGGAGGTTTCGGAGCGGAGGAAGCCTTCCTTGTCGGCGTCCAAAATGGCGACGAGGCCGCATTCGGGGATGTCGAGGCCTTCGCGCAGGAGGTTGATGCCTACGAGGACGTCGAAGGCGCCGAGGCGGAGGTCGCGGATGATTTCGATGCGCTCGATGGTGTCGACGTCCGAGTGCATGTAGCGCACGCGGATGCCTTGTTCGTGCATGTATTCGGTGAGGTCCTCGGCCATCTTCTTGGTGAGGACGGTGCAGAGGGTGCGATAGCCCTTCTTGATGGTCTGGCGGATCTCGTCGATGACGTCGTCGACCTGATGGGTGGCCGGGCGGATCTCGACCGGGGGATCGATGAGGCCGGTGGGGCGGATGACCTGTTCGGCGAAGACGCCGCCGGTTTGTTCCATTTCCCAGGAGCCGGGGGTGGCCGAGACATAGACCGATTGCGGGCGCATGGCGTTCCACTCCTCGAAGCGGAGGGGGCGATTGTCCATGCAGGAGGGGAGGCGGAAGCCGTATTCGGCAAGCGTCGCCTTGCGGCGAAGGTCGCCGCGATACATGGCGCCGAGCTGGCCGATGGTGACATGGGATTCGTCGACGAAGACCAGGGCATTGTCGGGCAGGTATTCGAACAGGGTCGGCGGCGGCTCGCCGGGCTTGCGGCCGGAGAAGTAGCGCGAATAGTTTTCGATGCCGGCGCAGGAGCCGGTGGCTTCCATCATTTCCAGATCGAAAAGCGTGCGCTGTTCAAGGCGCTGGGCCTCAAGGAAGCGGCCGGCGCCGTTGAGTTCCTGGAGGCGCGCGGCGAGCTCGGATTTGATGAGCTTGAGCGCCTGGTTCATGGTGGTGCGTGGCGTCACGTGGTGGGAATTGGCGTAGACGCGGATGAAGGTGAGGTCGGCGGACTTGCGGCCGGTGAGGGGATCGAATTCGGTGATCGCCTCGACCTCGTTGCCGAAGAGGGAAACGCGCCAGGCGGCGGCTTCATAGTGGGCGGGGAAGATTTCGACGGTATCGCCGCGGACGCGGAAGGTGCCGCGCACGAAGCCGGTGTCGCCGCGCTTGTATTGGAGGGCGACAAGCTTGGCGAGCAGCTGGCGCTGGTCGATCTTTTCGCCCTTCTGCACGTCGATGGTCATGGCGGTGTAGTCTTCCACCGAGCCGATGCCGTAGATGCAGGAGACCGAGGCGACGATGATGACGTCGTCGCGTTCGAGGATGGCGCGCGTGGCCGAGTGGCGCATGCGGTCGATCTGCTCGTTGATGGTGGATTCTTTTTCGATATAGGTGTCGGTGCGCGGGACGTAGGCCTCGGGCTGGTAGTAGTCGTAGTAGGAAACGAAGTATTCCACCGCGTTGTCGGGGAAGAAGCCCTTGAACTCGGAATAAAGCTGGGCAGCGAGGGTCTTGTTGGGCGCCAGGATCAGGGCCGGGCGCTGGGTGCGGGCGATGACCTGGGCGGCGGTGAAGGTTTTGCCGGAGCCGGTGACGCCGAGGAGGACCTGGTCGGTTTCGCCATTGTCGACGCCTTCCACGAGCTCGGCGATGGCAGTGGGCTGGTCGCCGGCGGGGACGTAGTCGGTGGCGAGGCGGAAGGGTTTGGAGGCGCCGCGCTTGGTGGGGCGCTCGGGGCGGTGCGGCATCCAGGGGGCGGAGCCTTCCACCTCCTTGCGGCCGTGAAGGATGATCTGCTCGAGGGCCTTGACCGTGGCGGTGACACCGACGGCGGCGCCCGAAACGTCCTCGTTCTTGCGGGCCTTGTTCTTTTTCACCGATGCGTCGAGGGCATCGAGCATGTCGGCCTTGAGGCGCGGGTTGCCGACCATGCCGGCGACGGTCTTGGCCGAGGGCATGTGGTTGAAGCCGGCTTGCGGGGCCTCGCCCAGGCCGGAGAAATCGACGCGTTCGACCGAGTTCGCCTTGGAGCGCGGGGCCTTGGGGGCCATGCCGGTGGCGGTGTCGTAATTGGCCTTGGTGGAGCGGCGCTTTTCGAGCGCAGTTTTCGGCTCGGCTGCGGCGGCTGCTGCCTGGTCGGCGCGATCGAGGGCGCGCTTATTTTTCATGCGCTCGGCATAGAGGGGTTTGGAGGCCTGGATGTCCTCGGCCTTCTCGATCTCGGCGAAGAATTCGTCGATGGAAAATTCGGCTTTGCCGGGGCGTGTGGATTTGGGGGCCATGGCGCTCGCGATCGGAAAGGGATGACAGGATGATCCCTAGATGGGGTCTCTGTCACACGATGTCAGCAGGAAACGGATCACGAAGTGTAGCGGTTGCGGGAGGCACGGGGAAGGACCGGCGCGTATCGGCTCCGGACAAAAAGAAACCCCGGCCGTTGTGCATGGGCCGGGGTCATCCTTGGGAGGTCACAGGGGCAAACCTGTACTCCGTTAATGCTTGTTAGGGATTGGGGTTCCATCACGGAAGGCTAGGCCACCTGGCGCAGCAGGAAGGTCTTGCCGCCGTCGAAGCTCGCAAGATCGCCGAAGCGGACAAAGGCGCGAAGGGTGAGGGCGATCTCGCGCTCCACGGCTTTGCCCTTGCGGAAGCGGGTGGCGATGTCAGCGGCGGAGACGGGACCGGAGGCGGATGCGAGAATGGCGAAGATCGCAGCGGTGCGGCGGCGCTCGTCCGTGGGGAAAGGGGGCTTGCCCTTGTCTTCGGGTGCGACGAGGTCGAGCTGACCTTTTTGTACTTTTTGCGCGGCCGTGCCGAAGCGCGGGCGCTGGTAATCGGGACGGAGCCAGCGAACGTGGCCAGCGGCCTCTTCGGCAGCGCGTTCCTTGTTGAGGGCAACAAGGCGGGTGAGGATTTCGTCGTCGGATAGGCCTTGCGGCCAGCCATAGGCGGCAAGGACGGCAGCGTCTCTTTGTCTGCCGAAATTGCCGAACAAAAGGGAAGCCATCTCTATTGTTAGGCCTTGTTCATTCAAAGGTATGCTTCCAATAAACGTCGTTGTATATTCGAGGGAATCCCGGCAGCTGCACGTTGGAGTGATTAGAGAAGTTCACCTTGCTGCCCTTCGTCTGGAACAACTCCGGGTATTGCGAACGTGGTCCCACCTCGCTGAAATGGTGGTAAGTCTGGAGACTTGCCTCCAAGCAAATCCTCTATAGTCAAGATTTGCAGTTTAGCGTGCTTTCCCCACGGGGACTCGTAAAACCCGGCATTAGCAGCTTCTGTCCGCATATCTCTGCTTGGCTGCTCCAAAGTTATGAAAAGTCCGATAGCTGCTTTTTCGCGCTCCAAAACACCGCGCAGATCGCGGATCATCGGCGACGATACTTTGCCAGACTTGACGGAAATCAGTACCTTCTGATGCGGACTGCCTACGCCGCCTTCTTGGAACGACAACTGCCCATCAACGCCCTTGTCTGCCCCTTTCGCTTTTGCAGATTTCCGAGCACCTACTAACCCAAGAGACCAATGCTCAAATTGATGCCGATCATCGGAGGCAAGTTGGATAGCACCCTCTAAAGTAGTCGGCTCTCCGATTACCTCGTAGTCCTTACCTTGAGCAGATCCGAAAGAGTGTAGCAGCCGATATTTGATTAGTCCGACAGCCAAATGGGTGACGTCTATCCCGATCCAGTTACGCCGCATTCGTTGAGCTACGGCGATAGCGGTGCCGCAGCCGCAAAAAGGATCAAGTACAACATCACCTTCGTTGCTGCTGGCCTCTATAACTCTCTCCAACAGGCGTTCAGGCTTCTGAGTTGGGTAACCCATCCTTTGCTTGGTGTCGGCAGGCTGTATCGTGGAGATGCGCCAAACGTTGTCAATCGTGCGGTCCTCTTTCAAGCGATAGATAACGTGACCATCTTCGTCCTTTGCATTGACGATGCGCCCGTCCACCTTTTTCCTCGCGAGCTGCATCGTTGGTTTGTCTCGCATCTCCTTGAGCTGCTTAAATACGAACGGTTCTGTGACATCCTTTACGTAAAATAAGAGGGTGTCTGTAGCCCTTGGAAATAACTTCTTCCGTCTATCGTGCATCTTGTTGTAGTAGTACCAAAGAATATCATTGCGGAAATTCTTAGGTCCAAAAACGGAGTCCATTAGAAGTCGCAGGTATGCACCTGCTGTGGAGTCACAATGAAGGTAGATTGACCCAGTTGGCTTCAAGACGCGCCTAAGTTCTACCAGTCGTGGGGCCATCATGGATAAATATGCAAGCATTGGCGTACCGCCAAGTAACTGTCTAAAAGCCTCAAGTGCGTTGCCTACGGAGCCCCCCTCGCGGACCGTCTCGTCGTACAACTGCGCTGCTTCAGTATCCCACTCCCAAGTATCTTCAAAAGCCTTAATCTGAGCTTTAGCCTTTGTGCCATCTTGTTCTTCGAAAAGAACATTGTAATCACGTCCACTTTGAAATGGTGGATCAAGATAAACAAGGTCTACCGATTCTGATCGGATGTGACGCCTAAGCACTTCCAAATTGTCACCGTAGTACAGCTTGTTCACGTTGACTCCTGTTGTTATGAAGCTTTTGCTTATGCATATGCAGCATGCATAAACCTCGGCTATGGGTGCAAGAATAGTTCCCATGTAACCGCAAAAGCCGTTTACGGGCGGCGACGGCAGCATCGCGCCAATCTGCGCGCAGCGGTTCCATGATGGTGGGGATGATCAGACGTTCGACATAGGCGCGAGGCGTGTAATGGGCGCCGAGCTTTGAGCGCTCCTTGGGATTGAGCGCGCCTTCGAGAAGGGAGCCGAAAATGGCAGGCTCAACATCACGCCACTGCTTGGTCGCGGCCATCAGCAGTTCGCCGATTTCCTCACGCTTGAGTTCCAGGACGACCGGGTTGCGGAAGAAATCGCCGTTGAACTTCTTGACATGTGCCTCGATGGCGTAAGGAAAGTCGCCCGTGTTCATGGCGGTCCAGAGCTGGCTGACCATGGGCTTGAACTTTTGCGGATCATCCGCGCACTTCTTCAGAAGCTGCTGGAAACTGCCTTCCGGCAGAAGCTTCACGTCTTCGGCGAACATGGTGAAGAGGCAGCGCATAAGAAATTGCGCGACCAGTTCGGGATCAAAGCCGCGCGCTTCGAGCAGGCGGGTGACGTTGGCGAGGCGTTCGGCAACGTCGCGGGTCGCCTTGGCCGCCTTGCGGGTGGGATCGAGGGCGGCCGGATCGGTCCAGATCAGGCGCAGGCGTTCGCGGACCTCGTCCTTGCGCAGGTCTTCAAGGTAAATGCGGAAGTTCTGGCGATCGGGAAACTGGGTGTAGTTGCGGCCCTTGCCAGTGAAGTCGGCGAAGATTTCAAACGCGTGGCCTACGTCGCAGACGATTATGAAGGGTGGCCATTCGTGGTTTTCGGGCAGGGCTCGGGCATAGTCTTCGGCCTGACGCCGCGCGTTCAGCATCAGGATGTCCCAGTTGCGGTCGGCGGTGCGGCGGCCGGCGGGGGCGGTGCTGGGCTCGAAGAGTTCTTCCTGGCCGGCAATGGCCTTGCGGCCGCCCTTCTGGCGGCTCTGCTTGGCTTCAAGGACGAAGTGGCCGCGCTTGTAGAGGTCGATACGGCCATGACCGATCTTGTCGCCTGCTTCCTTGAAGGAGACGGCGCGCTCGAAAACGTAGTCGTTGTTTTCGTGTTCGGCGGAAGCGGGCTGTGGCGGGGCGACGTCGAGCATCGCGCAGAGTTCGGTGAGGAAGAGGGCGTAGTTGGCGCGTTCGGCGCCGCCGGTCTGGTTTTGCCAGCGCGCGATGAAGTGTTCGATCGGTGATGGCATGCAGTTTCCCCTGCCCGCAAAGTAGCGGGAGGGTGGGGGAATGCAAGGGGGGCACCTGGCTGCGCTACGGTTCCCTCGTTGGGGGGGCGGCTGGTATTGGGGGAAGGGACCCCCACCTAGCTTCGCTATGGTTGGCGCCTAGCTGCGCTACCTCCCCCTGGTAGGGGGAGGAGGGCTGGGGCTGGGCTGGTATTGGGGGAGGAACACCCACCCAGCTTCGCTGTGGCTGGCGCTTAGCTTGCGTGCTTTGCCTCACCCCACCCAGCTTCGCTAAGGCCTGCCGGCCAAGCTTCGCTACCCTCCCCCTCAAGGCGAGGGAGGGCCGGGGCTGGGTTGGTATCGGGGGAAGGGACCCCCACCTAGCTTCGCTATGGCTGGCGCCTAGCTTGCGTGCTTTGCCCCACCCCACCCAGCTTCGCTAAGGCCTGACGGCCAAGCTTCGCTACCCTCCCCATCAAGGGGAGGGAGGGCCGGGGCTGGGTGGGTATTGGGGAGAGGGACCCCACCTAGCTGCGCTACGGCTGGCGCCTAGCTGCGCTACCTCCCCCTTGAGCAGGGGGAGGAGGGTAGGGGCTTGTTGAACCCTTTTGTTCGTCATGGAAGCGTCTTGGGAAATGCTGTAGCCAGTTCGGGCTGAACGATTTTTGCCGGATTGCGCCTATGCTGAACTCGAAGCTGTTTCTGGTCGTTTCGACGCTGGTGCTGCCGCTCCTGGTGGTGGCGCTGGGGCTCTGGGAGACGGGGCGGGGGACAGAGTATCGGGATTTTGTGGTGGGCGAGCGGTCGGCGCTCAAGGCGCAGCTGGTGGAGATGGAGGCGCTGCCGCCGCCTGAGTTCGGCGGCATCAATATGGGCATGCGCTATCAGGCGGATGGCAATACCTATGTCGGCGAGTTTGCGCTCGACAAGATGCGCGAGGCCATCGGCGGGTTTGACCTGGCGCTGGCCGTGGCGGAATACCGGCAGGTTCTGCCGCCGGTGGTGATCGCCAGTGGCGGGGCGGCCTTCCTTATCGGCCTGGGGGTCATCCTCGTCAGCGGAATGCTTGCGGCCGTTGGTGCGCGAACGCGGCCGGGCCTCTTGCATGGATTTTCGGTCGTGCGGCGCATTTTGCCGGGGGCGCTGATCGGGCTGGTGGTGATCACGGCGCTGGCAGCAGTCAGCATCGTCTTGTTTGAAGTGGCGCCGCTGGTGCGGCTTGATCGGCTGGGTCGGGGGCAGGCCTATGTGCTGGCCATTGCTGCGGCTCTTGTGGCGCTGGCACTGGTCACGGCCTGGCAGGCGCTGGCGCAGCTGCGGCGGTTTTCCCTGTTGTTCGAGCCCGAGGCTTATCCGCTGATCGCGCAGGCGGTGGACCGGGATGTGGCGCCGGGGCTGTGGCGGCTGGTGGAGAGCTTTGCGCAGCGGCTGGGCGCGCCGGTACCGGACACGATCGCGGTCGGGCTGGCGCAGGGCTTTTTCGTGGTGTCGGGGCCGGTGAAGCTCTTGCCTGATGAGCAAACCGTTACGGGAAATACGCTCCATGTGCCGCTGGGGCATCTGGTGTTCATGCAGCTCGATGAAGCGGCGACCGTGATCGGGCATGAGCTGGCTCATTTTGCCGGCGAAGACACCGCCTATAGCCAAAAGTTCCTGCCGATCTACAACGGCTTCGGACGGTCGCTGGATGCCGTGGCCGCGGCAGGAAGGGCGCGGGATGGATCACTGTCGTTTCTTACGGCGCCGGCACTTGCGCTTGGCTATTTCGTGTCGGATCGCTTTCACCTCGCGGTGCAGCACTGGAGCCGGATCCGCGAGCTTGAGGCCGACGCGAAAAGCGCCACGCTAACGTCGCAGGACGCGGCGGGGCGGGCGCTGCTGCGCCATAGCGCGGTTGCCGGTGTGATCGATGACGTGGTCGCTTACGCCTGGGCCAATCCGGACCGGGTGCCCGAGGACATCGTGCCGTTCCTGCTCGAGGCGGCGGGGGAGCGGGGACTGGATGATCCGACGCCGCTCCTGGCGCAGGCGATCGTTCACCCAACCGACAGCCATCCGCATAGCCGCGATCGGTTGGCGGCATTCGGCTTCAGCCTTGATCCGCAGCGGGTCGCGGCGGCAGTGGCACTGCCGGAGGACGGGCACAAGCGGCTCGCGTCATACTTCGCCGATCCGGTGGCGGTGAGCCGCCTGGTTACGGCTGGACTTGTGGGCGCATCGCACCGCGCCAGCACCGAGCACCGGGAAGCGCTGACGGCGACTGCCTCGGCGGTGGGCGAGGAGGCGGTGGCGCTTTACGAGAACACCAAGCCGATAGCCATAATGATGTTTGTTATTGCGGTGCCCATGCTGGCACTGGCGGCCTGGACCCTGGCGTTCGGTCTGCCGGGCTTTGGCAGCGAGAGCATAATCCTTACGGTGGCGTTCGGGCTCTGCGGCGGCTTTATTCTTCTTCTCGGACTGCAGGCGGTGCAGCGATCGCGAACGCCGTTCATGTGGCTTTATCCGGATCGGGTCGAGCACCGCCATCTTGACCGGCCGATCATGTGGTCGGAGGTGCGGAATTATTCGGCGGTGAACGCGTCTGGGACGATGGTTACGACGTTTTTGCTGAAGCGCTCGGCCAAGTTTCCCAAGTGCGTCGGCTTTGGCGGGCGCGGTCGCATCATCCTTAATCCGGGCGCCTGGGTCGTCACGATCCGCTCGGTGCCGCCGCAAAAGCTCAAGGCGAAGGGCTATATCGAGCTGATCGATCGCTATGCGCAGGCCGCAGCGGCGCGCGAGGCGCTGGCAACGGCGCCTGCCGAACTTTCTCCCACCCAAGAGTAGACGATGACTTCTTTCGACAACGTGCTGCCGCAGCGGCCAATCAGAATCAAGCGCACCGGGGTTTGGCCGGGGATCTTCCGGTATCTGGGGGCGCTGCTGCTTCTTGGGCTGGCCCTGTTTTTCGCCATCTGGCAGGTGCCGGGCGTGGCGGATGACTGGATGATCTCGCAGGATCCGGTCTTGGTTGAGGATGCGCTGATCAGCGACGGCGAATGCAGCACGAGCCGCGGGTTCTTCGTCGATTGCTCTGCGCATGTGAGTTACGCGGTCAAGGGCAAGCAGATCGAGCGTGATATCGAGCTCATGTTCCTCGATTTCGGCTCCGGCGATTATGCTGTGGATGTGGTGCGCTCGGATAGGGAGCCGGCCAAGGCGACATTGTCGCTGGGTCTCGACATGCTGTGGAACCGGACGATCACTGTTGGTGTCATGGTGGTGCTGCTGGCCATTTTCGGGCTGGCGCTTTTCCGCTCCGGCCTGCAGCAGGACCGCAACCGGCGTTTGGCGATGCAGGGATCCAGGCTGAGCCTTGTTGCCGTGCCGGTGCTGCAGCTTAACAAGGTGATCGGCGGCACGGTGGTGCAGTACCAGTATGGCGTCGGCAAGAAGCAGCAAGCGCTGCTGACCACCTCGCGGTTCAAGAAGAACGAAGCGCCTTTGTGGCTCGAGGAGGATGGCACGACGGCCCTGGCCGTAATGCCGGAGCGCGGGGCCGTGCCGGTCTTGCTTGATGACAGGCTGGAGCGGCTGGATCTGACCGCGGCCGAACGGGCGGAGATCAAGGCCAAGCTTGCCGGCGCTTAGGCGGCGAGCTGGCCGATATAGTTGATCATGTTGACCCGGTCGCGGCCGCTGTCCTTTGCCAGGTAGAGGCACTGGTCGGCGACTTTGAAGAGGCGGTCATAATTGCCTTCGTTGTGGAAGGTGACGCCGCCGATACTGACCGAGAGCTGGTGCTGGCCGGTGCCGGGGAAGGCGATTTCGCGCACCGCCTTGCGGATGCGTTCGGCAAGCATGAGGGCCTGATCGCCATTGGCGGCGGGCAGGAAGACGCCGAATTCTTCGCCACCGATCCGGCCGACAAGATCGGTGGAGCGAAGGGCAGAGCGGATGCGGGCGGTGATCTGCTTGAGCGCATCATCGCCCGCGGAATGGCCGAAATCGTCGTTGATGGACTTGAAGTGATCGGCGTCGATGACGAGCAGCGAGCCGGCAGGGCCGGACTGGGTCTGCATGGCGCGGGCGAGATAGGCCTCAACCATCATGGTAAAGGCGCCGCGGTTGAGCACGCCGGTGAGACTATCGGTGGTCGCCATGGTCGCCATTTCGTCGCGGGCGAGGGCGAGGGCGCGGATCTGGTTGAGAAGGAAATAGAGCAGGGGGCCGGCGAGGACGGTTGGCAGGAGGATGTCGATGGTGAGCGCCTTGGTCAGCTCTTCGGGCGTAAAGCCGGCGAAGTTGGGCGCGTCGACAATGGTCGCTGCAGCCACGCAGAACAGCGTGCCCAACACCGTTCCGGCCCACACTCGTGCTTTGCTGCGAACTGAGAAATCCATCGATTCTTTCCTGCCTAGGCGCGCTGCATAGCACGGGAGAGATTGACGGTTCGGCCATCCGAAATCACGTCGCCGTCGATGGTTTCCGAGCGGTTAAGATGCTCAGCTGATGCCGGCGCAGAAGGTCTGGATGCGGCGCACGGCTTCTTCGAGTTCGCGGTTGCTGGCGGCGTAGCTCAGGCGGAAATGGCCCGGGAGGCCGAAGGCGGTGCCGTGGACCAGGGCGACGCCGGTTTCCTCGAGCAAGGCCATGACGAAATCTTCGTCGGTCGTCAGCGTCGTGCCGCCGGCGCTGGTCTTGCCCAGAAGCCGCTGGCAGGAGGGGAAGACGTAAAAGGCGCCTTCCGGGGTGAGGCAATCGAGCCCGGTATTGGCGTTGAGGCCGGAAACGACAAGGTCGCGGCGGGCCTGGAAGACCTGCAGCCAGTCCTTTAGAAAATCCTGCGGGCCGTTGAGGGCTTCGACAGCCGCCCATTGCGAGATGGAGGTGGGGTTTGATGTCGACTGGCCCTGCAGCTTGGTCATGGCGGCAAGAAGCGGGCGCGGGCCGGTGCAATAGCCGATGCGCCAGCCGGTCATGGCGTGGGATTTGCTGACGCCGTTCATGGTCAGGGTGCGGGGCTGAAGCGCCGGTTCGACCTGGGCGATGGTGGCGAAAGTGCCGCCATCATAGACCAGCACTTCGTAGATGTCGTCGGTCAGGATGTGGACATAGGGGTTACGCAGCAGCACGTCGGCCAGGCCGCGCAGCTCTGCGGCCGTGTAGGCGGCACCAGTAGGGTTGGAAGGCGTGTTGAGGATTAGCCACTTGGTGGCGGGGGTAATTGCCCGCTCCAATGCTTCGGGGCTGAGCTTAAAGCCGGTCGAGGCATCGGCGACGGCAAAGACCGGTTCGGCGCCGCAGAGGCGGACAATTTCGGGGTAGCTGACCCAGTAGGGGACCGGGACCACGACTTCGTCGCCGGGATTGAGGGTGGCCATCAGCGCGTTGAAGATGATCTGCTTGCCGCCAGAGGAAACAAAGCAGTCGGCGGCGGAAACGTCGAGGCCGTTGTCGCGACGAAACTTTTGCGCCACGGCGTCCTTGAGCTCGGCAATACCGTCGACATTGGTGTAGCGCGTCTTGCCTTCATTCATGGCGCGGACGGCGGCGTCGCGCACATGTTGCGGCGTGTCGAAATCCGGCTCGCCGGCAGAAAGGGCAATGATGTCGCGGCCTTCTGCGGCCAGGACGCGGGCCTTCTGGCTGATAGCCACTGTTGCAGAGGGGGCCACGCGGGAAAGGGCGTCGGACAGAAAAGCCATTGGTGCCTCCGGAATGTTCCCGGAGGGTTTAGCCAAAGGCAGGGGCGGCGGGAAGGGGCTAGCGCGGTGGCGCAGTGCTCTCACGGACGACAATCACGGCGTCCAGCAAGTGCTTTCCGGCAATCTGTTCCCCGCCCATGGCGGCGTCCACCGCCATACGTGCAATCTTTGCCATGGGTTGTTCCATCGTGGTCAAGGGCGGCAGTGAGAATGCAGCTTCCGGGACTCCGTCGAAGCCGATGACTGAGACGTCCTCCGGAACCTTGATCTTGCGGGCGGCGAGCCATTCGAGCGACCACATGGCAAGCTTGTCCGACATGGCGAGGATGCCGGTGGGACGCTGTTCGGCGGCGAACATGAGTTCGATCATGGCGTGGGTGCTGTCCCGGGTTTCGCGGGTTTCGTAGATGGGCATGTCGGCAGGGTTGAGGCCAACGTCGCCAAGAGCCTCCCAGTAGCCAAAGGCGCGATCCCGCGAGGTCGAATACATAGCAGCACGCACATGCGCCTCATCGGCATATCCCATGCCATCAATGCCAAAGGTGGTCGCGAGCGCAGCAAGGTGACGGTGCCCGAGGGAGAGAAGATGTTCAGCTGCCAGTTTTGCGCCGGAGACGTTGTCGACGCCGATCGCCGGAATGGAAGGGTCATCGCCGCCTATAGCCAGGGCGACATAGGGCAGTTGGCGCGCGCGCGTGACTTCCACAAGCCTGTCGCCGCCTTCGACGCAAAGGAGAATAAATCCGTCAACTACGGCGGATTGGATGTTCCAGTCCAAACGTTCATCGCTCTTAGCCGAGACCAAAGCCACACCGGCGCCCTGGGCATCGCAGATGTCCGAGATGTGCTTAAGGAGGTTGCGGGCCCAGGGATCCTCGAAGAAGTAGCTTAGCGGTTCGATAGCGGCGACGCCGACTGCGTTGACCTTGCCTGCGCGCAGGAGGCGCCCCGCGACAGAAGGTCCGGCATAACCAAGTTTTTCCGCTGCTTCGAGCACCCGGGCACGGACCTCTTCCCGGACCACTTCCGGCCGGTTGAAGACATTGGACGCAGTGCCCTGGGAGACGCCTGCTTCGCGGGCAACATCGCGCAAACGGATAGGTTCGGACGAGGACTTGTTCATGCCGCCAACTTAACAGAGTTCTTGGATCGGTTCAATTTCGGCTTGACTCGTGTAATCGGCGGGTGCAGATTGAACCGGTTCAAGACTTCTTCATTTCGCCTTTGAACCGATTCAATGGAGAGCACTTATGATACCCGCAAGCTATCTCTACAAGGACATCTATCATCAGGCTTGGGACGAACCGGAACACGCGGTCCTCGTGATCAACGAAGATCGCCGAGACGGTAGGCTGGTGGGTTTGTTCCAGCAGTTAATCAAGCGCATCAGTCACACAAACGGGTACGGCATCCAGCACACGCATGTTCCTGCATGAGCTTACCCGTCGACGCGGATCAGAGGGCGGGAGCCTATATCCCCATCCCTTCCGTCTTGCGCATGACGACGCCTTGGACGCGCCAGCCTTCGTCGGGCTCGTTGGCGAGCTGGTAGGCGGCTTCGTAGAGGCTCTGGTCGGGGCCGACTAGATTGACGATCTGGATGACGGCAGTTTCGCCGAACTCGCGGAAGGTGCCAAAACTGTGGGTGCGGGAGGCGACGATTGGTGCGTAGCCGGCGCGTTCCACATCGGCGAGGAAGCGTTCCGGGTCCTTATAGGTGTTTTTGAAGGCGGCGCCGGCATATTCGAGCGCGGTCTCGGCGTCGCCGCTGCGAAAGGCTTCAATTTGCGCGTTGACGGCGTCGCGCCAAGGCGTCTCGGCCTCCTGCGCAAGGATAGGATTGACGGCTAACACACTTAACACCAGGCCCAGAACTGCACGCATGATCGGCTCCCATGTTCGCGCGGCGCGGTGGCTCCTGCCACAGTTTGGCCGCCAAATGGTCCGGCATCGTCCCGAAACGCTTCACAGTCGGACCGCATTGACGTGGTCAGTTGCCGCTCGTTGAAACGAGGAAAGACGTCGATCCCATGCACTCATCTACGTCATCCAGACGCAAAAGTTTCAAACTGGCGGCCGTGCTCGGCACGACCGGTGTTGCCCTTGGCTCTTCGGTCGCGCTTTTTGCCGGCGTGTCTCCAGCCCAGGCGGCCAACATTGCCAGCCAGGCTGATACGCAAGTGGCGGTCTTCATGGTGCCACTGACTTTGCTGGTTCTGGTTCTCCTGTTCGAAGTCGCGCGATTTGCCTTGCGCGGCAGAATTCCGGTCGAGGTTCAGCCGAGGCGCCAGCGGCGTCCGGAGTGGACCCCGCGCCGCGGCGGGTGACCTCCGCTATTCCCCTGACGAGAAGACTGACCGGCCGCAGCGCCGGTCTTTTTCATTTAGACCTTGTGAGTATTGCAGCCTGTCCGTGCCCGGCGCACACTTTGCTTTTTAGGCGGAGGACGGTTTCATGCAAGTCGACACGATCCTGAACAGCAAGGGCGGAGCGGTCTACACGATCGCCGAGACCAGCACTTTGGCCGATGCGGTTGCGCTGCTGAACACGCACAATATCGGGGCAGTGGTGATCACCGGCGCTAACGGGGGGATCACCGGCATCCTTTCAGAGCGTGATATCGTGCGGCAGTTGGGACGGGTCACGGAAGACGCACTTCAAGCGCCGATTGCTTCTATCATGACGCGGGGCGTGGTCACCTGCGAGCGCAGCACCGACATCGCCGACGTGATGGAGCGGATGACGCGTCGCCGGATTCGGCACATGCCGGTGGTGGAGGGCGGCGTGCTGATCGGGATCATCTCAATCGGTGACGTGGTCAAGCACAAGATCGAGGAAGTGGAACACGAGGCCGAAGCGATGCGCGAGTATATCGGAAGCTGACCTTACCAAGCTTGCCAAAGCTTCACGTCGTCGCAAGGTCGCGACGAGGGAGGCTCCTCTAGGGTGGGTTTGTGCCGGTGACCCCCGCACTTATCCCATGCAAGGAGGATTATGATGAAGACCATTTCCGCAAAGACAGCAGTCGTCCTGTTGACGGCAACGCTGGGCGTTTCGGCCGTTGTGCCGGTTTGGGCGCAGGACGCGGCACCCGCCACGCAGCAGGCGCAACCGGCCGAGCCGACTGTGACGCCACCGGCTCCGGGCCTGCCCGGTGGGCCTCGTCACGGCGGCGGCTTTGGCGGCATGCTCGGCTTTGAACGCGGCGCCGAAGGCGTCGAGATTGCGCTGGTGCGGCTCAGCCACGCCATCGAGCTGACTGACGAGCAGCAGACGCTGTTCGTCACGCTCAAGAGCGATGCCCTAGCTGCGGCCGAAACTTTCGAAACGGCAATTGAGGGCCTGCGTCCGCAGCCGCCGGTTGAGGGGCAAGAGGTTGCTGCGATGCCGGACATGAGCGAGCGGCTCGAAAACCGGATCGCCATGACCGAGGCACAATTGGCGGCGCTTCAGGCGGTGCAGCCCTCGTATACGGCGTTTTTCGACAGCCTTACCGATGCGCAGAAGGCGCAGCTTATGCCGGAGCGTGGCGAGCGTGGTGGTCCGCGTGGACCCCACGATGGCGGGCCGCATCACGGTGGACCTGGCGGCCGTCCGATGGGCGGGCCGAACCGCGGCTAAAACCGCTCTACTGCAACCCCGGCCCGCGACGGCCGGGGTTTGCTTTTGCGCAAGGCTCGACTACCAATCGTCCACCTCACCCCCTGGACGACCTATGACCACGCTTCCCCTTGATCCGGCCCGCATTCGCGCGCTGTTCCCCGCTTTTGCCGAGCCGAGCCTTCAAGGCCAGGCATTCTTTGAGAATGCTGGTGGCTCCTATACGGCACAGGCGGTTCTCGACCGGCTGGACAGCTATTATCGCCGGACCAAGGTGCAGCCCTATGGCGTTTATCCGGCGTCGATCGAAGCGGGCGAGGCGATGAACCTGGCCTATCAGCGCATGGCAGAGGCGTTCAACGTTTCGGCGGACTGGATCCATTTCGGGCCGTCGTCCTCGGCCAATACCTATGTGCTGGCTAATGCCTTTGGCGGCTGGCTCAAGGAAGGCGATGCGATCGTCGTCACCAACCAGGATCACGAAGCCAATACCGGCGCCTGGCGACGCCTGTCGGCGCGCGGTATCGAGGTGCGCGAATGGTCGGTGGACCGGCAAACGGGACGGCTGTCGCTGGCCGATCTCGATGCGGTGCTGGACGAGCGGGTGAAGCTGGTTGCGGCGACGCATTGCTCCAACGTCGTCGGCGAGATCAACCCGGTGGCCGAAATTGCGGCGCGGGCACATGCCGTGGGTGCAGTGCTGGCCGTTGATGGCGTGAGCTATGCGCCGCATGGCATTCCCGACCTCGAGGCGCTCGGCGCCGACATCTATTTCTTCTCGGCCTATAAGGTTTACGGGCCGCATCAGGGCGTGATGGCCGTTCGTCCGGAACTGGCGGCGCAACTGCCGAACCAGGGGCACTTCTTCAACGAGGGCAAGCCGCGCTATCGGCTGACGCCAGCCGGGCCGGACCATGCGCAGATCGCCGCGAGCGCCGGCATTGCGGATTATCTCGAGCAGGTGGCCGAAATCGCCGGAGCTGCCGTCGAGGGCAAGGGTGCGTTTCGGCGCGCTCATGCGGCGATGCGGGCGCAGGAAATTGCGCTGGGGCGGCCGCTGCTCGACTATTTGCGGAACCGCAACGATGTGCGCCTGATCGGGCCCGACGATCCGGAGCTGCGAGCGCCCACGATCGCGCTTCGGCATGCGGAGCCGGGCGCTGTGGTGGCCAAGCGGTTGGCCCAGCATGGCATTATGGCCGCGGGCGGGAATTTCTATGCCTGGCGGCTGATGGAGGCGCTGGGGATCGATCCGCAGCATGGCGTCTTGCGGCTGAGCTTTACCCACTACACGACACCGGAAGAAATCCAGCAGCTGATCGCGGCCCTGGACGCAGAGCTCTAGCCATGTCGCGTCCGCTTGCGACCTTAATGCTGCTCGTCTGCACCATGTTCTGGGGCTTTGCCTTTATCGCGCAGAAGTCCGCCATGGACAGTATGGGGCCGCTGACCTTTGCCGGTGTGCGGTTCATCCTTGGTGGATTGCTGGTGCTGCCGCTGGCGCTGCATGAACGGCGGCGCCGGCCGGGGCCTATCACCGCCCGCCAGTGGTGGCTGGTGGTGGCGCTCAGCGTCGTGTTCTTTTTCGGCATCTGGTTGCAGCAGGCAGGATTGGCGACAACGACGGCGACCAATGGCGGGTTCTTGACCGCGCTTTACGTGTTCTTCGTGCCGATCATCGGCTTCTTGCTGTTCAAGGCTCGGCCGCATCCGATCATCCTGGTCGGGGTGCCGATGGCATTGATTGGGACCTACTATCTCAATGGCGGGGGCTTTTCGAGTTTCAACTCCGGCGACTGGCTGATCACTCTTGGAGCTGTGTTCTGGGGTTTTCACGTCGTGCTGCTGGGGCATGTGGCGCGCGAAACGGGCCTGCCGATCTTTGTGTCCGCAATCAGCTTTCTGGCGGCCGGCGTGGCGGCCAGTGTTCTGGCGCTGGTTCTCGAGGCGCCAAGCGTGGAAGCGGTGAGCTCGGGTTGGGTGGAGCTCGCCTATGCGGCGGTGTTGTCGACGGCGGTGGCCTTTACCTTCCAGGCCATCGGGCAGCAGCATGTGCCCGCGGCCAATGCGGCGATCGTCTTGTCGGCGGAAAGCCTGTTTGCGGCACTGGGCGGCGCGCTGCTCCTGGGCGAGCGGTTGCCAGTGATCGGTTATGCTGGCGCGGCGCTGATCTTTGCGGCGATCCTTCTGGTCGAGGCGGTGCCGCCGCTTTGGGCGCGGCGGAAGGTGCATGTGCCAAGGACGGTGAATTAGCTACCGACTATGATGATCCACCAGCTGTCATCCCCGCGCGGGCGGGGAGCCATCTTGAGATCTCGGGGTGGGCCCCGGGTCGAGCCCGGGGTGACAATCGAGTGTGTGGACGTTGCAGTGCCAATCCCTACTGATTGTAGCGATACATCTGGTAGGTCTTGCACAAAACGAAGGCCACGCAGCCTTTGAGCGTGATCTGATCGTTGCTGACCTGGGTGATCGTGCCTTCGGCGCGTTGACCGTAGATGCTGAGCTGGCCTTTCCAGCGACCGGGCGCGACCTGGTTGGCATGGTCGATCATCATGGTGTTGAGATAGGGCAGGTTTTCGGGGCTGTCGGCGCCGTTGCCGAGCCAGATCAGCGTGGCGCAGAGCTGGGTGCCATCGCCGCAAAGGGCGACCTCGTAGCGCGAGTCGCGCATCTCGATTTCCCAGGTGCCGACCGGGCTGGCCACCGCCGGCACGACCGTCGCAAGTGTTAGGAGAAGACCAAGGCGAGCGGCTGCATTCATTGGGTGACCCGGTACATTTCGTAGGTTTTGCAGACAACCAGGAAGGCGCAACCGGACATGGTCATGTGCTCGTCGCTGTGGGCGGTGATAGTCCCCTGAAAGCTGTGGCCGAAGAGCTGCATCTTGCCTTTCCAGCGATTGGCGCCGTCTGGTCGAAGGGCGGTGGCCATGGGCTTGTTGAGATAGGGTTTATACTGCTCGTTGTAATCGGCGTCGGACAGCCAGACCAGCTGACCGCAAAGTTGCGTACCGTCGCCGCAAAGCTCGAGCGCGAAGCGGGTGTCTTTGGTGTTGAGCTCCCAGACACCATTCGGCGAGGCGGCAGTGGCGGGCAGGGCGGCTCCGATCGTGAGGGCGGCGGCAAGGGCAAGACGGGTGATGGTGTACATGGGACGCTCCGAACTGATAGCGATGATCAGGCCCCATTGCGTCTGAACCGAGGCTGAACGCCGATCCGTTTTGTTGGGGATCGTCGGGTTTTGCACTCGCACACGAGCCTTGGCTGGCGCACAACCCTCAACATGGCCAAGCTCTATTTTTCCTATGCGGCGATGAATGCCGGCAAGTCCACCTTGCTGCTGCAGGCCGCCTACAACTACCGCGAGCGCGGCATGCGGCCGCTGCTTTATACCTCTTCGCTTTATGTCGCGGACGGGGTCGGATTGATCTCGTCGCGCATCGGTATTTCCGAGCCGGCGGAGCTCTTTGCGGCCGACGACGACCTTTATCAGTCGGTGCGGGACTTCGATGAAGAGTCCAAGGTCGATTGCGTCTTTGTCGATGAAGCGCAGTTTTTGACGCGCGATCAGGTCTGGCAGCTGGCGCGGGTCGCCGACCGGCTTCGTATCCCGGTGATGACATTCGGGCTGCGAACGGATTTCCAGGGCAAGCTCTTTCCGGGCTCGATGGAGCTTTTGGCGATTGCCGATGTGCTGCGCGAAATTCGCACTATCTGCACCTGCGGCGCCAAGGCAACGATGGTGGTGCGGCAGGATATGGACGGACGCGTGCTGACCGATGGCGACCAGGTGGCGATCGAAAAATCGGTCTACCTGTCGCTCTGCCGCAAGCACTGGGAAGAAGAGGTCGGCCGCTGGCCGGTAAAGGGACCATGATGGAAAAGACCACGACCGAGCCACAGGGCAGCCTCACCATCCGCACGCTGGCCATGCCGGCCGATACCAATCCAGCGGGCGATATCTTTGGCGGCTGGGTGATGAGCCAGATGGATATTGCTGGTGCCATCGCGGCGGTAGAAAGGGTGCGCGGCCGCGTGGTGACGGTTGCGGTGGAGGCCATGACCTTCATCGCGCCGGTCAAGGTTGGCGACGTGCTCTGCGTTTATACGCGGATCGAGCGGGTGGGGACGACGTCGGTGACGGTGGGCATCGAAGCCTGGGTGCGGCGCAACCGGCTGGACGACCGCCAGCAGGTGACCGAGGCGCGCTTTGTTTATGTGTCGCTCGACGAAAATGGACAGAAGCGGGCCATCCCGGCCGAGTAGCCGTTCAGGTGCCATTCAGCCGGCCCAAGATTAACTCAACTCATGACTTGCAGAGCAGGGCCGGAACTCTTTTCCAGGCGGCTCCGTTTCTCCGGTCACAATCAATCGGCTTGGCAGCCGCAAGCGTTGTCCCGTTGTTCGGGGCCGGTTTGCCAGAACAGGGAGCAAAGAAATGCACCGTCAGACCCGCAAGAAGATCGTCAACCTGGCTACTGGCGTCGCCGTAGCAGCAGCAGCCGTCGTCGTGTTCCTGCCCGCAGCGCAGGCCGCTCCCGGTACCGTTACCCAGAACGTCAATGTGCGCTCGGGTCCGGGCACGAACTATGGTGTGGTCGACACCGCACGCGCCGGGACCGCTGTCGATGTGCAGCAGTGCCAGGGTTCGTGGTGCTATATTACCAAGCCAGGTCCTGATGGCTGGGTCTCGTCGCAGTATGTGAGCGGCGGTGGTGGTGGTGGTCAGGCCCAGCAGCCGGGCATCAATTTCGGCATCAACGTGCCGGGCGGTCCGTCGATCAATTTCGGCGTCGGTCAGCAGCCGCAGCCCCAGCCGCCGCGTCCGGGCCCGCGCCCGCCGGTCGTGCAGCCGGTCTATGAGGATGTGTGCTTCTATGACCGCACGCGTCTGCGTGGTGCCAGCTTCTGTCTCGAACAGGGCGCAGGCCTGCGTGACCTTGGCGATTGGGCCGACCGCATCTCGTCGATCGACAATCCTTCGGGCCTCAGCGTCCAGATCTGCACCGACGAAAACTACCGCGGCTGCCGCACCTACACGACCAGCGCTTCGTCGCTCGGTGATCTCGACGATTACAGCGCCTCGGTTCGCGTCCGTTAATCGGTCTTGAGCTAAATGAATGCAAGCGCCGTCCCTTGGGGCGGCGCTTTGCTTTTGCATCGCGGGCAATGACCGGCTAAGTTCGCGCTGCACCTTGCCGAAAGTTTTCTCTCATGCGCTCGCTGTTTGCCTTTGTCCTTGCTTTGGTCCTTGCCATTGCGCCCACGGCGCCGAGCATGGCGCTTTCAGAATCGGGAAGCCACGGCTGGAGCCGTGCAGCGCTGACGCTTCATTCCGGCCCGGGCAACGAATACGATATCGTGGGTGAGATCCCGGGCGAAGTGGCCATCAAGATCCTGCGCTGCCAGAAGCTCTGGTGTAATGTGGATGGCCCGGGCGGCCGCGGCTGGACACGGAACGGCGCCATCGACTTCGGCAAAGATCCGTACTGGCCGATACTTGATCCCGATGCGCCGCAGCGGGACCTCGCAGGTGGCGCAATGTGCTTCTATGCGGGCACGAACTATACTGGCCGTTCCTTCTGTGCCGATACGGGCGACGTGTTCCAGGATCTGGCGCTCTGGGGCTGGGATAACCAGATTTCCTCAATTCAGGTTGTGACGCCAACCAGCGCCGCCATTTGCCGCGACCGGTTCTTCCAGTCCTATTGTGAGCGGATCGTCGAAAGCCAGCCGGCTATCGATCCGTATCTGCGGAAAAACCTTTCCTCGGTCCGCGTCTACTAAGCGGTCTTGCGATTGCGGCTGATGACGAGGGTCGTGAGGCTCTCCAAGTCCTTGAGCAATGGCAGGAAGGGTTCAATATTGGTGCCGCGGTTTTGGCGGGCGAAAATCAGCGCGTCGGCATAGCAGACCGCTTCGGCCCGCTCCATGGTGGCGCCATCAATCAGCACGGCATCGAGGCAATCAAAGCTATGCATGGCCACTTCGGTCAGAAGATGCATATCGGCGAGGCCGGCAGTGTCGCGTATCTGGGCGGCCTGTTCGCAGGCTTTGGCCACATCTGGCGCCGGCCAGTTGCGCAGGGTTTCGGCGAGGGGGGCAATGCAGGTGTCAAGCTGCTGCTCGACTTGCGCCTTGAGTGCCGCGACTGAGCGGACTGCCGCCATATGTGCGCCGCTGCGAGCGATGCCGCCGGGCTTGAGTGCCTCGCTATGGAACTTGGTCTTAACTTCGATCAGGCGGCCCGGGGTCTCACTCGGCATCGGCGGGCTCGGCTTCTGAAAGGTCAGATTGGCGCCGCTTAGGCATGGTGTCGAAATCGATCTCCCGGAAGCGGCGGTCCGGGCCGAAATAGCTCGGGCTTTCCCAGAATGGGCGGGGGCGGCGGGCTATCCAGTTGATGCGATCGTAGAGCACGACCGCAGACACCGGCTTGGACAGGACGAAATTGACGCCGCTGTCGCGTGACTGACCTACTGAAACGCGGCGGGCCGTCCCCATGGTGACGATCATGGGAATGGCGCGTTGCGGGTGCTTGGTGTCGAGGCGAATGGATTTGACGAAGGCAAGGCCGCTGCCGGGCTTGTTGGGCGCGCCAAGGGTGGGCAGATCGGCGGCGCAGATCAGGAAATCAACGCCACGATCCACCATCAGGCGTTTGGCGGTCTGGGTGTCGCGGGCCTCCAGGACCTTCTTGGCGCCGAACCCATAGAGCAAGCGACGAAAGAGCTCCCGGTATAGATCGCTGGGATCGGCTACAAGAAAACCGATCTCCGACAAATTCACCGAATCTTCCGCAAACTTGAGCGCCATGGCACCCAGTTTAGGCGCAAACTGCTGATAGTCCGTAAAATTGCCTAGCCTTGTCGAACACGGACTTGAACTGTTGCAGCCGCTGGTGGCGAACACGGAGAAGGGGTATCCTCAGCGTGCGCCGCGGTGTTGAGGGCATTCGAACCGCGGCCGCAACACGGGGGATTTCATCATGCCAAGTGTATCGCATTTGTTTTTCCGTGCCGGCATCGTGTTCTTGATGGTCGGCATCGGGCTGGGCCTCGCCATGTCGATTAGCCAGAACCATGACGTGACGGGGGCGCATGCTCATATTAACCTGCTCGGCTGGGTTACGAGCGCCGTTTTCGGTGCCTATTACGCACTTAACCCAGCCAAGGCCCAGGGCCTGCTGCCGCGCCTCCATTTCTGGCTCTACACGGCCGGCGTGACAGTGATGACCGCCTCGCTCTACTTCCTGCTCAAGGGCACGCCGGGCATGGAAGCGCCCGTCGCTGTCGGATCGCTGATGGTGGCAGCGGGTGTGCTGATCGCCGCCTGGGTGATCTTCATGCCGGCGGCTGCCCAAGGCGTTCGTCTCCAGGCCGCCGAGTGACGATCGGCCGGGCGGCTTACCCGCCCGGCTTTTCGGTTAGCGCCGAAATGGGAAGACAGCGCGGACTTGTTCATCGCGCAGCCACAGGGCCAGCCAGATGGCGAGGCCGAGATAGACGCTGAAAAGCGTGTGGCTGAAGAGTGGGTTGTCGACCCGCAGGTTTGCAGCGAGCGAGCCGCCGAGGAGACCGGTAGTCAGGACGGCGCCCAGAAGGGCGGTGCGCGGGATGAGGAAGAGGATCATGCAGCCGATCTCGATGGCTGCGATCAGCAGCAAGTATTTGAGCGGCCAGCCGACCACTTGCATGGGTTCGATGGCGGCTTCCATGCCCATGATCTTGGGCGCAGCCGAGGCGCCCGCCAGAAAAAGGGCTATCAGCACGCTCAGAACCCAACCCGCGATCTTCATGTCTTAAGGCTCCAAATGGCAGCGCCCCCGCTGCTCTCACATCCGCGACGGATAGAGGGCAGAAGGTTCGACAATTTGGAGCCAAATTCTAGCGCTGTTTGCGCTGGGTGGCCGAGAGGACCAGGGCGGCCGGGAGGGCAAAGGCCAGTGAGCCCCAGGAGACGCGCTTGCGATCGCGCGGTTCGAGCTTGGGCAGATCATCCTCACCCTCGGGCATGGAGGCGCCGATCGTGTCGGCCACGAAGGCGCCGCGGCTGCCCAGCGGTTTTGTCGGGCCAGTCGTGGTGTCGAGCGCCGTCTGGTGTTCGATCTCTGAATTGAGCACGGCGCCGATGATGACGAGGGTGGTCGAAATCCACATCCAGGTCATCATGCCGATGACGGCGCCAAGGGAGCCATAAGTGGCGTTGTCGTTGGAAAAGTTCGCGACATACCAGGAAAAACCCACCGAACCGGCGCCCAGGGCAATAACGGACAAGGCGGCGCCAGGAGTGATCCAACGCCACTTGGCCTGTTCGCGGCTGGGGCCCCAGCGGTAAAGCGCGGCGATCAGGACGGAGATGACCACCAGCATCACCACATAGCTGCCGATGCGAACCATCCATTCGACATTCTCGCCGGGGAGGATTTCGACGAAGACCGGCATGAAGACGACAACGGTCAGCACCAGCACGGCAGCAATGGCGGCGCCCAGCGTGAAGCCGAGGCCGATGAGGTTGAGCTTGATGAAAGAGCGCTGTTCGCGCTCGTGATAGGCAATGTTCATGGCCTCGAACAATGCTTTGACACCGGCGCTGGCGCTCCAGAGGGCGATGGCGAGAGCGACGAGGAAGGTCCAACCCAGTGTGGAGTTGTTCTGGCCAACGAGACGGGTCAGCTGGTCTTCGAGCACCTGGAGCGCTCCGGAGGGGACCACACCAGCCAGCAATTGGACCTGCTGCAGCACGCTGGCGCGGTCGTTGAAGAGACCATAGAGCGAAACGAAAGCGGTAAGGGTCGGTACAAGCGACAGCAGGAGATAGAAGGTGACGCCGGCGGCGGTCAGCAGGATACGGCTATCGTTGAAGTTGCTGTAGAGCCGCCAAAGGATGTCTTTCCAGCCGCGCAGGGGAATTTTAACTGGCGCGCTGGCGCTTCGGCCATTGCCACGCTCATTGGCAAAGCGTTCGTTCGACGATGTCACTGATCCCCCCAGGAAAAAGGCGGAGAGCTTAGCCCTCCGCCCGAAGCTTATTGCATGTTCGTGTTGTTGTTGCTTGAGCCGGTGTTGATGTTTGAAGCCACATCGGTGACGCCGGTCTTGACCTGGTTGTAGACTTCGCCGGCGCGTTCCGCGACGTCGCTATAGACTTCGGTCGCTTTTTCGCGGCCCTGCTCATAAAGACCATGGGCCTGTTCGGCGGCCTTGGACTTGACCTGGTCGGCGGCTTCGCCAAGGAGCGCGTCTTCCTGCTCGGTATGGGGCAGGGCAGCACCAAAGGCTGCGCCGGCAGCAAAGGCCAGGGCACCGGCGACCAGCGGCTGATCGCGGAACTGGGCGATGATGGTCTCGTTGAGCGAACCCAACTGTCCATTCACCTGGTTGCCCAGGCTTCCTGCGCGGTTGGCGGCACTGCCGGCAGCATGGCTGACGCGCGAACGACCGGCCTGGCTGGCACCGCTGATGGCGTCCTGTGCATCGTGCAGCATTTCGCGAGCACGCTGCCAGGTGTGGTTGGCCCAGCCGGTGGCTTCATCTAGGAGGTTGCCGGCTTCGTCGCGGAATTCTTCCACGCGGTTGCCTGCAGCATTGGTGAAGCCTTTGTAGCGCTTGCCTGTCTCGTCCATGAAGTGACCAGCGCGCCGGCCAGCGGTATCCGAGGCAGCGCGGTACTTCTTGCCGGCGTCGTCCAGGAACTCGCTGAAGTGGTTGCCTGAGTCATCGGCCTGGTTGGAAACGCGCTGGAGGCTCGAGCCTGTGATGATGGCGACGGGATAATCCTCGTCGTCTTCATAAGCGCTATAGCCGCGACGGTTATTGATGCTGTTATCCCAATCGCGGTCGCTGCTCGACGAGGAGCTATAGGACGGCTGGGACGAAGCAGGTTTTGCGATCAGCCAGGCGAGGCTGACGCCCAGAAGAGCGACTGGAAGCGGGTTAGCGGTGACGTTCTTCTGGAGGCTCGAGATGAACTCGCCGCCACCGCCCTTGGTGTAGTTCAGGAGTTCGTCGACCAGCTGGCCGGGCGAGAGTTTTTCCTGAATCTGGTCGATACGGTCTTCCAGCCGGCTGCGCTGCTGCTCGACTTCGCGCTGCAGTTCGGCGGCGCTTTTGTTGTCGCTATCGTAGGCCATTTAGAGGCGCTCCTTGACGATGTCGGCGTCGCGGCCAAGGGAGGCCGTCGTGCGCTTCAGGTTGAGGTTGGAGGCTTTGAACGTGGCAATGCCGCGGTTGATAAACACGTAGGCGATGATGCCGACGACGATGGTGACGATGGCAGCGCCGATCGCGTTGGACAGCGTCGGATCCATGCCTTGGTTCACAAAGAACGAGGCGATCAGGGTCACGAGGCCGCTGAGCAAAACGCCCAGGGCGCCGAGCGCCAGCACGCCGCCGATGGCGAGGGACACGACGCCCCCCATCATCTCGCCGACCTTTTCCGATGTTTCGGCCTTGGCCAGCTGGATTTCCTTGCGGAACAGACCGGAGATATCGCTTACGAGACCGCCAAGCAGTTCGGAGAGCGGACGGCCTTCATTGACTTGAGACATCTGCGCGCTCCCTTAGAAGTTGTTCTTGGGCTGGCCGTAGGTGCTGCCGGTCGACGAATCGGACGAAGCAGAACCGTAGGAGCTGGAGCCGGTGGAGCTGGAACCGGTCGAGGACGAGCCGTAGCCCGAGCCGGTCGAACCCGAACCGTAGGACGAGGAAGAACCGCTTGTACCCGAGCCGTAGGCCGAGGAACCCGTCGAACCTGTGCCGGTCGAACCCGCGCCATAGCCTGAGGCCGAGGTGCCATAGGTGTTGCCATTGCCGGAGGTCGACTGACCAGCGGTGGCGGCGGACTGGCTAGCGCGATGCGCGGATGCACCCGCAAAGCGAGCGGCGACAAAGCCCGCAAGGGCTGCGGCACCGAGGAAGGCAAGCGGCTGGCTGCGGCCGAACTGCTGGGCCATGCCCATCAGCTGATCGACATCCTTGCCTTCGATATTCTTGCCGAACTTGTCGAGATTGTTGGCCAGATCGCGGGCATAGCGCGCGGTCGTGGACTGGTCGCCTTCGAGTTCATCGGCAACCTTGCCGATGGCAGAGGCGATGCCGGTCACCTGCGATGCGGCGAAGTTCTTCTGCTCGCTGGCAAAGGAACGGGCCTTATCGACCTGTTCGCCGGCAAAAGACTTGGCCTGGTCGGCAACGGCGCTGACCTGGGCTTCCGCCTCGCTTCGCAGCGCCTGGACGTCTTCCTTGGCTTTTTCGGTAACCGAACCAAGGTCGTTCTGCAGATTGGTCTTGGCTTCGTGCAGATCGTTCTTGGCCTGCTGCTCGATCGACGATCCGCCAGTGCCGGACACGCCGGAATTGTTCTGATCCATCTTGATGCTCCTCTTAAGGCGTTGCAGCCGTCGGCTCCACGCACGTGGTAAGGGAATGTGATGGAACGCTCCTGGTTCCGTTTCGCCGGAGAGCAGGCGGGCCGAGCTTGTAAATTTATTCCCGTCCGAAAGGGGAACCCGCTCCCAGGAGCCGTAACTTGAAGTTGCCGGGTCGCTGCTGATAGGGCAGACGCCTGCCATTAGTGGAGTGGGTCATGTTGCCTTGGGTGAAGCTGGACGAGACGGTGATGCCGGGTGGCGGGCCGCTCAAACTGATGCAGCGGGGCAGCGAATTTTCCATCATGTCCGGAACGACCGAGCTGATGAACAGCCGGCTCAGCGGCTCGGAAGAGCAGCTCGCGACGATTTCGGCGCAGCGGCTTGGCGGCCGGTCAGAGTCGCGGGTGCTGATCGGCGGGCTTGGGATGGGCTTCACATTGCGGGCAGCCCTGGCAAGTTTCGGTGAAGGCGCCGAGATCGTGGTGGCAGAGCTTGTGCCAGAGGTGATCGCTTGGGCGTGGGGGCCGCTCGCCGGCATCCACGGCACGAGCCTCGATGACAAGCGCGTCACCCTCTATGAAGGCGATGTGGGCGCCGCCATCGAAGCGGGCAGTCCCTTTGACGCGATCCTGCTCGATGTCGACAACGGCCCGGATGGATTGTCGCGTCCTGCCAATGACAGGCTCTATAGCGCCAAGGGACTTGCCGCGGCAAAAGCGGCATTGACCGCAGGAGGGCATCTGGCGGTCTGGTCTTCAGCCCCCGATGCCCAGTTCACCAGGCGTCTGACGCAGACAGGAATGGCGGTGGAAGAGCTATCGGTCCGGGCGCGTTCGCCAGGGCGCGGGGCGCGGCACGTCATCTGGTTTGCAAGCAAGAGCTAGAAACAAAGAGGCCCCGCCCGAGGGGAAGGGCGGGGCCAGAGGCCATCGGCAAAGCCGCTGACCTTGGAGGAGCGGGGCACCACGACCCGCTTTAGACCCACTATCCTGCTGCCCGAGTTGCGGAACAAACGCTGAATGAGAAATGCTGCCATGCAGTTTTATGCTTGGCGGCAAAAAAAGAGGCTCCAACCGAAGTTGGAGCCTGATGATAGGGCCGAAGCCAAATCGAAAGTAATGGCCCGGAGCAAGGGAGGAGGATTTGCCCAGACCGGTAGACCGTCGCCGAGGGAGGAGGATTCGGCTTCAATCCGGTGTCGCAAGAAGCGGGTCCGAGGGAGGAGGATACGGAGCGGCTTCACCAGCGACAAAGCCAATATAGATTTTGACCGTTTGGTCCACAATGCCGAAGTGCTCATGGGAGCTATGCATTAGGCACAGCGACAACCTGTCCACTTTGTAGGCACGGACAAGAAAAAAGGCCCCATCCGGAGATGGGGCCTGTGACCGGCTGAGCCAGGTCGAAAGTGGGGCAGGGCGCAAGGGAGGAGGATATGCGCTCTGCCAGTGAACCTCGGATCAAGGGAGGAGGAGATGATCCTTGGTTCGGTGTCGCGATGCGGGGTCCGAAGGGAGGAGGAGATCGGAGCGCGCCTCAGCAACGAGGACCTATATGACCTCTGCTCGCCCGGTGAGCAATCGCCCATCTCTCATGCCAGCCATGCGTTTTCGCGGATCAACACGGCATAAAAAGAAATGGCTCCGCTGAGGGGAGCGGAGCCATCAAGGGTAACAGATACAGGATCTGTCAGGAGGGAACGCAGCGGACGCAAGGGAGGGAGGAGAAACATCCGCTGTGCTGGTGATGCATATATGGGCAGCGAGGCGCGTTACCAAGCAGGACTTGTTCATGCCGGACATGCGTGCCATGCATGCGCCGGCAAAAAAGTGTTATATTTCAGTGGCGAATTACACGGTGCGACCGGCTGATGCGGAGCGTGCTTGGGAAATAGTCGGACTGACGCGAAAAGCGGCGAGGCTCAGAAGCTCCACTCGCGCGCCTTGCTGACGAGGAAATCGCGGAAGACGCCGACGCGCTTGGAGTTCTTGAGCGCTGGCGGATAAACGAAATAGGCCTCGTAGGCGGGCAGCTCGGTGTCGGGGAGAACTTCGACCAGGCCATCCTCTTTTTCGGTGACATAGGCCGGTAGCATGGCGATGCCGATGCCGGCGCGGCAGGCCTGCATCATGCCGTTGATGGCGTTGACGCGGAGGGCAGCGCGGCGCGGGCTGGAGTCGGACCGACCCATGCGTTCGAGGTAGTTGATGTCGCCGAGATAGGACGGAACCGGTTCGCCGAAGCTGATGATGCGGTGATTGTCCAATTCCTCGGCGGTGCGCGGCGTGCCGTGTTCGGCCACATAGCTCTTGCTGGCGTAGAAGTGGTTGTGGACGGTGAAGAGCTTGCGCTGGATCATCTCCGACTGGTTGGGCCGGTGAAGTCGAATGGCGACGTCGGCCTCGCGCATGGCAAGGTCGAGCTCGGCGTCGTTGAGGCGGATTTCGAGCTGGATCAGCGGGTAGAGACGCAGGAATTCGTCGAGGCGGGAACTCAGCCAAGTCGAGCCGATACCGACGGTCGTGGTGACGATCAGCGGGCCGGTGGGGACGTCCTGGGACTCGGACATCTGCGTTTCGACCTGCTGCAGCTCCCAATGCATGCGATGGGCGGTGCGGAAGAGCTGTTCGCCGACTTCGGTCAGGACCAGGCCGCGGGCGTGGCGGATGAAGAGTTTAAGCCCGAGGTCGTCTTCAAGCGCCGAGATCTGCCGGCTGACCGCCGACTGGCTCATGGAGAGCTTTTCGGCGGCATGAGTAAAACTGCCCGACTCGGCGGCCGTGTGAAATATCCGGAGCTTGTCCCAGTCGAGCATGTTTCCCCTCGTGGCCCCTCAGCCAGCTCTTATTGTTCCCAGTGCCTTAAGCGACCGTCGCGCAGAAATTGTGACGGTGGAATGGCTTATCAGAAACATTTATTCCGCTGCTTCCGCAAGTTCGTGTTCGGCAAGATAGCGTTCGGCGTCCAAGGCGGCCATGCAGCCCATTCCGGCGGCGGTGATGGCCTGGCGATAAACGTCGTCAGTAACGTCACCGGCGGCAAAGACGCCGGGGATGTTGGTTTCGGTGGTGCCGGGTTTGACCTGCAGGTAGCCGCCCGGCTTCATGTCGAGCTTGCCGGCGAAGATCGATGTTGCCGGGGCGTGACCAATGGCGACGAAGACGCCGTCGATCTGCTGTTCATAGGTGCGGCCGCTGGTGCGATCGCGCAGGGTGACCGCGTTGACCGAGGGCGGCATGCTGGTGCCTTTGACCTCAACGACTTCGGTGTTCCAGCGCACTTCGATCTTGGGGTGCTTGAAGAGGCGTTCCTGCAGGATGCGTTCGGCGCGAAACTCGTCGCGGCGGTGCACCATGATGACCTTTTCGGCGAAGTTGGTGAGGAAAAGCGCTTCCTCGACGGCGGTATTGCCACCGCCGACCACCAGCACCTGCTTACCGCGATAGAAAAAGCCATCGCAGGTGGCGCAGGCGGAGACGCCAAAGCCCTGGAACTTTTGCTCCGACGGCAGGCCAAGCCACTTGGCCTGGGCACCGGTGCAGATGATGAGGCTGTCGGCGGTGTAAACGGTGCCGCTATCGCCGTGGAGGCGGAAGGGGCGGTGGTCGAAATCGACATGGGTGATGATGTCGTTGACCATGCGGGTGCCGACATGCTCGGCCTGCGCCTGCATCTGCTCCATAAGCCAGGGGCCCTGGATGACATCGGCAAAGCCGGGGTAGTTTTCGACATCTGTGGTGATGGTCAACTGGCCGCCGGGCTGCAGCCCCTGGATCATCACGGGTTCAAGCATTGCACGCGCCGCATAGATGGCAGCGGTGTAGCCGGCCGGGCCGGAACCGATGATGATGACTTTCGCGTGCATCGCAACGCTCTCCAAAGGTCAAAAACTCCCTCGTCCCTAGTTAAGGGCCGAAGGGGCGCAGTTTCAAGGCAAACCATCAGCGGCGCCCTATTGCCGCGCCCTGCTGCACCAAAAACGCACAGCTTAATGGGCAAACGCCCAAGAAACCGGCGTCAGATATAGCGGATCTTGACGATCTCGTAGCTGCGCGAGCCGCCGGGAGCGGCGACTTCGAACGAATCGCCTTCTTCCTTGCCGATCATGGCGCGGGCGATTGGCGAGGAGATCGAGATACGGCCAGCCGAGGCATCGGCTTCCGGGTCACCGACGACCTGGTAGGTTTTTTCTTCTTCGGTGGCTTCGTCGATATAGGTGACGGTAGCGCCGAACTTGACCTTGTCGCCGCTGAGCTTGGTGACATCGATGATGTCGGCCAAAGCGAGCAGGGTCTCGAGTTCCTTGATGCGGCCTTCGTTGAGGCTCTGCTGTTCCTTGGCGGCCGAGTATTCAGCGTTTTCGGAAAGGTCGCCATGGGCGCGCGCTTCGGCAATCGCATTGATGATGCGGCGACGCTCGTTGCTGGTGCGGTGCTCAAACTCGGCGCTGAGGGCCTTGTGACCCTGTACGGTCATCGGAACTTTGTCCAAAACTGCCTCCATCCTGGTTCGGCAAAATAAAATCCATGCGCGCGGCACGCCTTTCGGGCCGCGTCACATGGGTAAACTCGTTTTTGTCCATGCCCTTAGACCTGCGGCCCGGCATGGCTACTCCCCGCCAAACTTCGTTGGCTTGCAGCGCACGACGTTTTCGAGGAGATGCGTAAACTTGCCTTCAAGCCGCCGCGCGGTCAAGCCGTCGGGGAGCTTGGTAGATAGGCAGTCCACATGGCTTTGCAATGCACGGGGGCAAGCCCAGAAAGAAGGGCGCGCCCTCCAGAACGCGCCCCTCTCCGTTCTGCGGTCTCGATCAGGAGGCGGTCAGGTTGTCGGCGGCCGATTTGCCGGTCCGCTTGTCCTTGACGATCTCGTAGTTGATCTTCTGGCCTTCATCGAGGCCATTCATGCCCGAACGCTGAACGGCGGAGATGTGGACGAAAACGTCCGCCCCACCCTCGTCCGGCTGAATAAAGCCATACCCTTTTTGGCCGTTGAACCACTTAACGGTGCCAGTTGCCATGATGCGCGTTCCCTCGTGCAGTTGCTGCTGGTGCGGTTCCAGCCAAGCACCGGCCGGAACCAAGATGATATCGAAACATCGGAAGATGGCGTCAGCAGTTGCGAATGGTCTTCGCGTCTTTAGATCGATCGGCCGCAATATTCGATTGCGGGAGCGTAACCCGAAATTACGGGTGCTTCAATATCTCGTTTACACATGACGAAACGCCCGTCGAAACCATGGTTTTGACGAGAGCGCAGCGGTTCAGTGTCTTACAGTTTCCGGGCCGGGAGGGGTCCGGGTGCCGTTCGCGAGAAGCGAGGCGGCGCAGAGGCGGGGTCGGCTGGAGGAGCCGATCAGCACGCTTATTGTAAAGAAGAACGCCTCGGGCGGAAGAGCCAAAAAGTCACATTGCCGGCACGCAAGCAATTTACTTGCAAAGACACCCGGTTTGCGGCAAATCCCCGCGCGCCGCGCCACAGGGGCCGGTTCTTCCGAAAGCCACCGTCTTGATCAAGGCGTCCTATTCTTCCGGCGATGTAATTGCCGACCGGCGCGCGGACTATGCCCGCATGCTGGCTGAAAGTGGCGACCATGCCGCTGCGGCCGAGCTCATGGACCAAGCGTTGGATCTGGCGCCAGACTGGGCCGGCGGCTGGGATCTGGCAGGAAGCTTTCACGAGAAGGCCGGCAATGTTGCCGGAGCGATTGCAGCCTGGCGGAAGCTAGAGGCGCTGGACGATGAAGGCGTCTTTGGTGCGCGGCTCAAGCTTGCAGCATATGGCGCAGGCCCGGCAGGCCAGGGAACGGCCGTCGGCTATGTCGAGGCCTTGTTCGACCAGTATGCTCCCAAGTTCGAGGACTCTCTGGTGGGAAAGCTCGGCTACCAGGTGCCGGACTTGCTGGACACTTTGGTGAGCGAGGAGATGGCGAAGCTCGGTATCGAGCGCTTCGGGAAGGTGCTCGACCTCGGCTGCGGGACCGGGTTGATGGGCGAGAAGCTCCGGAGCCGGGTGGAGCATCTTGAAGGCATCGACATTTCCGCAGCGATGATCGCAGAAACGGCGCGCAAGGGCATCTATGATGCGTTGCAGAAGGCTGAACTGGTTGCGACACTCAATGCCCGGCGCGCCGATGCCGATCTGGTTACTGCCGCAGATGTCTTGATCTATTGCGGAGCGCTGGAGCCTGTTCTCGCGGCATTGGTTCCGGCGCTGAAGCCTGGCGGTCTGGTTGCGTTTTCGCTTGAAGAGCATGAAGGGGAGGAGGCTTTGTTTCTCCGCCCCAGCCTTCGCTATGCGCATTCGCCCACAGCGGCTCGGGAGGCCTTGATTGATGCTGGGCTCGAAATCGTTCGGTTCGAGACAGCCGTAATGCGCTATGATCGCGGCTTGCCGATCACCGGAATGCTTGTGGTTGCACGGCGTCCTGCTGCGGAAATGATCGCGGCAAATGATGTGCCGGACGGGGGCGATGTCGCGGCCTAGTCAAGAGGGCCGCGACTTGGCATGAAGGGGCAGACCTCCTGGAGCCCTTCGATGAATGCCATTCGCCACGACTTTCGATCCGACACCGTCACCAAGCCAAGCGCGGGCATGCGCGCGGCCATGGCTTCGGCGGAAGTCGGGGACGACGTCTTCGGCGATGATCCGACCGTCAACCTGCTCGAACAGAAAATGGCCGGCATGCTGGGCAAGGATGCGGCGCTGTTTGTCAGCTCCGGGACCATGTCCAATCTGTTGGCGCTGATGAGCTATTGCGGGCGTGGCGACGAGTTCATCGCCGGACAGAATGCGCACTGCTATAAGTATGAGGCGGGTGGGGCGGCAGTGCTCGGCTCTATCCAGCCGCAGCCGATCGCGCATCAGGCGGATGGCACGATGGCGCTCGGCAATATCGAGAGCGCGATCAAGGATGGCAGCGACAGCCATTTCGCGACCACACGGGTGATTGCGCTGGAAAACACGTTTGGTGGCCGGGTTCTGCCGGTGGGCTATATGCAGTCCGTAGCTGACATTGCGCAGCGGCACGGCCTGGGTTTGCATCTTGATGGCGCGCGGGCGTTCAATGCCAGCAGCGTGCTTGGCCTCGATATCAAGAGCTTTGTGGCGCCGTTCGATACGGTGTCGATCTGTCTGTCGAAAGGGCTCGGCGCGCCGGTCGGGTCGGTGCTGGTGGGACGGCAGGATCTGATCGATACCGCGCGGCGCAACCGCAAGATGCTGGGTGGCGGGTTGCGGCAGTCGGGCATTTTGGCGGCTGCCGGGCTTTATGCGCTGGAGCACAATGTGGTTCGGCTGGCGGACGATCATCGCCGGGCAAAGCGACTAGCAGAAGGCTTGGCGCGGCATGAGGCGCTGCGCGTGACGATGCCGGACAGCAATATCGTTTGGGTCGATATGGGCAGCGAAACAGGTGAGCAGCTGACGCCTTACCTTGCCCATCATGGCGTCGGCATTACCGGCCGCTACGGCCAGCAGCGCTGGGTGACGCATCTTGATGTCGGCGACGAGGATGTCGAGGCGGCTCTCGCGCTCGTCGACGGCTTCTTCACGCGGACGTAATCTTGCCTTGAGTGCGGGCTTAGCTGCCGGCACACAAGGAGATTTCCCATGCTGAAGCCCATTGTTGCTGCCGTTTCCCTCAGCGTTGTTCTGGCTGCGCCTGCCTTGGCACAGGTCGTCATCGACTATCGTGATCCGGCGGCGCTGGAGTTTACTGAGCCCGAGCAATGGTCTGACATCGCAGCCACAATCGGCGATGGCGTGGTCATCCTGGGGGAGGTAAGCGGCGCGTTTTCCGAGGCGGGCGTTGAGCAAGTCGCCTATGTGGTCAGCGACGATGTGCCGACCGCGGCCGATCCTTTTCCTGAACTCAACCAGCGCATCGTCACCTTCGAGGACGGTGAGTTGGCAGAAAGCTGGAGCCTTCAGGACCTTGCATTTGCCCGGCCGGTGACGGCGGTAGACGTCGATGGCGACGGTGTTTACGAAGTGGTTCTGGAGGGAAGCTTCTTCAATATGGGGACGCTGGGCATGGGGCTCAGCGTCGTCAAGCTTGCTGATGGGGTGGCCGAGATCATCCAGGACTTGCCTGATGTTTATATCGACAGTTGCGGATCGGGCGTGGGTGAAGAGGCGATCACTGCAAGCGTGGTGAGCGTCTCGGATGGGCAGTTGGTTGCCGAGGCTGATACGACTGAGTGTCCTTGAGGATCGGGGTTTGACCCCCACCTAGCTTTGCTACGGCCCTGCGGGCCTAGCGAAGCTACCTCCCCCTTCAGGAGGGGGAGGAAGACCTTGGGCGTGCCGAATTAGGCCGCGAAGTATTCCTGGAGAGCGCGGACCTGGAGACCGCCTTCGCGGAGGGCGACGATGCCTTCTACGGCGGCGAGGGCGCCGTCGATGGTCGTGTAGTAGGGGATCTTGGCGAGGAGCGCCGTGCGGCGGATGTCGCGGCTGTCCGAGATCGACTTGAGGCCGTCGGTGGTGTTAATCACGAGCTGCACGCCGCCGTTCTTCATCGAGTCGACGATATGCGGACGGCCCTCGAGAACCTTGTTGATCTTGGTCGAGGGTACGTTGTTGTCGACAAGATAACGCTGGGTGCCGCCGGTGGCGAGGATCTCGAAACCAGCGCCGACGAGATGACGCGCCATGTCGACGATGTACTGCTTGTCGTCATCGCGCACCGAGATGAAGACCTTGCCCGAAGTCGGTACCTTCTGGCCGGCGCCCATCTGCGACTTGGCGAAGGCGATGGCGAAATCGTAGTCGAGGCCGATCACTTCGCCGGTCGACTTCATTTCCGGGCCGAGAACCGTGTCGACGCCGGGGAAGCGGTTGAACGGAAAGACGGCTTCCTTGACCGCGATGTGCTTAAGCGTCTTCTCGGTCAGGTTGAAGCTGGCCAAGGATTCACCGGCCATGATGCGCGAGGCGATCTTGGCGATGGGTTCGCCGATGACCTTGGCGACGAAGGGCACGGTGCGCGAGGCGCGCGGATTGACCTCGATCAGGTAGATCGTGTCATCCTTATAGGCATACTGGACGTTCATCAGGCCGCCGACCTTCAGGGCGAAGGCGAGTTCGCGCGTCTGGCGCTTGAGCTCTTTGATGACCTCGGGCGACAGGGAACGCGGTGGCAGGGAGCAGGCGCTGTCGCCGGAATGGATACCGGCTTCTTCGATATGCTCCATGATGCCGGCGACGAAGACATCCTTGCCGTCGCAGAGCGCATCGACGTCGATTTCGATGGCGCCGGAGAGGTAGGCGTCGAAGAGGAGCGGGTTATCGGAGAGGACCGAGTTGATCTGGCCGGTCTTGTCGTTGGGGTAGCGCTGGAGGATGTCCGGGGGGACGAGGCCGGTCAGCGTATCCTGGACGTAGCTTTCGAACTCCTTGGCGGAGTGAACGATCGCCATGGCGCGGCCGCCGAGCACGTAGGAGGGACGGATCACCAGCGGATAGCCCAGGCGCTCGGCGACCAGACGGGATTGTTCCAGCGAATAGGCGATGCCGTTCTTGGGCTGGGTCAGCTCGAGACGGTTGAGGAGCTTGGAGAAGAGATCGCGGTCTTCAGCGAGATCGATGGCGTCGGGCTGGGTGCCAAGGATCGGCACGCCGGCCTTTTGCACGGCTTCAGCAAGGTTGAGCGGGGTCTGGCCGCCGAACTGGACGATAACGCCGTGGAGGGTGCCGTTCTGCTTTTCGGTGAGCAGGATTTCGATAACGTCTTCTTCGGTCAGCGGCTCGAAATAGAGGCGATCGGAAGTGTCGTAGTCGGTCGAGACGGTTTCCGGATTGCAGTTGACCATGATGGTTTCGTAGCCGGCATCGCTGAGCGCAAAGGCGGCGTGGCAGCAGCAATAATCGAACTCGATGCCCTGGCCGATGCGGTTGGGTCCGCCGCCGAGGATCACGACTTTCTTGCGGTCGGAGGGGCGTGCCTCGTCGTCGACCTTGCCGCCGAACGGGGCTTCATAGGTCGAGTACATGTAAGCGGTCGGCGAGGCGAATTCGGCAGCGGAAGTGTCGATGCGCTTATAGGCGGGACGCACTTCGAGGCTGTGGCGGAGCTTGCGAACGTCGGACGCCTTGAGGCCGGCGAGCTGGGCGAGGCGGGCGTCGGAGAAACCCATGGACTTGAGCTTGCGCAGGGTCTGGGCGTCCTTGGGGAGGCCGTAGTCCTTGACCTTTTGTTCCATGTCGACGATGCCGCGCATCTGCTCGAGAAACCAGGGGTCGATCTTGCAGGCCTCGAAGATTTCTTCGTCGGAGAAGCCGAGGCGCATGGCTTCGGCGACATGCAGCAGGCGCTGCGGCGTGCCGGTGCCGAGAGCTTGCTTGACGGCGTTCTTGTCTTCGCCTTCGCCAAGGCCCGGAATGCCGATTTCGTTGAGGCCGGTGAGGCCGGTTTCGAGCGAGCGCAGCGCCTTTTGCAGCGATTCCTGGAAGGTGCGGCCGATGGCCATGGCTTCACCGACCGACTTCATCGATGTGGTGAGACGATTGTCGGCGCCCGGGAATTTTTCGAAGGCGAAACGGGGGATCTTGGTAACGACATAGTCGATGGTTGGCTCGAACGAGGCCGGGGTGGCGCCGCCGGTGATATCGTTTTCGAGTTCGTCGAGCGTGTACCCGACGGCCAGACGCGCCGCGACTTTGGCGATCGGGAAGCCGGTGGCCTTGGACGCCAGCGCCGAGGAGCGCGACACGCGCGGGTTCATCTCGATCACCACCATGCGGCCATCGGCAGGGTTGATGCCGAACTGGACGTTGGAGCCGCCGGTTTCGACGCCGATCTCGCGCAGCACCGCCAGCGAGGCGTCGCGCATGATCTGGTATTCCTTGTCGGTCAGCGTCAGGGCCGGGGCGACGGTGATCGAGTCGCCGGTATGGACGCCCATGGGATCGATGTTTTCGATCGAGCAGACGATGATGCAGTTGTCCTTTTTATCGCGGACAACCTCCATCTCGTATTCCTTCCAGCCGAGAACGCTTTCCTCGACCAGAACTTCGCTGGTGGGCGAGGCATCGACACCCGATTCGACGATGGCGAGATATTCTTCGCGGTTGTAGGCGATACCGCCACCAGTGCCGCCAAGGGTGAAGCTGGGGCGAATGATGCAGGGGAGACCGATGACTTCGAGCGCCTGCAGGGCTTCGATGGTGTTATGGGCCAGCATCGAACGCGGGGTCTCGAGCCCGATCTTCTTCATGGCGTCGCGGAAGAGCTCGCGATCCTCGGCCTTGTCGATGGCTTCGGCGGTGGCGCCGATCATTTCGACGCCGAACTTTTCGAGTACACCCATCTTCCGCAGCGACAGCGCGCAGTTAAGCGCGGTCTGGCCGCCCATCGTCGGGAGCAGCGCGTCGGGACGCTCCTTTTCGATGATCTTGGCGACCACTTCGGGGGTAATCGGCTCCATATAGGTGGCGTGCGCCAGGTCCGGATCGGTCATGATCGTCGCCGGGTTCGAGTTCACCAGAATGATCCGGTAGCCCTCTTCCTTGAGCGCCTTGCAGGCCTGAGTGCCGGAATAGTCGAACTCGCAGGCCTGCCCGATGATGATCGGACCCGCACCGATGATGAGGATCGATTTGATGTCGGTACGTTTTGGCATGGTGCTCGCTCGGCTGTTTTACGCGGGTACGGGCGAGGAAAGAATCGCCCGGACACACCCGTCCGCGCGAAACCCGCGTGGCAGCTGAGCGCTGCGGCGCGGGGAAGAAGTCCGGACATGGTGGTTAGGTGGGCGGTTTAACCGAAGAGGACGGGGAAGGGAAGGGGTGGCGGCAGGATGGCTGCTATGGGTTGAAGGCGGGTCGGCGGGGATGGACAAGCATCAATAGGGTCGGCCGTCCTTGTGGGTGAACACCCAGCCGTTTGAGCCCATGACAGCCTGCAAGTCATCCTGTGGGTAGCTGCCTTCATCGCCCGCTGTTCGGTCGCCGATCTCCAGGTAGACGATGTCGCGTTCAGTTCGATTGACCAGCTGATGCGCTACGCCTCCCGCGGGAAAGCCGGCGCACATGCCTGGTTCCAGCTGCCTTTCGCCCACGTCGGTGACGAGCGTCGGCGTGCCTTCCAGAATGTAGACGAACTCGTCCTGCTTGCTGTGCCTGTGCAGCAGCGCCGACTCTCCGCCGGGATGAAGCCGGGTGAGGTTTACGCCAAAGTTCTTGAGGCCGAAGAGGTCGCCGAGCACCCGCTTTTCGCGCTTGGCCATCCGGCTGAAGAATGGCTCGGGGTAATTGGAGGGTTTGGTCCGCAAGGGCGCATCAGCGGCGTTGATGCCGAGGGGGTTCGGTTCGATGGTCTTCATCGCTGCACTCAACGACATTTGGCAATTAGGTCAGCATAGCTTACTCATTCCGGTACGAAATGGAAGCGGATTGTTGAACGTCGATGCAAACTCAACCGGCGCGTCACGGTGCGCCTGATCATGCCGCTTGTGACGGTGCCGCAGCGCTAAGAGGCGTCAGTGGACGGGCAGTGGAAAGGCAGGAAGGTGCTGGCGGCGCCAGCGTTGATCATCAGGATCGAGAGGGCATTGGCGATGTCGAGTTCTTGCGTGGAGCGCGGGCAGGCGGTGCCTTTTTCCGAGCAGCCGGCGGCGATGAAGTTCTCGTTGGCGGCGATGAAATTGTAGTTGAGGTCATCGCTGCCGAAACGCTCGAGCGCTTCGGTCCAGTAGCTCTCGTAGAGCCGGCATTTTTCAGCGGGCCAATCGCTTTGGGCAGTCGCCGGTAAGGGGGACGCGAGGGCGAACAGCAGGGCTGCAAGAAGAACGTGCCGCATCAGCATCTCCGGGAGAGACGCTCATGGCGAGCGATTGCGGTGGCGGCAAGGCCGTTCAGCCTGCCGTCACCTCATAATCGATCGGCTTGAAGGAGCCGCCATTGCTGGCGGGAGCTGAGCAGGCGGTGAGGCCGATGATGAGGTCCATCTCGGCGCGGAAGCGGATGTAGTCGCCGGCTTTGCTTTTGGGTGGCAGGACTTTGAACTTGCCGGTTGCGCCATCGACGGGGACGTTCATGAAGCAATTGAAGGCGATGGGTATATCGTCTTCGGCTATGCCATAGGGCTCGAGCGCGTGATGGAGGTTTCCGTGGCAGCCCTGGTGGGGTGGCTCGTTGTCGTAGCAAAGGCGGAAGGTGGCTTCCGAGCAGGGGGTGAGCAGGAAATCGTGGGTTCCGACGGTGTCCTCGATGATCTCGAGCATGACATTGGAGCGGTTCGAATAAAGCTTGTTGCCGGTGGTGAGGTAGATGGTTTCGGCATAGTCGAGGGTGCGGCCCGAGGAGATCATCTCGCGCGTGTCGGCTTTGTTGATGGCGAGAAGATCGCCGACTTGGCCGCCGAGCGGATCGTAGACGGTGAGGAGGTTGCCGGCCTTGAGTTCGAAAGCCGTGCCCGAGCGTGGGTGAATGCGGTGCATCAGTGATCCTCGGCCAGAGCGGCAAGCGGGTCGATGGCCGCCTTGTCTGCCGGGTCGCGGTGATAGGGGCAGGCCCATTCTTCGGATACGGCGCGACCGCTATATTGGCGGGCTTCGGAAATCGAACCGTGACGGGCGAGCATCGGATTGATGCTACCGGCGAGCTTTTCGTCGCGATCGAGAATGGACGCGCGCAGCTTTTCGTAGCGGTTCTGCTCGCGCAGGGTTTCGAACTGATCGTGCAGGTTGAAGATCATGGTCGGATAGGCAAAGCGGCGGGCTGGTCGGCTGGCGTGGGGGTGAAGGCCGACGACGAAGAAGGCTTCGCCGCCAAAGCTCAGCGAAAAATGGGGATCGTTGGGATCGGATGAAACACGGGGGTCAGGAGGCTGGCCACGCCAGGCGTCTTTTTCCGTTAGGGACTGGATACGGTCCCACATGAAGCGCTCGAATTCTTTTTCCGTCAGATCGAGCGGGCCTTCGAAAATCACGGCGAAGCTGGTGAAGAGCGTTTTGTCCTGGGTGTAGTTCCAGGCAAACTGCATAAGCCGGTCCTGGATTTCGACATCGTTCCAGGCGCTGTCGATCTGGCGGGCGGTATAGGTGTGGAGCTGACCCTTACCCAGGGCAGACTTGGCGCCGACGCAGGGAAAATTAGGGTCCTGGATAAAGCTTTGCAGCTCTTGCTCGGTCGTGGAAGACATCAACATTGGCAACTCGACTGTACACGAGCCCCATCAAGGATCGAAGAGCGCGAAGTGTTCCAAATCGATTGCCGGAACGCCGCTTTGTGATCAGCAAGGCCACCGGATCGTGAAGTCGCGTGCGCAACGATCACGCTGTAGGAGTCTTTAGTTGTTATCCGACAAATCCCTATAGGAGTTTGCCATGATATTGTCCTCACGCCTTCTCGCCAGCACCATGCTTTCGGCAGCGCTGCTCGCAACGCCGGTTCTTGCACAACAAGCCCCGTTCGATGCCGGGCCAGCCAACGCGCCGGACCAGACTCCGGCCTCCGAAAACCAGGCGCGTGCGCCGCAGCCAGACGCTCCCGCATCGGTCACGAGCGAAGTGGTGGCTGAAGGCCTGCCGCAGCTCTGGTCGCTGGAATTCTTGCCGGACGGCCGAATGCTGGTGACAGCCAAGGAGGGCGCGCTTCATATCGTGACGCCTGAAGGCGAGGCCACTGAAGTCGAGGGTGAACTGCCAGCGGTGGACTCGGAAGGACAGGGTGGCCTTCTGGATGTTGCGCTGGCCCCGGACTTCGACACAACGGGACGAATTTATTTCTCGTTTGCCGAACCGCGCGATGACGGCAATGGGACGTCGGTCGCTGCGGCTACGCTGACGTTGGATGAGGCCGGTGGCGCCAGCGTCTCGGATGTCGAGGTGATCTTCCGGCAGGAGCCGAGCTATGATGGTGGGCTGCATTTTGGCTCGCGCATCGTGCCTAATGAAGATGGCACGCTTTACGTGACGGTCGGCGAACGATCGGACGAGCCGATCCGCGACCAGGCGCAGGAACTGGAAAGCGGGCTGGGTAAGATCTTCCGCATCGATGCTGAAGGTCAGGCCTTGCCGGACAACCCATTTGTCGAGACCGAAGGTGCGCGGCCCGAGATCTGGAGCCTTGGCCACCGCAATGTGCAGGGCGCGACGCTTGATGGCGAAGGGCGTCTCTGGACCGCCGAGCATGGTGCGCGGGGCGGCGATGAGCTCAACCGTCCCGAAGCCGGTGTGAACTATGGCTGGCCGGAAGTCACTTACGGCATCAACTATGATGGCACCCAGATCGGCGAAGGCGTGACGCAGAATGCTGAAACCGTGCAGCCGGTTTATTATTGGGACCCGGTGATCGCGCCTTCTGGCATGGCCTATTATGAGGGCGACGAATTCCCTGAATGGCAGGGTGCGTTCCTGATCGGCGGATTGCAAGCGCTCGGCGTGGTCGTGCTGCATATGGACGGCGACCAGGTAGCGTTCGAGGAACGCGTGCCGCTTGAAGCGCGTATTCGCGACGTCAAGGTCGGTCCAGATGGGGCGGTCTATGCCGTCACCGATGACAGCAGTTCGAGCATCATCCGCCTGACGCATGGCCGCTAAAACAGAAAGCCCCTCTTCGGAGGGGCTTTTTTCTTACGCGGCGCGAGCGATGCGCTGGCTTTCCAAAGCCGCAACAATGTCTTCGACGCGGTAAGGTTTTGGGAGAAACACGGCGCCTGTGGGAAGGTCTTCCCGGCTGGGACGGACGCCTGCCGAAACGACGACGATCGGAAGGCCGGGGCGGGAACGGGCTGCCAAGCGTGCCAGCTGCAATCCGTCGTAGGCGCCCGGAAGTTCGATATCGGTGATGAGCCCGGCAATGTTATCGCCGAGCAGGCTTGCTGCGCCGCTGGCCGTGGTCACCGGCAACGGCTCGAGGCCGAAATCGACAAGGCTGTCGACCAGATCAAGAAGCAGGATGACTTCGTCTTCGACGACGAGAACACGACCGCTCTTACCCATTTGCACTACCCCCTGATTATCCACGACAAGGAAAGGTGGGCCGGGCCGCATTCGTTGCGCCCCAAACTTGCATGGCTGCCAGTATGGTTAGCAATTGGTTCAAATTGTGTGGATGGGCGCCGTTCAGAGCTGCGCGCGGTAGAGGGCGACGCGAATGCCGCCATGGAGAACCGGCGGCAGCATGGGCTCGAAGCGGAGGCCCGTGGCTTCGGCCAGTTGCCGGTCTGCAGTGATGATGCCAACGCGCCAGCCGCCAAAACGGTTCTTGAGCACTGTGCCCAAGGTGCGGTGAACGGCGATCAGCGGGCCCTTGGAGCCGATGCGACTGCCGTAAGGCGGGTTGAGGATGACGAGACCAGGCGGGCCTTCGGGCGGCGTCAGGTCTTGAAGCGACTTTTGTTCGAAGCGGGTCCAGGCGGTCACGCCGGAGCGCGCAGCGTTTTCGGCGGCCATGCGGATGGCGCCCGGGTCCCGGTCGGAACCGTAGAAGAGAATCGATGGCACCTGGGGCGTGGCAGAGGCGCGGAGTGCGGCCCAAGCTTGGGCGTCGTAGCTGGGAAGCAGTTCGAAGGCGAAGGGGCGCTCGCGGCCCGGCAGGAGACCCGCGGCGATTTCGGCAGCTTCGATGGGAAAAGTGCCCGAGCCGCACATCGGATCAAGAATTGGCTCGGTGCCGGTGAACCCGCATTGCGCCAAGAACATTGCGGCCATGGTTTCACGCATCGGCGCCTTGTTGACCGCTTCCTTGAAGCCGCGCTTGTGCAGCGAGGCGCCGGTTGTGTCGACGCTGATGGTAACGAGGTCGTCTTCGATGCGCACCATGATGCGAAGGTCTGCCGTTTCGCTGATGGGAGCGCCGAGCGTTTCGGCTATGGTGGTGGCGACACGCTGGGCGGCGGCTTTGTCGTGGTAGATGCGCGAGCGCTTGCAGCTGGCTTCGACATGGATGGGCATGTCCGGGCGGAGCCAATTGGCCCAGGGCAGCTTGCGCGCGGACTTGTCGAGCTTTGCGAGGTGGACGGAGCGGAAGCTCGCGAGCCGGGCGAGGACACGGGTGGCGCCGCGCAGGGTGAGGTTGGCGCGCCAGACATCGGGCCAGCTGCCCATGAAGGCAACGCCGCCATCGGTGACCTTTGCATCGGCAAAGCCGGCGGCGCGGGCCTCGTCGCAAAGCGGCGCTTCCAGGCCCGGCGTGGCGACAAGGTAGATTTCGAAGGGCTCTGCAGTCATGGGCGAGGCTTAGCCGCAGGGGCGCTGGCTGGCAATGGCAGGGCGGGGTTGGTTTTCCATCGGCAATAGCCGATATAAGCGGGCAGAACGATCAACAATGCGAGTCTTGTAATGTTCGACGCAGAATACGTGCCGCCAAAGGTTTGGAAGTGGGAACCCGGTAATGGCGGGGCCTTTGCCAGCATCAACCGGCCGACGGCCGGCGCGCAGCGCGAGGTGGAGTTGCCGCGCGGCGAGCACAAGCTGCAGCTTCATTCGCTGGCGACGCCAAACGGGCAGAAGGTCACCATCATGCTCGAGGAGCTGTTGGCTGCCGGGCATGACGCCGAATACGACGCCTACCTGATCAATATCGGCAAAGGCGACCAGTTCGGTTCGGGTTTCGTCGAGATCAATCCGAATTCCAAGATTCCCGCTATGATCGACTACGGACCGGCAAAGCCAATCCGTTTGTTCGAGAGCGGGTCGATTCTGGTTTATCTCGCCGATAAGTTCGACGCATTCCTCAGCAAGGATGTGGCGCAGCGGGCGGAGACGATGAACTGGCTGTTCTGGCAGATGGGCAGCGCGCCGTTTCTGGGCGGCGGCTTTGGGCACTTCTTTGCGTACGCGCCGACCAAGATCCAGTACGCAATCGACCGCTATGCGATGGAAGCCAAGCGCCAGCTCGACGTGCTCGACCGGCAGTTGGGGAACCATGAATATGTTTCGGGCAGCGAATATACCGTCGCCGACATGGCGATCTGGCCCTGGTATGGCGGGCTGGTGCTGGGTCGCGCCTATAATGCCGCCGAATTCCTCGACGTCGAGAGCTACAAGAATGTGGTGCGCTGGGCCAAGCAGTTGGATGCGCGCGAAGCGGTAAAGCGCGGCCGGATCATTCTTGCGGGGCAGGGGCCGGAAGACGAGATCGTCACCGAACGGCACTCGGCTGCTGACGTGGACAAGGTCATGGAAGTGCGCCGGGAGCGCGGCACGATCTAAAATACCTGAGCGGGTCAGCAAAAACTGGCCCGCTCATTCGTCGTAAGGGCAGAGCAGGAGGATGCGATGCGATTTATGGCACTTGTTTATTTCGAACCTGGAGCGATGGACCACCTTACGCCCGAAGATTTGCGGCTCTTGGATGACGCGACGATCCGGCACGATCGCAAGTTGCGGGACAGCGGGCACCTGATCTTTGCCTCGCCGCTCGCCGCGCTCGAGACGGCGCGTTCGTTGCGCAATGTCGATGGCGAGTTGATCACCATGGATGGCCCCTATAGCGAAGTCAAAGAAGTGGTCGGCGGCTTCCTGCTGCTGCAGGCGGAAAGCATCGGCGAGTTGACGCCTCTGTTTGAGGACGATCCGATCCTCCGATACGGCCGGATGGAGATCCGGCCGCTAGTGGTACACACGCATAGCGAAACCGGCGAGGGCAGGCCCGACTTCGCGCTTCGCTAGGCGCTAGTTGTTGATCGAGAAAATGCCCCAGTAGGTTTCTTCGCAGGCATCGTCGACGCAGAAGTTGCTCAGCCACATCGCGCCGTTGCCGATGCCCACGCCTTCGGAGGTAACGATCAGGTCGGCAACGTCCTGTTCCAGCAGTGCCTGAAGTGTTTCAGGGCTGACCAGGGTGTCGAAGTTGTCGAGCAGGTCCTGTTCTTCGAGAACATCATAGCTCTCGCCATTGGCGTTCACGAGCAGCGGGTAGTTGGCATATTGGGCGATCGTCGTCGGATCGCCGAACATGGCAGCGTCCTGAAGCGCCGAGAACAGCTCGAAAAAGCCGTCGGCATCGCCCTGAATGTCTTCGATCTGCTGATAGACTTCCTCTTCCTGCGCAAGAGCAGGCGCGGCGACAGCAAGCACGAAGGCGATAGAAAGGGCAGTGAGGCGAAGGGCCATGGGATGTTCCAGTGGACGCGCGATGGATGGTGCCGCCATGAGCCTCTGAAACAAGGAGGAAGGCAAGGGGGCAGGGCGATCAAATACACCCGGTGTTAAGCCTAACCGCGCATTATCGCCGTGCGGCCGAGGCTTTTCCCCCGGACGCGCGTGCTGCGTTCGAATTCGAGTGTGCGTTATGCGTCTGATTGTCGGTGTGATTGTCGTCTTCGCCTGCGTCTTTGGCGGCTATCTCGGCGTCGGCGGGCACATGGAAGTGCTGTGGCAGCCGTTTGAATTCCTGATCATCCTTGGCGCGGCTATAGGCGCCTTTATCATTGCCAATGGCGGACCGGTGCTCAAAGGCGTGCCGGCGATGTTCGGGACACTGTTCAAGGGCCCGAAATATAGCAAGACGGCCTATCTCGAACTGCTGGGCCTGCAATTTTCGATGTTCAAGCTGGTGCAGCAGAAGGGCATTCTGGGCATCGAACCGCATATCGAGGACCCGCATAACTCGTCCTTGTTCAACGCCTTTCCCACTTTCGCCAAGAACCACCACGCGGTGGAGTTTGTCTGCGACTACATGCGCATGGTGACCATGGGGTCCAACAATGTGCATGAGATGGAAGCATTGATGGACGAGGAGCTCGAAACCCACCATCAGGAGCAGGAGCGCATGGTTTCGGCCATGCAGGCGCTGGCTGACGGGACGCCGGCTTTGGGCATCGTCGCGGCCGTTCTGGGCGTGATCCATACGATGGGCGCGATTGCCGAGCCGCCGGAAGTTCTGGGCCACATGATCGGTGGCGCACTCGTGGGTACGTTCTTTGGCGTGTTCGTCGCCTATGGCTTCTTTTCGCCCTTCGCGCAGTCGCTGAAGAACACGTTTGAGGCGGAATCCAAGTATTTCCTGTCGCTCAAGGTGGGCCTTCTCGCCCATATCGGCGGGCAGCCGCCGGTGATGGCGATCGAGTTCGCGCGCAAGGCGCTGATGAGCGAAGTCCGCCCGACCTTTGTCGAGGTCGAGGCCGCCACTGCTGCCCTGCCGGCAACGGCATAAGGACGTCGGGCCATGGCGCAGTACGATCAGCCGATCATCATCAAGAAGGTCAAGAAGAAGGGGCACGCCCACCATGGCGGCGCCTGGAAGATCGCTTATGCGGACTTCGTGACCGCGATGATGGCGTTCTTCCTGCTGCTGTGGCTGATCAGCATGACGACGCCGGAGCAGAAGCAGGGTCTTGCCGACTACTTCGCGCCCGCCGCGCTCAGCGTCACCACCAGCGGCGCCGGCGGGGTCATGGGCGGCAATGCCATGGACAATTCGGGCAACCGGATGTCGGGCTCGTCGGCCGATGTGATCGAGGCCAAGCCAGCTTCGCCGCAGAGTTCGGACGAGGGAACCACCGAGACCCATATCGGCGGCCCGGCGCGCCAGCAGGGCAGCGAGCAGAAGGCTTCGAGCGACAGCGAGTTCAACCTGCAATCGCTCGACAGCGAGGCCTTCCACAGTGCTGCGGCCAGCATCAAGCAGGCCTGGCAGTCGCTGCCGGAACTGACGCCCTTCATGGACAACCTCCTCATCGAAGAGACCGAAGAGGGGCTCGATATCCAGATCGTCGACCAGCAAGGCCGGCCGATGTTTCCGGAAGGATCGAAATTCCCGCTGGAGCCGACCCGAGCGGCAATCGCGGCCATCGCGCCGGTCTTGCAGCAGCTTAACGCGCAGGTAACGGTCTCGGGCCATACCGCAGCAGGTGGGCGCTATGATAATCCCCGCTATGGGCCATGGGAGTTGTCGGCGGACCGGGCCAATGTCGTGCGTTCGATCCTGGGGGAGTTCGGGATGAGCGACGACCGGGTAAAATCGGTGATCGGACGGTCGACGGACGAACCCTTTTTCCCCAACGACCCCTATATGGCCGCCAATGAGCGGGTGCGGATCACCGTGTTGCACGCGCCGCCCCCGGTTCCGGTCGGGCTCAAGCCATAAACGTGTGGTTACGTCGAGTTAACCGTGGCAGCTGATGTGATGGCTGAACAACGGCGGCACCATCCCAGGTGAATGATTTGCGCTAGGGTTTAACCGTAAGGTGTTTCCAACGCGGCAGAAGCCGCCTTGGGAGTTCCTATGCGTCCGATTCGACTGATGTTTGCTGCCGTGCTCTTGGCTTCGGTCAGTACCAGTGTTCTAGCTGATGACTGGGTGGCAGACCGCTTGCGCGGCAACGTGACCATGTTGCAGGGCGGGGACTGGGTGGTGCTGGCGCGCGGCCAGATGGTGCCAGATGGTGGCCAGATCCGTACCGAGTCCAACGGAAGGGTAGACCTGGTGCGCGGCGCCGAGCGCATTTCCGTGGCGCCCAATACTGAAATAGCCATTCGCGACGCCGGCGGGCAGAAGATGACCAGCGTGATCCAGTCGCGCGGCACGGTGACCATCGAAGCCGAGCGACGGAATGTGCAGCATTTTTCGGTGCAGACGCCGGTGCTCGCCGCCGTGGTTAAAGGCACGCAGTTCACCGTTACTTACAGCAATGGGCAGGCGAGCGTCAGTGTGGATCGTGGCGTGGTCCAGGTGCAGGACGCTGGCCATGAAATGGTGGTGGACGTGACGCCTGGCCAAACGGCCGAAGCACGCCAGAGCCAGCCGCTCAACGTGTCCGGTCCCGGTTCCGAGAATTCCGTTTTCCTGATCCAGGGCGAAGTGGTGCCGGCGGCCGCACGCGAGGCTGTGATCAGTGGAGCCATTGCCGCGAGCGAAGCGGTCGCTGCGGTGCAAAGCGGCACCCTGGAGCAGTCACGCTCAGGCAGTGGGGAAAACCGCAATACTGGCGTAAACGGTGAGTCAGCGGTCAGTAACCCTTCGAATGGAAGAGGCAATTCCGGGAACGGCAACGGAAATGCCGGAAGTGGCCAGTCCAACAATGGTAACGCCAACGGCCACGGAAACGGGAATTCCGACAACCGGAATTCCGGCAACGGCAATTCCGGTAACGGGAATGGCAACTCTGGCCACGGCAATGGCGGAGGGAACTCCGGCAATGGCAACGGCAATGGCGGGAATTCCGGGAACGGCAATTCCGGCCATGGAAACGGGAATGGCAACTCTGGTCAGGGCAATGGCAACGGCGGAGGGAACTCCGGCAATGGCCAAGGCAACGGCGGCAACAACGGTAACGGAAATGGTCAGGGTAATGGCGGCAACAGCAGCGTCAGTGCCGAAGCTCCGGCCAGCGTAAGCTCCTCCGACAATGGTGGGAGCGGCAACAATGGCAATGGCAATGGCAATGGCAACGGCGGTGGGAACGGGAATGGAAACAATGGCAACGGAAACGGCAATGGGGGCGGCGACGGCAACAATGGCAATGGTGGAAACGGAAACAACGGAAACGGCAATGGACATGGGAACCACTGAGCCGTTCGCCCGAGCATCGTTTTCATTCTGATAGCGCTAAGCCCGGGCCTCCAATGGTCCGGGCTCCAGCATTGCGAGCAGTTGCTCGACGGGGACGGGACGGCTGAAGTGGTAGCCCTGGCCATAGGTGCAGCCGAGGCTCGCCAGCAGGGCTGCCGACGTTTCGTCTTCGATGCCTTCGGCCACGGTGTGCTTGCGCATGCGGCGGGCCAGTTCGATGATGGCAGCCAACAGAGCCTCGGCGTCGGGCGAAGTGCGGTCGCGCACAAAGCTCTGGTCGATTTTGACCGTGTCGAAGGGCAGGTCGCGAAAGTAGATCAGCGACGAATAACCGGTTCCGAAATCGTCGACGGAGAGCCGCACGCCGAGCCGCTGCAGGCTCCACATGATGGTGCTGACGAGGCGCGGATCGGTCACGCGGCTTGATTCTGTAATCTCCAGTTCGAGACGGTTCGGTGGCAGGCCGGACCGGCGCAGCGCTTCGGTGACAACGGCCACGAGGTCGGATTGCTGGAACTGGATCGGCGAGACGTTGACTGCGACCACCATGCTGTCGGGCCAACGGGAGGCTTGGAGGCACGCTTCTTCCAGGATCCAGCGGCCCAGATCGATGATGAGGCCAGTTTCTTCGGCAAGCGGGATGAACTCGGCGGGTGAAATAAGACCAAGCTCTGGATGATCCCAGCGCATCAGCGTTTCGGCGCCGACCAGCTTGCGGGTGCGAAGGTCGACCTGCGGCTGGTAGAGCAGGCGCAACTGACCGCCGGCGATGGCGCCGCGCAGATCGCGATCGAGGCGCCGATGGCGTTCCATGGCGGCGTGGTCGGCGGGGCTGAAGCCATGGACGTTGGTGCGATTGGCGCGAGCCTGAACGAGGGCGGTTTCGGCTTGGTTGATCAGCTCGGGCAGGGCGAAGGGGCCGGCGGCATAGCCGGCGATGATCTCGACATAAAGCCGATGCTCGTCGACGTGATAGATGCCGGAAAGCTCGCGGGTGATATAGACCGCTTTTTTGCTCAGGTGATCGGCGTCGCCATTGTCGTCGCCGGCCAGCGCGAAAGTGGACGGAGCGATGCGTGCAAGAGATGGAAATCCGGCATGCTCGAGACGATGCGCGAACTGCACGAGAAGTCTTTCCACCACGTCGTGGCCCAAAGTGGCGCGAAGCTCGTCGGTGCCTTGTGGCTGCAGCGCGATCACCATTTGCGGATGCGTGCTGCTGGGGCAGTCGAGAAGGCCTTGTCGGGAGTAGAGGCCGGTGGGGGCGTCGTGCGTGGCCAGAAAGCGTAGGCGCCGCAACGCTGCGCGGCGTCCGAGCAACTGGCTATATCCGTCATCGGCGAGGGCAAGGCCGAAGAGGAGCAACAGGCCGACATGCATGCTGGCCGAGTGAACGATCAGGTCGAGCTTGGCATAGGCGAAGAGGGCGAGGGCCTCGGTGAGCGGGGCCGAGACCAGAAGCGCAAGGCCGGTAAAGGCAATGCTGGAGCGGCGGGTGAGCAATAGGATCAACGCGCCGAAACAGGTGAGGAGCAAGCCGGGGAGGTGACCCCAGTTGCTCAGAATGCGGCCGGCCTTCAGAGTTTCTAACGCGGTCGCTTGGACGATCGGGCCGGAGAGGATACCGTGGAGCGGCGTGTTGAAGAAATCGCGCAGTTCGATGGCGCCGGCGCCGACGATCACCTGCTTGCCGGCAAGGAAGGCGGGATCGATGCGGCCGTAGAGGACGTCGGTATAGCTCAGTCGGGCGAGGCGGCTGAGGTCGATGCTGAAGTCGATCTCGACGACGGAGGGAACCGGAAAGTCCGGGCGGGCCAGTTCAAGGGCGAGAGAGGGCACTTCGCCGAGCGCATCCGCCGCCGACATGGGCAGGCTGTGGACGCGGGCGTTGGTGGGATCGAGCAGAACATTGACGAGGATGGGATTGGCTTGCTCCGCGAACTGGGGAAGCGGACGCGTGAAGCTGGTACCGCCAGCGCCATCGTCCTGGCCAAAAGCGGCAAGGTAGGCGTAGCCGCCGGCGCGTTCCAGAGCGGCTGTGAATTGGGCATCGGCCCAATCGTCACTGGCGCTCGAAAAATCAATGTCGAAGGCGACGTCCTCGACCCCCGCCTCCATCAGCCGGTCGAGGAGGGAGGCATGCATGGTGCGCGGCCAGGGCCAGACGCCGACTTCGGCGAGGCTCTTGCTGTCAATTTCGATGACGACGGTCGTGCCGCTCGGCTGGGTCGGAACGAGGCTCAGGCGCCAGTCGCCTAGGCGGCGATCCAGCGACGCCAACATGCCCGAAAGGCTGAGGCCAGTCAGGATGAGGAGCGCGGCAATAACGACACCCCAGCGTACGATCTGCCGCACTACGGGCCTCCAGTTCGGCGCGAACCTAGCTAAATCTGCCTGATATCTCGTTAAAGCGCTTGGGGGTCTTTAGGATTGCTTGGGTGCAAGGAGGCGGGCGAGGCCAAGGACAAGAAGGGCGATGATGGCAGGCAAAATCGCGAGGAGGAGCCCGGCTGCCCAGAGCGCACCAGTGCCGGCCCACATGATCGAAGACAAGGCTTCACTGAGGGTTGCGGCGCGGGAGGCGACCTGGCGGCGGCGGAACATCGAGCGCTTGGTCGGTACGCGGAACCAGAGCTGGATGGCCGTAGACGAGCCTGCCGCGGCAAGGCCGCAGACTGCGGTGATCAGGGCCATGCGCCAGGATGAAAAGGCGAGAAGCACGAGCAGCGGGGCCATGACCGCGGCGATGACGGCGAGGACGGCTTCGACCTTGGCGCGCAGGATGGTGCGCGGAGTTAGCGGCGCAGTGGTGACGAGGTCGTGGGCATCTTCGCCGGAGATGGCGAGCCACGCGATACCGCCGGCCAGTTGTCCCGCGGCCATTATTAGAACAGGCACGACCACGACATAGGTGCCTTCGCCAGCGCCATAGTTGATCCAGAGCAGCAGGGCGGGCGGGATCAGGTAGAAGAGCTGCATCAGCGTTTGCGACAGAAGCCAGGGATCACGCTGGAGGAGCTTCCATTCCTTGCGGCGGAGTGCTTGGCGTTGGGTGGTTGGCGCAAAGGCGCGGCGCGACGCACGGCGCTGGCTGCGGACGTGGCTGAGGCCGGCGGCGGATGTGGCGAGGGCGGCGTAGCTTGAGGCGGTCAGGGCAATGGTCATTGCGAGAATTGCAAACGCCAGGGCGGCGAGGAGGAGGGCGAGAGGAACATCGCCCATGGCGGCGCGGGCAGGCCACCAGAGGGCGCTGGCGTCCCCCGGTGCGGCGGCGATGATGTCGGCAGACTGGAAGAAGGCGAGGCGCGAAAAGCCTTCGTGAGAGAGGATGGCGGCGGCCTGGATGCCGATGACGAAACCTGCACCGACAAGACCGGCAAGAATTTGGGCGAAGAGGCGCGTGCGCTTGGGGCCGACCAGTTGAAACAGCAGTCGCGTCAGCGCCATGGCGATGGCGGTGGATAGTGCTGCCAGCGATGCGAGCACGAGGTAGGCCGACAGCCATTGCGGGCCGTCCTGGAGGATCAGCGTCAGTACAATCGGGCTGATTAGCAGGGCGCCTAGCGCACTAGTCGAGGCAAAGACTGCAAGAGCACGAACGGCAAAGACCCGGCGGCTCGAGGCCGGGGATGAGAGGATCAGGTCGAGATCGGAGCGGGCGTAATAAACACGGGTGACGGATTCGAGGGCTTGGGAGAGGGTCACCGTCCAGAACAGAAGGCCCATGCCGCTGACCATGACCAGCGTCGGCTTGTCGATGGTGATGCCGATCTCGGTCCAGGGCCGCAGGGTGAACCAGGCGATGACCTGCATCAGGGCGAAGACCAAGAGGCCGCCGATGATCCAGCCGGCGAGACGAACCCGGCGACCGCCGGTCATCATGGCGATGGTGTCGCGCCAGGCGAGGCGGATTTCGTGCTGGGCGAACCAGGCGAGGGAAGCCGGGGCGAAGGTCACGCGGCCTCGCTGCCTGGATCGTGGCCCTGGGCGACGAGATCGAGAAAGATTTCTTCGAGCGTGGTTTCGCGGCCGATGCGGGTACGCAGTTCGGCCAAGGTGCCTTCGGCGATGAGGCGGCCATCGGCGATGACGCCGATGCGCTCGGCCATACGTTCGGCGACTTCGAGAATGTGCGTGGTCATGATGACGGTGACGCCGGCTTCGGTTTTCTGGCGAAGCACGTCCTTGACCTGGCGGGCGGAGCCGGCGTCGAGGCCGGTCAGCGGCTCATCGAGGATGATGAGCTTGGGGTCATGGACGAGGGCGCCGGCCAGGGCGACCTTTTGCAGCATGCCTTTGGAGAAGCCGCCGCAGAGTTCGTTGGCGTGGGGGCGAAGGCCGAGCCAGTCGATGAGCTCGTTGGCGGAGGAACGGGCGCGACTGGCGTCGATCTCCCACAGGCCGGCGACGAAATCGAGGTATTCGAGTGGGGTCAGACGGTCATAGACCATGGGTTCGTCGGAGACCCAGGCCATGAGGCGCTTGGCGGCGACGGGATCGGCCAGAGCATCGGTGCCTAAGATCGAGATGGTTCCGGCGTCAGGGCGGAGCAGGCCCGCGACCATGCGCAGGATCGTGGTCTTGCCTGCGCCGTTGGGGCCGAGCAGCGCGTAGAACTCACCGGCTTTGATGGTGAGATCGACGCTGCGGACGACCGGGCGGTCGAAAGATTTGGTGAGGCCAGAAAGGGATAGGGCGGCTTGCATGGCGGCTCCGTAGATGGAGCCAATATAGAGCGGAGGATTTGAGGCGGGTTTAACGGGATTAGCTCAAATGCGCGGCATCGCGCACCCCCACCTCAGCTTCGCTACGGCTCCGCCTAGCTGCGCTATCCTCCCCCATCGAAGGGGGAGGAAGCGAAGGAACCGCGAACAGCGGTCAGGCGACGGTCAGCTTTACGTCGACATTGCCGCGGGTGGCGTTGGAGTAGGGGCAGACTTCGTGGGCCTTGTGGACGAGGTCCTCGGCCTGCGCCTTGTCGAAGCCGGGCAGGGTGACCTTGAGTTCGACGGCGATGTTGAAGCCCTTGGCGTCTTCATTGGCGTTTTCACCAAATGAAACGGAAGCGTCGATAGTCGTTTCGTCGGGAACCTTGACCTTTTCACCGCGGGCAACGGCCTTGAGGGCGCCCAGGAAGCAGGCGGAATAGCCGGCTGCGAAAAGCTGCTCGGGATTGGTGCCCGGGCCATCATTGCCGCCCATGGCCTTGGGAGTGTCGAGAGTTACTTCCAGGCGACCGTCATCGGTCTTGCTGGTGCCGGTGCGGCCACCGGTGGTGTGAGCGTGGGCGGTATAGACGGCTGACTTGATGCTCATGAGGAAGCTCCTGGTTGATGGCTATCTCTATAATGCACAATTCAATTGCGCGCAAGAGAAATTTGTGCAATTGTTTTCTTCGAAGTTTGGAGTTGACCATGGCCGCGCCCAAAATGACGACGATCGACCAGATGCTGTGCTTTGCCGTGTATTCGACCGGGCATGCCTTTACGCGGTTCTATAAGCCGAGGCTCGAAGCGTTGGACCTGACCTATCCGCAGTACCTGGTGTTCCTGGTTTTATGGGAACGCGACGATGTCACGGTCAAAGCGCTGGGGGACAAGTTGTTCCTCGATAGCGGCACGATTACGCCGCTGGTGAAGCGGCTCGAGGCTCGGGGCCTCGTGACCCGGCGCCGGGATGAAGCCGACGAGCGGCAGGTGCGGGTGCAATTGACGGCCGAGGGCAGAGCGCTGCAGGCAAAGGCGGAAGCCATTCCGCTTGCGGTGATCGAAGGGACGGGCATGGGGCTCGACGCGGCTGATGCCATGCGGCGGGAGCTTTTCGCCTTGCGGGATCGTCTCGATGCGGTGCTCGGCGAATAGGGCCAGTGGAACTCGCATCCAAGTCTCGTCGTTGTTTTGTCACATTTGATGGAGGCTTGGATGGCTTTAAACGAACGTGAAACTGTTATCGTCGACCGCGGTGGCTCGAGCGCCAGCGTCATTGTCGGCATCATCGTGGTGATCGCGCTTCTGGCGATCGGTTATCTGGTGTTCTTCAACAACAATGGCGCCGGAACCGGCGGCACTGTCGATGTCGACGTGCCAGCAGTCAGTGTGGATGTGGTGCCCGACGGGCAGTAATTTCCACTCAGTTATGCGAAATGCGGGCGCCCCAAAAAGGGCGCCCGTTTCGTTTTCTAGAGCGTGATGCGGTAGATGCCGAAGCCTTCGGCATTGGTCTCGCCGGTCGTTTCGATGGAAACGGCCGTGACGTCATCCACCTTGTCGGCAGCCTTCGGGCCGGTGGCGAAGAGCACGGTGGTGTCGCCGATCGGCGCGAGCGACCAGTTGCTGTCGGCCTTGGGATTGATGGTGCCGTTTTCGATAATGAAGCGGACGATGATGTCGCGGTTGGTATCGGGTCCGATAAAGACGATCTTGTCCGTTCCGATGCCTGGGAATGAGCCACCGCCACCAGCGCGATAGTTGTTGGTGGCGACGATGAATTCGGCAGCCGGATCGATGGGCTGGCCATCATACATCAGGTCGACGATGCGGTTTGCATCGGGGTTGATCTCGCCGCTGCCGTCGGGGGCATATTTGGACGGCTGGGTGAGGTCGATCTTGTAGGTGATCCCGTCGATGACGTCGAAATTGTAGGATGGGAATTCGGGGTTGATGAGTTCGACGTCGGTGGCGCCAGGCTCGATCTGGTTGAAGATGCCTGCGGAGCGCTCGAGCCAGTTCTTGACGTCGGCGCCGGTGATCTTCACCGCCTGAATGGTGTTTGGGTAAAGGTAGAGATCGGCGACGTTCTTGATGGCGACGGGGCCGACCGGAACGTCGGTATAATATTCCGGACCGCCGCGACCACCGGCCTTGAAGGGCGCGGCAGCCGAGAGGATCGGCAGGCCTTCCCATTCGGTGCCCTTCATCATCTGCTCGATGTACCAAGATTGCGCCTGGGAGACGATCTGAACGGACGGATCATCGGCGACGAGGGCGAAGTAGGAATAAAGCGGGGCCGAGGTTTCGCCGACGGGGCGGCGGATATAATCGAGGGTTTCCGCGTGTTCTTCGGCGACGGCCTGTTCCACTGCGGGGACCGACTCGACCGTGGGCACGTTCTTGTTGTCGACGCGCTCGACGATGGGACGGGCTTCGGACGTGTGGGAGACGACCGACCAGTTGCCGTCGGGATCGACTTCGAGCAGCAGGTCCACAAGGCCCATATGCGAGCCCCAGAAGCCGGGCATGACCGCCGGTTTGCCGTGGAGCGTGCCGGCCTCGATGTCGGCGCCCTCGATGCCTTCATAGTCGGGGCCGGGGAAAACCAGGTGATGGTGGCCGGTGAGGACGACGTCGATGCCGTCGACGGCGGCGAGCTGCAGCGATGCGTTTTCGGCGCCCGGAACGTGCTCGCCCGCTTCGATGCCGGAATGCGAAAGCGCCACGACGATCTGCGCGCCTTCTTCACGCATCCTGGGCACCCAGGCTTCCGCAGCTTCGACGATGTCGCGGACCACGACCTTGCCTTCGAGGTGGGTGGCGTCCCAGGTCAGGATCTGGGGCGGAAGGAAGCCGATGACGCCGATGCTGATGGTGTGGACGGCACCCGAGCCGTCGGTCAGTTCTTTTTCGAAGATGCGATAGGGTTCGAGATAGGTGTCGTCGTCGACCGCGTTGGCGGCGAGTTCGGTGCCGCGCACGAGGTTGGCCGAGACGAGGGGGTATTGTGCGCCTTCAAGAGCGCGATCGAGGAATTCTAGGCCGTAGTTGAACTCGTGATTGCCGAGAGTTGCGCCGTCATAGCCCAGCGTGTTGAGCGCGGCGACGGCGGGGTGGATGTCGCCTTGGTTGAGGCCTTTTTCATAGGCCATATAGTCGCCCATAGGATTGCCCTGGATCAGGTCGCCATTGTCGAAGAGGACGGCGTTGCCGGCTTCGGCGCGGATCTGTTCGATGATCGCCGCGGTGCGGGCGAGCCCCATCGTGTCGTTGGGGGCGTCGACGTAGTAATCGTAGGGCAGGATAGCGACGTGAATGTCGGTGGTTTCGATGATGCGCAGATGCGCCTGATTGGCTTGCGCCAGGACGGCAAAGGGGTGCATGGCGGCCATGGCGCCTATGCTAGCAGAACCAGCAAGAAAGCTGCGCCGGGAAATCGATGGGAAGAAGTTCATGATCGTCTCCATGTAAAATGCCGAGGGGCGAGTGCAGTCGGGTCATGCTCAATGGAGGTGACGCTTGCATGACGACATGGCGGAAAACGGGCGTGCCGAAACCCTGGCAGGCGAAGCCTTCCAGTCAGCAGTGCTAAGCGGTTTCTCGGACTAGCGGACCAGTGCCGGATCGACCAAAGCGCCTTTGTGGCCGATGACGATGCCGGCGGTGCGGTGGGCGGCGGTGGCGGCGTCGTGGAGAGATTTACCTTGGAGGCGGGCGGCGAGGTAGGCGCCGTTGAAGCTGTCGCCGGCGCCGGTTGGGTCAACGACATGGGCGCCGGGGGGCGGGGCGAGGCGGACGCGTTCAGTGGCGGTGGCGATCAGGGCCTCGTCCTTGCCGTCCTTGACCACGACTTCCTCGACGCCAAGCTCGAGGTAGCGGTCGGCGGTGTCGTCGACGCTCTTGTCGCCGAAGAGCGGCGCTTCGTCGGAATGGGTCGGGAGGACGATGTCGCAGAGGCTGGCGGCGGCGGTGAGCACGCCCATCATCACGCCCGGCGACGACCAGAGCGCCGGACGCAGATTGGTGTCGAAGGCGATCTTTGCGCCATTGTCGCGTGCCTTGACGATGGCGCCGAGGAGGCGGCCGCGGGCGCGCGGGGCGAGGATGGCGAGCGTGATGCCGGAGAAATAAACGAGTTCGGCGCCTTCGACGGCCTTGGCAAGGGCGGGCTTGTCGTCGGCAATAAGCTTGGCGGCCGAGGTGTCGCGCCAATAGGTGAAGTGCCGGTCGCCGGCTTCCTGGTGGATCATGTAAAGGCCAGGGCGGCGGTTGGGGATGGTCTGGATGTGGCTGGTGCCGATTTGGTTGTCGTCGAGGAAACGGCGGATGTCGCCGGAATAGCGATCGATGCCGAGGGCGGTGACATAGTCGACGGACCAGTCCTGGCCTAAAAGGGCGCGCAGATACCAGGCGGTATTGAGAGTGTCGCCGGCATAACCGAGACGGTAGGCGCGATCCTCGCCGCCACTCATTTCAATCATGCATTCGCCGATGCTGACGATCCGCCTGGCCATGTCGATGTCCTCCCCGAATGGCTTCCCATAGCCGCTCAATATGCCGGGCGAAAGCACCATTGCAACTTCCATACAAGAGGGGGTTTGACTATGGTGCCGCCAAATTGCCGGAGCACGTCATGACTCGCCTCAATTCGCAAACCCTTTCGACCCTTGCAGCGGGCATCAAGGTGCCCGATTACGATCGGAGCGCGGTGACGCCGGGGATCGTGCATCTGGGGATCGGCGCGTTTCATCGGGCGCATATGGCGGTCTATGTGGATGACCTGCTGGGCGAGGATCCGAGCTGGGGCATTGTCGGCGCGAGCCTCAGGCGTCCCGACACCAAGGACGCGCTAGAGCCGCAGGACGGGCTTTATACCATCGCCGTGCGCGATGCGGCGGGCACGCATCCGCGGGTGATCGGCTCGATCCTCAGGGTCATGGATGCGAATACCGAACGCGAGGACCTGCTGGCGCTGATTGCTGACCCGGCCATTCGCATCGTGTCGCTGACGGTGACGGAAAAGGGCTATTGCTATGCCCCGGCGACCGGCGAGCTCGACGAGAAGCACCCAGATATCGTTTACGACCTGGCGCACCCAAGCGAGCCCCGGTCTGCTCCCGGCATGCTGGTCGAGGCGCTGGCGCGGCGAAAGGCTGCGGACGTCGTGCCCTTCACGGTGATGAGCTGCGACAATCTTCCAAGCAATGGCGAGACGGCAAAGCGCATCGTCACGCGATTTGCCGCGCTGCGCGACAAGGCACTCGGGGAGTGGGTCAAGGATGTGGCGTTCCCGTCGACGATGGTGGACCGGATCGTGCCATCAACGACCGATGCGGATCGGGATGAGGTTGCGCAGCTAATCGGGGCGGAAGATGCCTGGCCGATCATGACCGAGCCATTCACGCAGTGGGTGATCGAGGATCGTTTTCCCAGCGGTCGTCCGGCTTTCGAAAAGGTCGGCGCACAGGTGGTCGAGGACGTCGAGCCGTTCGAGCATATGAAGCTGCGCATGCTCAATGGTTCGCATTCGACCATGGCCTATTCGGGCTATCTCGGGGGCTACCAGTATATCAACGAGGTCATGGGCGATCCGGCTTATGCCCAGATGGTGCATGGGCTGATGACCGAGGAGGCGATGCCGACGCTCGACATGGAAGGGACCGATCTGGGTGCTTATCGGGATCAGCTCCTGGAGCGGTTCCGCAATCCGGCTCTCAAGCACCGGACCTGGCAGATCGCCATGGATGGATCGCAGAAGCTGCCGCAGCGGCTGCTGGGCACGATACGCGATCGGCTCGCGGCCGGGGACAGCATCGACCGGCTGGCGCTCGGCGTGGCGGCCTGGATGCGCTATGTGACGGGCGTCGACGAAAAGGGCGGCGAGATCGACGTGCGCGATCCGCATGCGCTCAAGATGCATGCCATTGCAGCCGATGCGGGGGATGATCCCGAGGCGCTTTTCAATGGCTTGGTGGGCCTGAGCGAAGTGTTCGGGACCGATCTAGCGGGCAATGCCGCGTTTGGGGAGGCCGTTCTGCGGCAGCTCGAAAGCCTCTTCGACGAGGGCGCCCGGGCAACGGTGGCGAAGCTCGCCCGATAGGTGGAACCGGGACCGGCGCTGCGCGCTTAACTGACGTCTTCGTGACTTCGGAAAGGCGTCAACATGAAGTGGCAAGGTCGGGAGCGCAGCTCCAATGTCGAGGATCGGCGTGGAGCGCGTCGCGGTGGTTTGGGCGGTGGCCTCGGGGGCCTGGGTGGCCTGGGCCGGGGTGGCGGCATCCGTCTCCCGACGGGCGGTGGCGGTCGCCGGGGCGGCATATCGAGCATCATCGGCATCGTCATCGTGCTGGGCATCATCTGGTTTGCCACCGGCACCAATCCAATCGATGTGCTGACCGGCGGTTCGTCGTCTTCGGCGCCAACGTCGTCCAATGCCTCTTCGCGCCAATTGCCGGCACAGGGCGAAGATGAGCTCGCCGATTTTGTCGGCGTGGTCGTCAAGGAAACCGAGGACCTCTGGAGCGAGCAGTTCGCGGCCTCGGGGGAGGACTATCCGGAGCCGCGCGTGGTGCTGTTCACCGATGCGGTCAATACCGGCTGCGGCGCGGCGGATTCATCGACGGGTCCGTTCTACTGCCCCGAGGACCAGCAGGTTTATATCGACCTCTCCTTCTACGATCAGCTGCATCAGCAGTTCGGCGCGCCGGGCGATTTTGCGCAGGCCTATGTGCTGGCGCATGAAGTGGGCCACCACGTCCAGAACCTCACCGGTGTGTTGCCCGAGTTCAACCAGGCGCGGCAGAGCATGAGCCAGGAAGAGGCCAATGCCTATTCGGTGCGGGTAGAGCTGCAGGCGGATTGCTATGCAGGCGTCTGGGCAAATTATGCGGGCCAGCAGAACCTTCTCGACAATGGCGATATCGAAGAAGCGCTGAACGCGGCCAACCAGATCGGGGACGACACGCTGCAGGAGCGTATGCAGGGCTATGCCGTGCCCAAGACCTTCAATCACGGCACTTCGGCGCAGCGCAAATCCTGGTTCGAGCGCGGCTATCAATCGGGCGATCCCGGCGACTGCGATACGTTTTCGGGCAGCGTTTGACGAGACGCCGACCTTTGTGATGGACCCCGGCGGCTGAAAAGCCGTTGGGGTCTTTCTACGACAGGAGGCTTTCATGGCAGACAGCAAACCGACCGGACCGGGACAGCCGGACCAGATCGACCACAAGGAAGGCGAAACCAGCTCTTCGCTGCTGAAAAAGGACGCTGGCGACAAGAAGGATAAAAAGGACGACCAGCCCGGCGCTGCCGGCTTCGCGTCGGCCGGTGCGAACGAAGACACCTACGACTAAGCTAAAAAAGGGCTGCCCGTTCGGCAGCCCTTTGTGATTCTTGTAGTTTATTGGGCTGCGACCGGCGCGGGGTGCTCGGCTTTTTCGGGCATGCCCTTTTGCTTTCGCACTTCGTTGAGAAAGCGCGTGAACAGGTAGTGGCTGTCACGCGGGCCGGGGCTGGCTTCGGGATGGTATTGCACCGAAAAGATCGGCTTGCCTTCGACGGCGAGGCCAGCGTTTGAATTGTCGAACAACGAGATGTGGGTCTGGGTCACGCCGGGCGGCAGGCTGTCGCTATCGACGGCAAAGCCATGGTTCATTGAGGTGATCTCGACCTTGCCGGTGGTGAGGTCCTTGACCGGATGATTAGCGCCGTGATGGCCCTGATGCATTTTGGAGGTCGTACCGCCCAGGGCAAGGCCAAGCAGCTGGTGGCCGAGGCAGATGCCGAACATGGGCTTGCCGGTATCCATCAGCTTCTGGATCGTCGGGACGGCATATTTGCCGGTGGCGGCGGGATCGCCAGGACCGTTGGAAAGGAAGATGGCGTCCGGATTGTGCGACAAAACATCGGAGGCGGTGGCCGTCGCGGGGACGACCGTGACCTTGGCACCCTGATCGGCAAGGCAGCGCAGGATGTTGCGCTTGGCGCCGTAGTCGATGGCGACGACGTGGAAATCGGGCTTTTCGACGGTGCCGAAACCCTTGTCCCAGGCCCAGCCGGACTGGTCCCAGTGATAGGTCTGGGCGGTGGTGACTTCCTTGGCAAGATCGAGCCCTTCAAGGCCCGGGAAGGCATTGAGTTCGGCCTTGATCGAGCCCTCGTCGAACTGGCCGCTGGGCTCGTGTGCGACAACGCCATTGGGCATGCCGTTTTCGCGGATGCGGGCGGTCAGGGCGCGAGTGTCGATGCCGGCAATGCCGACGATGTTGCGCTTCTTGAGCCAGGCATCGAGCTTTTCGGCGGCGCGGTAATTGGATGGATTGGTGATGTCGGCCTTGAGCACGACGCCGCGGACGCCGGACAGCGCGGCCATGTTGACCGTCTCGATGTCTTCGTCATTGGTGCCGACATTCCCGATATGGGGGAAGGTGAAGGTGATGATCTGTCCGGCATAGGAAGGATCGGTCAGCACTTCCTGGTAGCCGGTCATGGCGGTGTTGAAGCAGACTTCGCCGGCGGCGTGGCCGACCGCGCCGATCCCAAAGCCCTCAAGGCGCGTGCCGTCTGCCAAAATCAGGATTGCAGTCGGTTTTGTTTCTTGCCAGCCGGTCACGTCTCTTCTCCAAGCTCGATTTACCATGGCCGCGCGCCAAGACCGGAAGCGCGAGGCTTCCCCAGGCAGGCGGAATGGTGTCGGTTGAGGCCTCCTCTTAGAAGGCGACGGGAGGCAGCGCAAGTGGCGCGGCCCCCGATTGATGCCTATATGGGGGCGACAAAATGCATAGCAAGGAGCCGAAAACATGCGTGAAGACATCAGCGAAGGGCTCAAGCAGGCGCTCAAGGCCCGCGACCAGCGGCGCACCGCGACGCTGCGCTCCATCAATGCCGCGATCAAGGATCGCGATATCGCCAATCGCGGGGACGGCAAGGGTCCGGCGACCAATGACGAGATTCTGGCCATGATCCAGAAGATGGTCAAGCAGCGCGAGGAAAGCTTTGCGATCTATGCGCAGGCAGGGCGTGCGGACCTGGCGACGGTCGAAAAGGAAGAGATTGATATCCTCAACGAGTTTCTGCCCAAGGGGCTGAGCGAGGACGAGGTTGCTGAAGCGATAAAGGCGGCGATTGCAACGTCGGGTGCCGAGGGGCCCAAGGACATGGGCAAGGTGATCGCGCAGCTCAAGGCGGACTATCCGGGACGGATCGATTTCGGGAAGGTCAGCGGGCAGGTTCGGGCGGCGTTGAGCGCTTGAGCGGGGCTTGTGGGAAACGAATGCGCCTTCGCGACCGCTGCTGTCATCCCGCGCAGGCGGGGATCCATCCTGAGATCTCGAGATGGGCCCCGGCCTCCGCCGGGGTGACAGCCGGTGGCTGGGGGCGGGTAGGCGGCTATGCCACCAGACGGAGCGAGGCCAGGGCGATCTGGTTGCGGCCGGCACTCTTGGCTTTGTAGAGGGCGGCGTCGGCGCGGCTGAGGACGGAAGAGAAGGTTTCGCTGGCGCTGCCGGTGGCTAGGCCGGCGCTGACGGTGGCGGTGGCGCCAAGATCGCTGACGGGAATGTGGAGGGCGGCATAAGCGGTGCGAATGCGCTCGGCGACGGCTTGAGCGGCATCGCGGGTGAGCCCAGGCAGGATGATGCAGAATTCTTCGCCGCCCAAGCGCGCCATGATGTCGGTGCTGCGGAGCTGGCTGCGCATGACGCCGGAAAACTGCTGCAGAACCAGGTCGCCGCGGGCGTGGCCGTATCGGTCGTTGATCTGTTTGAAATGGTCGAGATCGAACATCACGACGGCGAGGCCCGTGACGATCGTGTCATCATCGAACTGGGTGAAGAGGGCGCGGCGATTGAGAACGCCGGTCAGGGCGTCGGTGTTGGCCTCTGCATGGTGGCGGCGGGCGGCGCGGGAGTGGTGTAGCGTCAGGGTGATGGCGCCGATGCCGGTCAGGCCAACCAGAGACATGATGGAGTTGAAGTCCTCGGCCCAATTGTCGGCAGGGGCCTGCAGCACCCAATTCTGTTCGAGCACCAGCATCATGGCGCAGGCGAGAAAGGACAGCGCGGTGAAGCAATAAAGGGCGACATTGGCGAGCAAAGCGGCCCGCGCATCCTGCCGGCCGCGCCAATATTCACCAGCGCATAAAAGCATCAAAGCGGCGGCGCTCAGGTTCATCATGATCGTGCCCGTGCCCGTATAGCCCAGAAAAAAGGGCACCGCCGTCACGACAAGGGCGATGATGCCGGCAGCAATGGCCGGCACCAGATTGGCTTTGACGTCCCGAAACAGCCGCGAGGCGGAGTAGATGAGCGCAAAGCCGCTCAAGATGAGCGTATAAGGCAGGAGCGTATATTCGAGCGAATATCGGCCGTCGCGAAAGCCCATGATGCCGACGCCAACAACGATCAGCGCAACGCCGATGGCGCCATGCATAAGGTAGGTTTCGCGACGGGAATTGAGCCAGCCAACCAGAAGAGCGAGGGTCAGGGAAGCGCTTGAAAAGGATATGCCGATCAGAAGTGAGGTATTGTCGATCATCGTCACTCATCCGGCACGTCGTTTTCCCTCGCTTGTTCTAGCCGAAAAGTTCCACGCAAATATTTCACAGTGCCCACAATTTTAGACGTGGTGAGCGATGCGTTAACGCCGCGCTAGCTTACCGATATCTGACGGCGACGCCTGCAACAGCATTGTCTTGGCGGAAGACGGTTGCTCTGGGTGGAATTGCCAGTTCAATGACGCCGTCGCCGGTCCAACGAGGATCGAGGGCCGCCGTCGCATCGGTGGAGAAGAAAGCGGCAGCATCATAGGGCACTTCCTCGCCGGGTGGGACAAGCGCAGCCTGACTGTTGGGTGCCGTCGTCGTGCCGCACTCGCGGGAAAAGGTGACGAGATCGAATTGACCATCGGGCGCGGGCAGCCGCTCAATCTCTGTAATGGTGCAAGCCGGCACGAGGCTATTGGCCATCCACAGCGTCGCGCCGATCAGCACGGCTGGTCCAACGGTCAGGATCAGCAGCACCGGCATGGGCATGGCGAGCTTCGGCATGGCTGTGGAAAACTCTCTCTTGATGACTTGGGGCACAGGAGTGCCTAGATAACACACATGCGCTTTTCCGATACGTTTCTCGAGGAGATCCGTCAGCGCCTGCCGATTACGCAGGTGGTGGGCGAGCATGTGCTTTGGGACAAGCGCAAGTCGCAGCCGGGCAAAGGCGACATGTGGGCGTGCTGTCCGTTTCATGCCGAGAAAAGCCCGAGCTTTCACGCCGATGACCGGCGCGGCATCTATCATTGCTTTGGCTGCGGTGCCTCGGGCGATCACTTCCGGTTCTTGACCGAAAAGGCGGGCATGAGCTTTCCCGAGGCGGTCGAAAAGCTCGCCGGCATGGCGGGCGTGCCGATGCCGGTGCGTGACGAGCGCACCGAGCAGCGCGACGCCGCGCAGAAGACGCTGATCGATGTCATGGAACTGGCGACCCGCTATTTTGAAGCGGCGCTGGCGCACAATATCGGGGCGCGGGCGCGTGGATACCTCTTCGAGCGCGGAGTATCGCCACAGAGCCAGGCGCGTTTCCGGATCGGCTTCGCCCCGGACAGCCGCAATGGTCTCAAAGAACATCTGGCGGCAAATGGCGTGTCAGCGCAGGCGATGGTGGATACCGGGCTCGTTGCCAGCCGCGAGGGTGATGCGCTGACCTATGACCGGTTTCGCAACCGCGTCATGTTTCCGATCACCGATTTTCGCGGCCGGGTCATTGCTTTTGGGGGCCGGGCGCTGTCGGCCGATGTGCCGGCCAAATACCTGAACTCGCCGGAAACGCCGCTCTTTTCCAAGCGACAGACGCTCTACAATGGTTTTTCGGCACGGCAGGCAGTTCGCGATGGCGCAACAGTGGTGGTGGTCGAAGGCTATCTCGATGTGATCGCAGCGGTGTCGGCTGGCTTCGAGGGCACTGTGGCGCCGCTGGGGACGGCGCTGACGGAAGAGCATCTGCAGCTTTTGTGGCGCATGGCGGATGTGCCGGTGCTGTGTTTTGACGGGGACAAGGCGGGGTTAAAGGCAGCGGAACGGGCAGCGGAACTGATCCTGCCGCATCTGAAACCCGGCAAGACGGTCAAGATCGCGACGCTCCCTGAAGGGCAAGATCCGGATGACCTGATCAAGGCGCAGGGCAGGGGCGCGTTTGCCGAGGTGATCGACAAGGCGCGCAGCCTTTCGGACATGATCTGGAGCTTCGAGACAGGCGGGCTGGTGCCCGATGCTCCCGAGGAGCGTGCAGCGTTACAGGCGCGGTTGCGCGAGCGAGCCAACGGCATCCAGGATTCGACCGTTCGCTTCCATTATTCCCAAGCGTTCGATGAAAAGCTCAAAGCCTTTTTCGCGCCGATCCGCCAGGGCGGCCGGGACAATTGGCGCGGTGGCGGCAAGCCTGCCTATGGGCAGAGCGGCGCCTATGGTTATCCGGCGCGGGGAACGCCGCGGCTCGTGGTTTCGGACACTTTGCGCAATTCGCGGCTGTTGCGATCGGGAGCAGTGCTGGATGCAAGCCCGCGCGAGGCGACGATCATCCTGACGCTGGTCAACCATCCGTCCCTGGTCGAGGACAAGTTCGAGGTTTTGGCAGCGCTTGATTGCGAGACACCGGTTGCGCAGAAGGTCTTGAGCGACATTCTTGCCCTTGCCGTGCGGCACCACGACATCAGCGCGGCCGATCTGCGGTCGGCGCTGGGGGTGCGGGGGCATGGGCCGGCGCTGGACCGGATGGCCGATAGCCTGCAGCGGCAAGGCGTATGGCAGGTGGATGCCGAAACGGCTGCAGTGGACGCCGAGATCGGTTTAAGTCACGCCCTGGCCTTGCATACCAAGAAAGTTCAGCTAAATAGAGAGCTCAAAGCAGCCGAAGCCGCGCTGGGCGAAGACCCGAGCGAAGAAACCTTTGAAAGGCTGCGAGACATCAAGAACCAGATTACCACTGTCGATGGCACAGAGGCATTGATCGAAGGATTTGGTTCGCTATCGGGACGCGCAACTCGCAGTTTTTAGGGGAAACCCTCAAGGCCTGCGACGATGCGCGATTTTGCGTTGTGGCGAATCAGTGCCACGACGTATCGGAGCGAACAGGTCTCACACGGCGTTAACGCCTCGGTGACCAACCCTTTACCTTGTCTTGAGTTGTCACCACCTAAGACACAACCGGCACCCGGCGCCCGCGGGTCCCGAGGAGTACCAGATGGCCACCAAGGCAGCGAACAAAGCCAGCAGCAAGGAAACGGAGAAGCCCGAATCCGGCGGCCCCGAGGCTTCCAACGACAGCCCGTTGATCGATCAAAACGATGCTGCGGTCAAAAAGCTGATCAAGGTCGCCAAAAAGCGCGGCTATGTGACCTATGAAGAACTGAACGCCGTTCTGCCTTCCGACGAGACCAGCTCGGAGCAGATCGAAGACTTCATGTCCATGTTCTCGGAAATGGGCATCAACGTCGTCGACGAGGATGAGGTCGAAGAGACCGAAGTCGAGAAGGACGAGGAAGACACCGGCCAGGAAGTTGCCACCTCAACTGGCACAGCGCTAGCTTCGACCTCCAATACCAAGTCCGGTTCTGACCGTACCGACGATCCGGTGCGCATGTATCTTCGCGAGATGGGCTCGGTGGAGCTCTTGTCGCGCGAAGGCGAAATTGCCATTGCCAAGCGCATCGAGGCGGGTCGCGAGACCATGATCGAAGGGCTTTGTGAGAGCCCGCTTACCTTCCAGGCCATCATCATCTGGCGCGACCAGCTCGCCCAGGGCGAAATTCTGCTGCGCGACATCATCGATCTTGAAGCGACCTATGCTGGCCCCGATGCCAAGCAGGCTGCGCCCGAAATTCCGGTTGCGCCGGCTCGTCCAGAGCCGGAGGCGGCCAAGCCTGCCGCAAAGCCGGCGCCGCGCCGCGCGTCTTCGGGCGAAGACGACGATTACGTTCCTGAAGAGCCGGAAGCGCCCCAGGATCCGGTCGACGACGATGACGACGAATTCGACAATGCCCTGTCGCTTTCGGCCATGGAAGCCGAGCTCAAGCCGCAGGTCGTGGAGACCTTCGATCGCATCGCCGAAGCCTATGGCAAGATGCGCGAGATGCAGGACCGGCATGCGGAAAACCGTGCAGCGGCCGTTTCCGACGCGGACAATGCGCGGCTCGGCACGCTGCGTTCGGAAGTGATTGCCGACGTCAAGTCGCTGTCGCTCAATGCCGGGCGTATCGAGAGCCTGGTCGAACAGCTCTACGACATCAACAAGCGCCTGGTACGCTTGGAAGGCCGCCTGCTGCGTCTGGCTGAAAGCTATGGCGTCAAGCGCGAGAACTTCCTCGAAAACTATTATGGCCGCGAGGTCGATCCCAGCTGGGAATGGGAACTCGAGAATTTCGCGGGCAAGGGCTGGGGCGAGTTCGCCCGGCGCGAGACCGACACCATTGCGGACATTCGGCGCGATATCGTGACACTGGCCACCGAAGCGGGCCTCGATGTCGGCGAATATCGCCGCCTCGTGCACAAGGTACAGAAGGGCGAACGCGAAGCGGCCATCGCCAAGAAGGAAATGGTGGAAGCCAACCTTCGCCTCGTGATCTCGATCGCCAAGAAGTACACCAACCGCGGCTTGCAGTTCCTCGATCTCATCCAGGAAGGCAATATTGGCTTGATGAAGGCCGTCGATAAGTTCGAATATCGGCGCGGATACAAGTTCTCGACCTATGCAACCTGGTGGATCCGCCAGGCGATCACGCGTTCGATCGCCGATCAGGCGCGCACCATTCGTATTCCGGTGCATATGATCGAAACGATCAACAAGATCGTTCGCACGTCGCGCCAGATGCTGCATGAAATCGGCCGCGAGCCGACGCCGGAAGAGCTTTCCGAAAAGCTGCAGATGCCGCTCGACAAGGTCCGCAAGGTTCTCAAGATTGCCAAGGAACCGATTTCGCTCGAGACCCCGATTGGCGATGAAGAAGACAGCAATCTCGGCGACTTCATTCAGGACGTGAATGCGATCCAGCCGATCGATGCGGCGATCCAGTCCAACCTGCGTGAAACGACGACCCGCGTGCTGGCATCGCTGACGCCGCGCGAAGAGCGCGTGCTGCGTATGCGCTTCGGTATCGGCATGAACACCGACCATACGCTTGAAGAAGTGGGTCAGCAGTTCTCGGTGACGCGCGAACGTATTCGCCAGATTGAGGCGAAGGCATTGCGCAAGCTCAAGCATCCCAGCCGGAGCCGCAAGCTGCGGAGTTTTCTGGATAACTAGGAGCCAGAATGCAGGTCAAGATCATCGTGCACGAGGCAGAAGAGGGTGGCTTCTGGGCAGAGGTGCCTGCCATTCCTGGCTGTGTCAGTCAGGGTGAGACGCTCGACGAACTGGATGACAACATTCGGGAGGCGATTCTGGGATGCCTTTCCATCGAGCCGCTGGAGCCGGTGAGCGAAGGATTTGAACGGACGCTGGAACTGGCGGTATGACGTCGATCTCGGGTAAGGAATTTGCCCGAATGATCGAGGCTAAGGGATGGGTTTCGCTGCGGATCAGTGGCAGTCACCATATCTACGGCAAAGTTGGTGTTGCCGCACGTATTTCGCTGCCGATCCATGGCAACACACCCTTCGAGATGGGCCTCCTGAGACATTTGGCTCGGTTGGCTGAAATACCGGAAAACGAATGGCGGTAGATCGTCTCAAAGTCACAGCGGTACGGGCGGCCATTCCGTTCAAGCTGTCGGTGACGTTTTCCGACGGCACGTTTGGGACCTTCAATGCGGCGCCGATGCTGGGCGAGCGTGGCGAGGGGACGGAGCCGCTGAGGGATCGCGCGTTTTTTGGCAAAGTGGAACTGGCCAACGGGACGCCGACCTGGCCCAATCATTTTGACATCTCGCCGCTGTGGTTGCAGGAAGAGATGGATAAGCGCGGTGAGCTGGAACGTCCCAGGCCGCCGCGCAGACGCTAGGAGGTCGCCGTGTCGTTTTGGAAGAACCTGTTCGGTGGCGGTGCCGCCAAGAACGAGCCGGCCGGCGACAAGGTCATGGATCAGGAAAGCTATAAGGGGTTTCTGATCAAGGCAATCGAAATGAAGGCCGGTAGCGAATTTCAGCTGGCCGGGCTGATCGAAAAAGACGTTGGCGGCGAGCTCAAGAGCTACCGCTATATCCGCGCCGAACGCATGGCCTCGCGGGACGACCTGATCCCGCTGGCCTTAGCCAAGGGGCGCCAAATTATCGACGAACAGGGCGAGCAGATTTTCCGCTAGCCCTCATCGTTGTTTCCAATCGAAAACCGCGGGCCGCAGGACTCGCGGTTGTTTTTTCCGCAGGAGTTTTTCATGGCCAAGAAGCCAACCGCCCGCTCAGAATTCGTGATGTTCGACATCGTTTATGAGGACGGCTCGCAGCGGTCCAACCGCAAGGTCGACGCCAACTTGCTTGGTGGCCTCGATGGCGACGAGCCGGCGCGTGCCGCTATCGAAGAGCAGGATCGCGCCATTTCCGAAAAGTCGGGGCAGCCGCCGCTGGCCATCAAGACCATCAAGCGTTCTGGCAAGTAATCTGGAGCGCCGCAGCCAGGGCTGCGGCGCGAACTGCGAAAGCCGTGCCGCGGGCGCTGAGATGCGGCACGGCTAGATGAGGCAGAGCGTGACGGCGGCATTGTCGGGCGGCTTCCTGCCCCAGGGCAATGACGGGCCTGCCTAAAAGCTCATGGCGCGCGATGGCGTCGAATGACGCATCGACAGCGGCAGTAGCGATGCGCTCCGAGCGGCTGTTGGCAAGCAGATGAAAGGCATGGGTGACGTATATGTCGCTTCGCGCCTTTCCGGCTTGTGCGAGGGCGAGATCGAGAACTCGATTGAACGCCATTTCCGGCAGGTAGCCTTGCCGGCGCAGCGCCGCATGTTCCCGTAGCGCTGTCGGTGCGTCGAGAAAATTGTAGGTTAGGAGCACCGGTCCTGTCAGGCTTTTGCAGCTGAGATGATAGGGCGTGACCCAGTCACCATCTAGGCCGACGTCGCCATAGCTTCGATAACCCGGCCAGGAGAAGGCGCGGCGGCGCGCGACGATGTCGGTGTAGCGCGCCGCGTCCAATCAGTTGCCCAAAGCCTTGTCGATGGCGGGCTTCACCACGGTGCCGTAGAGTTCGATGGCCTTCATGACCCTGTCGTGAGGCAGGGTGCCGACGCTGAGCTGCAGGCCGAAGCGGTCGTGCTTGAACCATTCGTGCTGCATCAGGATCTTGTCGATGACTTCCTGCGGCGAGCCCATGTAGTAGGCGCCTTCCGGCGTGGTGCCCGACTCGAACTGCGTACGCGTGGTCGGCGGCCAGCCGCGTTCTGCACCAATGCGGCTCATTGTGGCGCTATGCGCCGGAAAAGCGACGTCGCGGGCGTCCTGGCTATCGGCTGCAATGAAGCCGTGGCCTGAGACGCCAACCTTTAGCTTGCTCGGGTCGTGCGCCATCTTGGCGGCAGTCTGGTGATAGAGGTCGACGAGTGGCTGGAACTGACGCGGTCGTCCACCGATGATGGCGATCATCAGAGGCAGGCCATAATAGGCGGCGCGGGCGACCGAGTTCGGCGTGCCACCGACTGCGATCCAAAGTGGCAGCGGGTCCTGGAGGGGCTTGGGATAAATTTCGAGCCCGGGAATTGGGTTGGTATGACCGCTGCCAGGCCAGGCAACCTTGCCGCCTTCCCGAATTTTAAGCAGCATTTCGAGCTTCTCCTCGAAGAGGTCGTCATAGTCGTCGAGCTTCAAGCCAAAAAGCGGAAAGCTCTCAATGAAGGAGCCGCGGCCAGCCATAATCTCGGCGCGGCCATTGCTGATGAGATCGAGCGTCGCAAACTGCTGCCAGACGCGGACCGGGTCTTCCGAGCTTAGGACGGTAACAGCGGTAGAAAGGCGGATCGACTTGGTGCGCGCAGCGGCGGCAGCAAGGATCGTCACCGGCGAGGAGGCAACATAGTCGGACCGGTGATGCTCACCCAAGCCGTAAAAGGCCAGCCCTAGCTGATCGGCAAGCTCGATCTCCTCGATGAGATCGCGGAGGCGCTCTGCTGGCGACTGCAGCGCGTTGCCGTTCAACGGGTCAGGCGTGTTTTCGGCGAATGAGTAAAGTCCGAGTTCCATGGCGATCTCCTTGCCGGCAGATGTGGACAGCGTGGCCCACACCTGCAAGAGCGCACACGGGTGTTACCGGCCGCGGTCAGACATTGTTGGCATTGGGCGTATAGGCCCAGGGTGAAGCCGGAGTGGGGGCAGGTTGAGGCGCCTTTTCACCAGCTTGACGGTGAATTTCTGCAACAAGGGCAGGATCGAGCTTGAGCTTGATGGCAAGCGCTTCGAGATAGGCCTGTTCGGCCGCCGTATCGGCACTGATCGCCACGAGCGATGCGGCGTAGATTTCGGCGGCGTGTTCTGGCGTATCGGCGCGAGCAACAACGGCGTTGATGTCGAGGGGCGTCGAAAGTTCGTCGAAGACCCAAGCCTTTTCTTCGGCGGAAAGCGTCATGCTCTTGAGCTTTTCGAAAATTGCTTCCTTTTCGTCGGCATCGATGCGGCCATCTGCCTTGGCTGCGGCGATCATGGCGCGCACGAGGGTCTTGCCAAGCTCTTCCTGAGCCGGGGTACCAGCGGCAGGAATGAACGCATCTTCGCGCACTGGAACCTGTGACTGACCGGCTTGTGCCTGCTGATGCGATTGCCAGGCTTTGTAGGCGAGGCCACCGACTGCGGCCAGAGCGCCGGTTTTGAGGGCGCCTTCAACGAGCTTTCCGCCCTTGCCCGAAAACAACATGCCGGCAGCAAGACCTGCGGCTCCCGTCATGGCCGTGCGCTGCACGTTCTGGTCGGTCTGAAGGGTTTTAAGGATCTGATCGATATTGAACATGAGGGCTCCTGTTGGCTCAGAAGTCTCAGATGGTCATCGTTCGGTCCGTTCGCAACGCGGTGCGACAAAAGAGAAGACCCCGGCGGGGCACCGGGGTCTCTCTAGCGGCCTTGGAGGGAGGGGCCAAGGCCGAGGGGATTACCTGAAACCAGGTTTTAGTTGGCCGGAGCGGCCGGGGCAGCGGCATCAGCTGCGGGAGCAGCAGTGTTGGCTGCAGGGGCAGCGGCATCAGCTGCCGGAGCGGCAGTGTCAGCGGGGGCCAGGGCTGGCGTTTCGGCTGCGGGAGCAGCTTCAGTCAGCGGGGCCGTTTCAGCGGCCGGAGCCGTTGTTTCGGTCATCGGAGTGGTGGACTCGATGGCCGGGGTGTTGTTGACGTCAACGGTGGTCGACGGACCGGAATTGGCCGAGAAGACCAGATAGCCGATGGCAAGAAGAGCCAGGGCGACGATGATGCCGACAAACCAGCCGGTGCCGTTGCTTTCGCGGGTATAAACAGTGCGGTTAGCATCGTTGGTATAAACAGTATCGCGTTCGGGGGTAGCCATGTTTTCGCTCCTTTGTTTCAACGCTGGCTAGAAAACGCGTCTAACTTCAAAGGAGTTCCCGTAGTTGTGATGGGATGTTGTTTTGTGATGCTAGCCTGAATCCTTCATTACTTTCAGGTGTTTGCCTCGGGGCTCAGAGGCTTGGTTCGCTCGGTTTTTGCGGCTTTTTCGAGATTTTATCGATCCAGGCCAAGCAGAGCGCCGACAATATGAAGGTCAGGTGCAGCACCGTGTACCAGAGGATCTGGTTGTCGTCGTAATTGGGCACGTTGAGGAAAATCTGCAGGAGGTGGATTGAGGAGATCGCAATGATGGTCGATGCCACCTTGACCTTGAGCGAGCCGGCATCGATCTGGCCGAGCCAGTGCACCTCCTCCTCGTTGTCGAAGCGGGACACGAAATTCTCGTAGCCAGAGATGATGACCATGACCACGAGGCTGGCGATTAGGGCAGCATCGATGAGGCCAAGGATCTTGAGAATGGTCTCGGTCTCACCAAGCGTCGTGAAGTGGCTGGCGAAGTCCCAGAGCTTGACAAAGAAGGTCAGCGCGTAGGTCGCGAGTGCCAGTCCCAGCCCAATGTAGAAGGCGACAAGAAGCCAGCGGCTGGCGAGAATGATGCGTTCAACAAAGATTTCCAGGCTTTTCAAGACAGGCTCCTGCGTTTCCGCTTGGATAACAAGCCCGATGGCCTTTGCAAGGCGGCGGAACGGCGCATGTAGAAAGGGCCGGACGATTGTCCGGCCCTTTCGGTAAGTTCGGCAGGTCGCCTTAGTTGTTGGCGACGGTGACCAGCGGGGTGATGCGGCGGATGGTGACGCGACGGTTTTCGCGCTCCGCCGACTCCGTGCGGATCTTGAGGTAACGTTCGCCATAACCCTGGGTAGCCAGGTTTTCCGGCGGAACGTTGTAGAAGTCGGTCAGCACGCGAGCAACGGTTGCGGCGCGCAGGTCCGAAAGGCGAAGGTTCGAGATATCCGAACCGACGGCGTCGGTATGGCCTTCGATGAGGAAGGTTTCATTCGGATTGCGCTCGAGCAGGGCCAGCATGGCGTTGGCAACTGCAGAGAGGCCCTGGACCTGATCACGGCCGATCGTGGCTGCGCCGGTGTCGAAGGTGAGGTTACCCACTTCGAGCTTGCGGACGCTGTCACGAACGCGAGCCGAACGCTTCACTTCGTCGATCGAGTAGACGCGAGCGACCTGTTCCACCGGCGGCTGTGCGAAGAAGGTTTCGAGTTCATCTTCATCAGCGTAGCGGGCGTCGAGCACGTATTCCTGCACCGGAATATTGAGACGAAGCGGCGGCAGGTCACGACCTGGATCATACCAAGTTTCGAGCTGTTGGCCGTAACGTTCTTCGTCAAAGTAGGCGAGGATGTATTCTTGGCCATCCGGCGTGATGCGCGAACGACGCAGAACGTCGCCGTTGCGGTTGCGCACGGTCACGATCTGAGTGCCATCGGGACGCGTGATCACTTCACGAACGCGGCCGTTGGAGAGCTCTTCGTAATAGATCTCGTCCTGCTGCGGGTCGTAGAAGCGATCCGTGTCCTGACCGATCGAGTTAACGATTAGCTGGGCGCCGACCTGAACGATAAGCTGGGTGATCGGGTCGCCCGACGGCGTCTGAACAACCGGAGCTTCAACGATCTGGACGTTGTTCACCTGCGTGTTGTTGGTCACGTTGGTCGAGTTGTCGACGACGGTCGTGCCACCATTGTTGACAACGTTGTTAGTGATGTTGGTGACGTAGTTGTTGACGATGGTCTGGTTGACGGTGGTGTCACCGGCAGCCTGAATCTCAGTACCTTCGTCAGCCGTCACCGCGGGGATCGGTTCGGCAGCAAACGTGCGGAACACTTCGGACTGAGCTTCAGCGTCGCTGGTCGGCGGAGGAGCGACTTCTTCGGTTTCCGATGCCTGGATCTGAGCTTCGCCCTGGGCTTCGGTTTCAGCGCCGGTTTCGACGTTGGTCTCGTTGTCCTTGGCGCTATCGAGCACCGGAGCGATCTGCTCGGCGGTCACGCCTTCTGGAAGCTGCTCGACAGGTTCAGCAAGCTGACCGTCAACAGTGGTTTCCTCGACGATGGTTTCCTGGCCTTCGACCACGGGCTGTTCGGCCACGGGAGCGGCACCAGCTTCGGGAAGCGGGGACAGGGTCAGGCCATAATCAGCAACGCAAGTGGCTGCATCGGCATAACCGAGGGTCGAGCAGATCGAGTTGATCTGGGCGAGGGCAGCGTCGACGCGCGGCTGGATGGCCGCAGCATCACCACCGGCCGAGAGTTCGGCAACGGCAGCATTGTATTCACCGACGGCAGCGGCAAGCTGGCCATCGATGCCGGTTGCGGCAGCGGGTGCAGCATCCTGGGTAGCGGGTTCTTCCGTGATGGTCTCTTCTGCAGGCGCAGCGGCAGGTTCCTGGGGCGCAGCGGCAGGTTCCTCGGTGACGGTGGGTTCAGCCGACTGTTCGGTCGCAGTCACTTCAGCTGGCTGTTCAGAAGCGGCCGGTTCTTCCGGCTGAGCTTCGACAACTGGCTCTTCGGGAGCGGCCTGGACTTCCATCTCGGGCTCGGGAGCAACTTCTGCAGGCGCTTCCTCGACCGGTGCAGGTTCTTCGGCAACCGGCTCTGGAATAGGCTCAGGCTCGGGTTCCGGAGCGACTTCAGGCTCGGTGACCGGTGCTGGTTCCTCTACGGGAGCTGCCTCAGGAGCGGGCTCTTCCGCAATGGGTGCGGGTTCTTCAACCGCGGGCTCTGGTTCCGGTGCGGGTTCTTCGACCGGCGCGGGTTCTGCGGCGGGTGCGGTGGCGTTCAGCGCCGCGATACAATCGCCTACGCTGCCGTAGCCACCCACGATGCAGAGCTCGGTCAGCGCTGTGGTGGCCGCTTCGATTGCGGCCGCATCGCCCGATGCCTGAGCAGAAACATAGGCCTGATAGGCGGCCTGGAGGTCGGCGTCCTGCGCGAAAGCCGATAGCGGCGCAAGGGCCATGAAGCCGATGCTTGTCCCGGCTAAGAGCCAGTTCTTGAAACCCATATTCTTATTCCTTTGTGTTGGCACACGCCTGCTGAGCATTGGGGTTGGTTCCTGAACCGATCCTGAATGGAGCGCGCCCCTGCGCCTGCTGCCCAGCAGTCCCCGCAAAGCTCCAAACGCGGGCGGGTCGGGTTAGTTCCTCCATGCCATCGGCGGCAGTGCCGGCTATGAATTGGGGCATGTTTGCGGCTGGTGGACGGATCGGCGCCTGCCGATCTCCCACAAGTGGCCGATGCGTGATAGGCCGACCCCCAGAGCATTGGAGGACCGACATGGATTGGGGCACGCTGATCGGCTACTGGCCATTTGTGGTGGGGCTGATGATTACCGGGGTAGTCTCCGGTGTCGCTGCCGGCCTCTTGGGCATCGGCGGAGGTGCGGTGATCGTCCCGGCCCTGTCGAATGCCTTGCTGCTCATGGGCTTCGACGCTGAGGTGGTGCAGCATGTCGCCGTCGGCACCTCGCTCGCCATCATCATCCCCACCGGAATCATGAGCGCACGGGCGCATCACCGGCGCGGCGCTCTCGACATGGTTGTGCTTAAACTCTGGACGCCCTTTATCGTCATCGGCACCTTTATCGGCGGGTTAATGGCGGGCTGGTTTTCCGGTGACGTCCTGCGCATCGTCTTCGCCGTCATGGCCTTTGCTATTGCCGCCAACATCGTCTTTGCGTTCCAGACCCGGCTCATGGGGCACCTCAAGGGCTCTTCCATAACGCATCGGATCTCGGCCTTTGTCGTAGGTTACATTTCTTCGCTGATGGGGATCGGCGGCGGCTCGCTGACAGTGCCGACCTTGGTGGCATTCGGCGACACGATGCATAAGGCTGTGGGCACATCGGCGGCGATCGGGGTTGCGATCGCCGTATCGGGGACCGCCGGCTTCTTGATTTCGGGTTGGGGTGTCGAGGGCCTGCCGCCGCTGAGCTTGGGCTACGTCAACCTCTTGGCTTTCGCGCTCGTGGCGGTTCTGGCGGCCGTCTGCGCGCCGTTCGGCGCAGCGCTGGCGCACCGGCTGGACCAGAAGACGCTGAAATACGTCTTCGCGGCCTTCCTGGTCGCGGTTGGGCTCAACATGCTCTGGAAAGTGCTGGCAGGCTAAAGCCGACCCCGCCTGGGAGATGGTGGGGACGGGTTGACTACGGTATTCCGTCCGCCCCCACCGCCCAAGCCCCCCCGTGAGAGGGGATCCGGGCTCGGGGCCGCACCGATCAAGATGTGACCCCAAGTAACAACTCGCCTTTGGCCGTTCCGGTTTGTCTAAAAAAAGGCGATGACGCGGTTGGCTGTGGATTAGTCGGCGCTGTTGCCCAAATCCCAGGCCACCGAAACGCCGACGGCGAAGGTCAATTCCCCAGATTCCACCGGGACCTCGGCCGACTGCGCTACATCTGCCCTCGCATACATCGGGAAGGGCTGCGGCGCGCCGAAATCCTGGCGCTCGGATACCGATTCCAGATCGCCCAGCGTTTCACCGGCAACTTCTGCATAGAGCTCGGCCTTTTCGCGCGCATCGGCGAAGGCTGCCTTGCGCGCTTCATTAAGCAGGTCAGCCGGATCGGCGACCGAGAACGAAACGCCGTTGACGGTGTTGGCGCCGACGGTCACCGACTGGTCGAGGATGGAGCCGAGGTCTGCCAGTTCGCGCACGACGACAGTGACCGAGTTGGACACCTGATAGCCGTCGATCTTTGGCGGCATGGTATAGCCATTGGCGTCGCGGGCGTCCGAATAGACGTAGTTCGGATTGACCGAGAAGCCGGAGGTCTGGATGTCACGCGCCTCGATGCCGGCTTCCTTGAGCGTTGCCAGAAGTTCGTTCATCGCGGTGGTGTTGGCGTCGAGTGCTTCGCGGGCGGTGGCGCCCTGCGTCATCACGCCGGAATTGATGGTCGCCATGTCGGGTGCGGCCCGCACTTCGCCGCGGCCTTCGATGGATATCGTGCCGGCATAGGCGGGCAGGGCGGTGGTGAGCAGGGCGAGGGGGACGATAACGCTGAGGGCACGCATGGCAAACTCCTTTAAGTGCCCGGGGACGTTTCCCGGGCTAATGCGTCAGTAATGGGGCGCGGATGAACCGGAGTTGAATGAGTTCGCCGCGCCGTCTTGGCATAAAGTATGATTTTTGCCCTACTCACCTTGCGTTGCCGTGTTGGCTTGGTTAGTCACTGGCTGACTTTTGCCGAGGACCTGCCCATGAGCGCCACTGCTATCCCAAACGGAGTGCTGATCGGCCGGGCAAAGGTGCCGGGCTATGACTATCCCCGCGTCGTGACGGTGCGTGACGGGCAACTGGTGGATATCACCAGCCCCGGCATGGCGACGGTCCGCGATATCGCCGAGAGCGGGCGTGCTGCCGAGCATGTGCGGACTGCCGCGGGCACGCTGCTTGGGCCGGTCGATGCAATCTATGCCGGTGGCGATGGCTTACCGCGTCTGCTCGCCCCCATTGACTTGCAGGCGATCAAGGCGTCGGGCGTGACCTTTGTCGTATCGCTGTTGGAGCGCGTGATCGAGGAACAGGCGCGGGGCGACAAGTCGCGGGCCGATGCGCTGCGCGGCGAAATTCTTGACCTGATCGGTACCGATCTGTCGCAACTCGTGCCGGGTTCGGACGCGGCGATGAAGGTCAAGGAGCGGCTGATCGAGAAGGGCGTCTGGAGCCAATATCTCGAAGTTGGAATCGGGCCGGACGCCGAAATCTTCACCAAGGGCCAGCCGATGAGCGCGGTGGGCCATGGCGCCGAAGTGGGCCTCCATCCGGTATCGAGCTGGAACAATCCGGAGCCGGAAGTGGCGCTTCTGGTGACGTCCAAAGGCGAGATCATCGGCGCGACGCTCGGCAATGACGTCAACCTGCGCGACGTCGAAGGGCGGTCGGCGCTTCTTCTGGGCAAGGCCAAGGACAATAATGCCTCGGCATCCCTGGGCCCGTTCGTGCGGCTGTTCGACGGCGACTTCACGCTCGAGACCATCAAGCAGGCCGAGATCGCACTGCGTGTCGAGGGGGCCGACGGCTTCGTTCTCGAAGGCCAATCCAACATGGCGCAAATCTCGCGGACGCCGGAATCGCTGGTTGCCGCAACGATCGGGCAGCATCATCAGTATCCCGACGGACTGGTGCTTTATCTTGGCACCATGTTCGCGCCAGTGAAGGATCGCGATGGCGCCGGCAAGGGCTTTACCCATAAGGTCGGCGATGTCGTCTCCATATCGACACCGAGCCTGGGTACACTTTCTAACCGCGTGAACCTATCTACCGTTTGTCCGCCTTGGACCTATGGCGCGAGCCACCTGTTGCGCGACCTTGCACGCGCGAACCTCCTCTAGATTCTCCCGAAAGGCTTCATCATGACCGAGCTGCACAAGAACCTCATCGACGGCGAATGGGTCGGGTCCGACGGGATCGAGAACATCAACCCGTCCAATATCAAGGAAGTGGTTGGCGTTTATGCGCGCGCCACGGCCGAGGAAACCACGCAGGCGATCGCCGCAGCCAAGGCCGCGTTCCCGGCCTGGTCGCGCTCGGGCATCCTTGAGCGCCATGCGATCCTCTCCAAGGCCAGCCAGGAAATTCTGGCCCGCAAGGCAGAGCTGGGTGAACTCCTGAGCCGCGAAGAAGGCAAGACGCTGCCGGAAGGCATTGGCGAAGTCACCCGCGCAGCTCAGATTTTCGACTTCTTCGCCGGCGAAACGCTGCGCCTTAACGGTGAAATCCTGCCCTCCGCCCGCCCGGGTCTTACCGTCGAGATCACGCGCGAGCCGGTCGGCGTCATCGGCATCATCACGCCGTGGAATTTCCCGATCGCCATTCCGTCCTGGAAGATTGCGCCGGCGCTTGCCTATGGCAATACCGTCGTCATCAAGCCTGCCGACCTTGTGCCGGGGTCAACCTGGGCGATCGTGGATATTTTGCAGCGTGCTGGCCTGCCGAAGGGCGTGCTGAACCTCGTCATGGGCAAGGGGTCTGTTGTTGGTCAGACCTTGCTCGACAGCCCGGATGTCAATGCCGTTTCGTTCACCGGTTCTGTGGGTACGGGCAAGCGCGTGGCCGAGGCTTCGATCAAGGTTGGCCGCAAGTTCCAGCTCGAAATGGGCGGCAAGAACCCGACCATCGTGCTGGACGATGCCGATCTCAAGGTGGCCGTTGAATCTGTTGCGCAGTCGGCGTTTTTCTCGACCGGTCAGCGCTGCACGGCGTCGAGCCGCGTGATCGTGACGGAAGGCATCCACGACAAGTTCGTCGAGGCGCTGGCAGCGCGCACCGCGGGTCTTCGCGTGGGCGATGCCCTTGATAAGGATACGGAAATCGGCCCGGTGGTCGATCCGAACCAGCTCAAGCAGGACACCGACTATATCGAGATCGGCAAGTCGGAAGGCGCCACGATTGCCGCCGGTGGCGAGCGGGTTACGAAGGGCAATGAAGGCTACTTCCTGCAGCCGACGCTCTTTACCGAAGCGACCAACTCGATGCGCATTGCCCGTGAGGAAATTTTCGGGCCGGTGGCGGCGGTGATCCGGGTGAAGGATTACGAGGAAGCGCTCCATACTGCGAACGATACGGAATTCGGTCTAAGTGCCGGTATCGTCACGACTTCGCTCAAATATGCGACGCACTTCAAGCGCAATTCGGAAGCCGGGATGGTGATGGTGAACGTGCCGACGGCCGGTGTCGATTTCCACGTGCCCTTCGGTGGCCGCAAGGGTTCGAGCTATGGTTCGCGAGAGCAGGGCACCTATGCCAAGGAGTTCTTCACCATCGTCAAGACGGCCTACACTGCTGCTGGCTGATCTTTCGCAAAACGTCTTCTACGGGGCCCGCGTGGCCCCGTTTTTGTTAACGGAGGGCTAACGTTTTCGCTGTGTCAGCGCCATGCCGGCGATGATGAGGACGATGCCGAGCGCGCTGGCCCAAAGCGTCACCGGGATACCGCGCGCCCAATCGAAGAGCACACCCGAAACCATCTGGCCGGAGATGACGAGAAGGGTCGAGTTGATGGCACCGATCCGGGTGATGAGCCAGGAGCCGGCGGCCACGAAGATGACGCCGATGGGGCCGCCGAAAAAGACCCACCACGGGATCTCGCCGATATTGGGCGGTATCAGCCCGCCGATGACGAGGCCGACCAGGCTCAAGAAAACGAAACCGACGATGTGGTTCCAGAAGGACGAGATCAGCGGCGAAGTCGAGAGCGACAGACGGCCGTTGACCTGGCGACTGAGAATGACGAGGAGGCCAGCGGTGAAGGCGAAGATGATGGGGATGATCATGCCGCGTTGAGCCCGAAGAGAATGATCAGGAGGCTGCCGGCGACGATCAGGACGACGGCGCCCGCGTCGCGGAGATCGAGGCGGCGCTTGGGGAGGCCGAGCAGGCCCCAGAAGTCGGCGGCGAGGCTGAGCAGAACCTGGCCGGCGAGGCCAAGGGCGAGGGTGCCGGCGAGGGCCAGCGGGGTGTTGACGGATGTCGAGGTCAACATGACGGTTGCGGCGCCGATAATGCCACCCAGATATGCCCAGAGCGGGGCCTTGCCGATCCTGGCCTTCGATGCAGCAGCTTCGGCGCGCTGGTGACGCCAGAGCACGGCGAGGAAGAGGATGGCGGCGACGGTGCCGGTGCCGTGGGCGAGCCAGGACGAAAAGAGCGCGCCGCCGTAGCGGCCGGCTTCGGCATTGATGAAGACGGCGAATGTCAGGAGCACGCCGCTGCCGAAGGCGAGGACGAGGTGCAGCGGTTTGGGCCGCTGCGCGGCGGGCATGGACATGGGGAAAGTCCGATTCGGGAGAGGTGGCGCGAGTTTAGCTGGAGGGCTGGGGCGCTGCCAGCTTCGCGGTGACCAAAGGTAAGAGGCGGTTCCCGGGACGCTATCCACTACCCCCTTCCGAGCGACGCTAAGGCCCGGGGGGCCTAAGCTCTGCTTGCCTTCCCCTCAAGGGGGAAGGTGGGCGCCGGTGGTTGCAGCACCTCAAGCGACGGCGGCGAAGCGTTCGTCGAAGGCGTAGCCGGCGCCGCGGACGGTGCGGATAGGGTCGGATTCGCGGCCACGGTTGATGGCGCGACGGAGGCGGCCAATGTGGACGTCGACGGTGCGTTCGTCGACATAGACGTCGTTGCCCCAGACGCCGTCGAGAAGCTGCTCGCGGGAATAAACGCGGCCGGGGTGGCGCATCAGGTATTCGAGCAGGCGATATTCGGTGGGGCCAAGATGGATGTCGCGGGTGGCGCGGCGCACGCGGTGGGTGGTCCGGTCGAGTTCCAGGTCACCGACGCGGAGGGAGGCGGTGACGAGGTTGGGGTTCGCCCGGCGCAGCAGAGCGTGGATGCGGGCGACGAGTTCGGGGACCGAGAAGGGTTTGACGATATAGTCGTCGGCACCGGTCGTGAGGCCGCGAACGCGTTCTTCTTCTTCGCCGCGGGCGGTCAGCATGATGATGGGGACGCGAGCGGTTTCGTCCCGGGCGCGCAGGCGGCGGCAGAGTTCGATGCCGGAGATTTCCGGCAGCATCCAGTCAAGCAGGATCAGGTCAGGGAGCTTTTCCTGGATCGCCCGATGCGCTTCGTCACCGGATTCGGCGGTGATGACGCGAAAACCCTCTGCTTCAAGGTTGTAGCGAAGGAGGATGGCGATGTCGCCTTCATCTTCGACGACGAGGATGGTTGCGGGCATGGATGTGCTCCGTCGGTCGGGTGGTGACCCGATGGTTCATTGTTGTGGCACCAACCCCCACCTTCCCTCCCCCTGAAGAAGGGGGAGGAGGATGCAACGGCAGTGCCAAGTTTCGGCCTCACCCGGCGCTTTGCGCCGACCTCTCTCGGAGGGAGAGGTGATCAGACCTTGATCTGCTGGCGTTGGAGATCCTGCACGTCGCCGGTGAGCTGCTTGCCGGTGGCGAGATAGTAGGCGCGTTCCGCGATGTTGGTGGCGTGGTCGCCGATGCGTTCGAGGCTCTTGGCGCAAAAGAGGAGATGCGTGCAGGTGGTGATGTTGCGCGGATCTTCCATCATGTAGGTGAGGAGCTCGCGGAACAGTGAAGTGTGCATCGCATCGACCTGGTCGTCGCGGTTGCAGACTTCGACCGAGGCGGCCGAGTCGCGGTTCGAATAGGCGTCGAGCGCATCCTTGACCTGACCCATGACAAGGGCGGTCATGTTCTTGACGCCGTTGTAGAAGGTGGGCTGCAGGTTGATACCTTCGAGCTTGAGCGAACGGCGGGCTAGTTGCTTGGCCATGTCGCCGATGCGTTCGAGATCGGATGCCACATGCACCGAGGTGATGATGGCGCGCAGATCGGAAGCCATCGGCTGGCGGCGGGCGATCATGGAAACGGCCATGTCGTCGATCTTGCGCTGCATTTCGTCGATGCGCTGATCGGCAATGATGGTGACGTCGGCCAGTTCGCGATCGAGCTTGAGCAGGGCGCGGGTGCCGTTCTCGATGGCGGCTTCCACCTGGCCGCCCATTTCGGCGATGGCCTGGGCGAGGCTGTGCAGCTCTTCGTTGTAGGACGTAACGATGTGGTCGGTGCCAGTATTGGGCATTTCAGTTCCTCCAGCCTCGGCGATCAGCCGATGCGGCCCATGATGTAGTCCTGGGTCTGCTTGTTCACCGGATTGGTGAAGATGTCTTCGGTGTCGCCCTGCTCGATCAGGTTGCCCAGGTGGAAGAAGGCGGTCTTCTGCGAGACGCGGGCGGCCTGCTGCATGGAGTGGGTGACGATGACGATGGTGTAGTTCTCGCGCAGTTCGTCGATCAGCTCTTCGATGATGGCGGTCGCGATCGGGTCAAGGGCCGAGCAGGGCTCGTCCATCAGAATGACTTCGGGGCCGACGGCAATGGCGCGGGCGATGCAGAGACGCTGCTGCTGACCGCCAGAAAGGCCGGTGCCGGGCTCGTTGAGGCGATCCTTGACCTCTTCGAAAAGACCCGCCTTGCGGAGCGAAGAGATGACGATCTCGTCGAGATCAGCCTTGTTCCTGGCAATGCCGTGAATCTTGGGGCCGTAGGCGACGTTTTCGTAGATCGACTTGGGGAAGGGGTTGGGCTTCTGGAACACCATGCCGATGCGGGCGCGCAGTTCGACAACGTCGAGGTCCTGCGCATAGATGTCCTGGCCGTCGAGCTCGATGCGGCCGCCAACCTTGGCGCCTTCGATCGTGTCATTCATGCGATTGATGCAGCGCAGGAAGGTCGACTTGCCGCAGCCCGACGGTCCGATAAAGGATGTGACGGCGCGATCGGGGATGTCGATCGAGATGCCGTGCAGGGCCTGCTTGGGACCGTAATGGACGGTGACGTCGCGGGCGGTGAGACGGATCTGGCGATCCATAAGTTCGGCGGGGTTCATGGAGCTCGATACCGTTTGCTGGGTCATCTTGGGCTTGCCGGCGATCATATCCATAGGGGAATTCTCCAGTTGGGTCATGCGCGGCGCTCCAGACGGGTACGCAGGAAGATAGCGACGGCGTTGAGAAGGATCATGAGGCCCAAGAGCACCAGAATTGCGGCTGAGGTGCGCGCCTCGAAGAAGTTGCGGTTTTCGTTGCCCTGCCAAAGGAAGATCTGGACCGGCAGCGCGGTGGCCTGATCGACGACGGAGCCGGGGATCGAGGCCACGAAGGCGCTCATGCCGATCAGCAGGAGCGGCGCCGTTTCACCCAGAGCCTGGGCAACGCCGATGATGGTTGCGGTGAGGATCGAGGGGAAGGTCACGGGCAAGACGTGGTGGAACACCATCTGGGTGCGGGAGGCACCCAGCCCAAGTGCCGCCTGACGCAAAGCAGGGGAGACGCCCTGCAGCGCCGCGCGGGTGGCAATGATGATGGTAGGCAGGGTCATCAAGGTCAGCACGAGACCACCGACCAGCGGGGCGGAGCGGGGCAGATGGAAGAAGTTGATGAAGACCGCGGCGCCAAGGAGACCGAAGACAATCGAGGGCACGGCCGCCAGGTTGTTGATGTTGACCTCGATGAGATCGGTAAAGCGCGATTTTGGCGCGAACTCTTCAAGGTAGATGGCGCTGGCGACTCCGATCGGGACGGCCAAGACGATCACCACGAGCATCATGTAAAGCGAGCCCATGAAGGCGCCGGCCAGGCCTGCCGACGCGGGGGCGGAGCGGCTATCGACATTGGTAAAAATGCCCCAGGCGAAATCCTGCGTGATGGTGCCGTTTTCCTCCAAGGCGTCGATCAGCTGGCGAGCGGGGGCCGACAGCTGCTGCTGGGCGTCACCCAGGGTGCGATCGATATTGCCCTTGACCCAATTGTCGGTATTGGCAGAGGCGAGAAGGTCGAAGCGGACGGTCTGGCCCATCAAATCGGGATTGGCGACGAAGGCTTCACGGATCACGTGGCGAGCATTGGTCTCGGGGATGCTCAGGATCTGCCGGCTGTCGATCTCGAGATCGGCCGGCGTGACGCTGCGCATCGAGGCTTCGACGACATTGTTCCAGTTCAGCATGGCGATGCTGCGCTGCCAGGCAAGGATGGCTGCATTGTAGTCGGCGATGGACTGACCTTCGGCGCGGACTGGACGCGGATCAGCGCCGATCAGTTCAGGATCAAAGGTCACGTCGAGATGGAGATTGGCCTGCCAGAAGGCTGGGACACCCTTGCGCAGAACGTCGGCAAAGAGCAGGCCCACGAAGCCGAGGGCGGCGCAGATCGCGAGGATGCCCAAGGCGCGGAACAGCTGTTCGCTGCGGTGACGCTTGCGAAGACCGTCACGGATGGTCTGGGTGCGCTTGGCGGCGGCCGCGCGACCGGAGCTCTGAAGTTCGCTCATTCGTACTGTTCCCGGAAGCGGCGGACGATGTAGAGGGCCACGATGTTGAGGATAAGGGTCATGACGAAGAGGGTCAGACCCAGTGCAAAGGCGACAAGGGATTGCGGACCGGTGAAATCGGTGTCGCCGGTCAGCTGATTGACGATCGAGACGGTGATGGTCGAGATCGGCTCGAGCGGCGTTCCGCGCAGCACCGGGCTGTTGCCGGCGGCCAGAACCACGATCATGGTTTCGCCGATGGCACGGCTGACGGCGAGGAGGAAGGCACCGACAATGCCGGGGAGGGCGGCGGGCAGGAGAACATTGCGGATGGTTTCGGACTGGGTGGCGCCCAGGCCGTAGGCACCATCGCGCAGGGACTTGGGCACCTGGTTGAGGATGTCGTCACTAAGCGAGGAGATGAAGGGGATGATCATGATGCCCATGACCAGACCTGCCGTCAGGGCACTGGTGGCGCTGATGTTGAGGCCAATCGCGCCACCCGCATTGCGCAGGAAGGGGCCGACGCTGACGAGGGCGAAGAAACCGTAGACGATGGTCGGGATACCGGCGAGGATTTCGATCAGGGGCTTGACCACGGCGCGCACCTGGCGCGGGGCGTATTGGGACAGGTAGATCGCGGTCATCAGGCCGATCGGAACGGCGACGAGCGAAGCGATCGCCGCGACCCAGAGGGTGCCGGTAAGGAGCGGCAGGAGCCCGTACTGGCCATGATTGCCGGTGCCGGTCGAGGAAAAGCCGGGGTTCCAGACAGTTCCGAAGAAGAAGTCGACCGGGTTGATGAAGCTGAAGAAGCGGATGGCTTCGGATAGAAGCGAAAGAACGATGCCGACTGTGGTCAGGATCGCGACTGCCGAGCAGAAGATCAAAAGCGCGGTAACGACGGTTTCGACGATGTTGCGGGCGCGCAGGCGTGGCGTGATCCGGGAGCGGGCATAGAGCAGGCCGAAGATGCCGACGGCTGCGACCGCCGCGATCAGGGCGAGAAAAGTGATCAGCTGGAAATTGCGGAGCGCATCGGCAGCGGACTGCTCAAACGGCTGGACGGCGCCGGCGACACCATAGCCCGAAGCAAGCGCGTAGATGCGCTGCAGCGTGGCGTTGAGGCCGATCTGGTCGAGGGCGACGAGTGTTTCCGTGGGGATGAGCGACACGGCATAGCTGCGCGTGAGGTCAGTGCCGAAAAGGCCCCAGATCGCGAGGATCACGAGGGCCGGCACCAGAGTCCACAGGGCAACGCGAGCAGCATGGTATTGGGGGCGGGAGTGAACTTTGACCCCGTTCGGGGTCGCAAGGCGGCGGCTGGTCATCCAGCCCGTCTGGTAGGCCAGACCAAGCAGGGCGAGCAAAAGGACGGCAATTATCAGGGAGTTCATGCGCGCAATCCCGCTGGAAAGGGGAAGGGCCGCGCTTCGCGCGACCCTTGTGGAGCTTACATGCCGGCTTCGAAAGCGGCCAGGACCTCAGCGGTCTTCTCGGCAGGCTGCGGGATCAAACCAGCAGCTTCGAGCGTGCCGCCCTCACCCGAGATCTGCTCGGAGAGGAAGAACTGGGTGTATTCCTGAAGGCCGGGGATGACGCCGATGTGCTGACCCTTGACGTAGAAGAACAGCGGGCGCGAGACCGGGTATTCGCCGTCGGCAACGGTTTCCTTGGAGGGAACGACGCCGTCGACCGAAGCAACCTTAAGGGTGTCGGTGTTCTGTTCGTAGAAGGAAAGGCCGAAGACGCCGACGGTGTTGGTGTCTGCGTTGAGGCGTGCCAGGGTTTCGGTGTAGTCGCCGGAGATTTCGGTGACGACGTCCTGACGGAAGGTGGTTTCAGCAGCTTCCATGTCTTCTTCCGACATGCCTTCCGGCACGCCAGCTTCTTCGAAGCCTGCCGAGATCACGCGTTCCTGGAAGACTTCACGGGTGCCGTGGTTAGACGCCGGGATTGCGAGCAGGATCGGCTGATCGGGGAGCGAAGCGTCGATCTCGGACCAATTGGTGTAGGGGTTGTCGACCATGGCGCCGTCAACCATCACCTGGGCGGCGATTGCCTTGTAGACCTGAACCGGGGTCAGGGCGAAGTCCGGGCCGTTGGCCGAGGAGGCGAAGACGATGCCGTCGAAGCCGAACTGGACTTCGCGGATGTCGGTGACGCCAGCGGCGGTGCAAGCTTCACGCTCGCCATCGCGCATCGGACGCGATGCGTTTGCAACGTCGATGGTGTTTTCGCCAACGCCAGCGCAGAACTGGCTGAAGCCGCCGCCGGTACCGCCGGAGCCAACGACCGGCGTGTTGAATTCGGGGAAAGCAGCGCCGAATTCTTCAGCGACGATGGAAGCGAAGGGGAGAACCGTCGACGAGCCGGCAACCTGGATGGTGTCGCGCGACTGGGCAAAGGCGGGGGCGGCGCCGAAAGCGGCAAGCGCGATCACGGCGGCACTGGCGTAAAGTGCGGTCTTCATGGGAGGTCCCTTTTGCAAATTCGATTGTACTGGCTGACCGTGCAGGCCGCCCTTTGACGCGGCGACCATAGAAGTGCTCGACGACAGTTTTATTGCAGCTGAATGACTGGATTGTGACAGCGTAAAACGCTGACGTTGCTTGTTATTTTTTAAGGTGCCTGTGGAGTGTTATATTTCGCAGGGCTCAATATGACGCGGGAATTAGCGCAAGAGGGGGCGGACCTCGGCCTGGAGCTTGCGCATGAGAGGCAGGAAGTTGGCGATCATGCGTGAAGTGGGTGCGCGGGCGCTCTGGGCGCCGATGTTGATCGCGGCGACGATCTTGCCATGGGCATTGAGCAGCGGCACGGCAATGGAACAAAGGCCGAGTTCGAGTTCCTGATCGATAACGGCAAAACCCTGAGCAGCGACGACGCCGAGCTCGATGGTGATGCTGGCGAGATCGGCCTTGGTGTGAGGTGTATAGGCGACGAGATCGGAGCGATCGAGAATGGCACGGGCCTCTGGCGTGGGAAGCGCCGCGAGGAGGGTGCGACCCATGGAGGTGCAGTAGGCGGGCAGCCGAGCACCGGGGGCAAGGTTGATCGACATTACGCGACGGGTAGAGGCGCGGGCGACATAAAGAATGTCGGTGCCCTCGAGGACAGCGGCGGAGGTCGATTCGCTGGTGGCGTGGGAGAGTTCGTTGAGGAACGGCTGGATCAGGCGAGGCAGGGGCGTGGTGGCGAGATAGGAGTGGCCAAGATTCAACACGCGGGGCGTCAGCTGAAAGAACTTGCCGTCATAGGTGGCGTAGCCGAGATGAGCGAGGGTCAGGAGGCACCGGCGGGCGGTGGCACGTTCTAGACCGGTGCGCTCGGCGACATCGGTGATCGACATACGGGCATGGTCTTCGTCGAAGCATTCGATGACGGCGAGCCCGCGGATCAGCCCCTGGATGATGTCGCCTTCGCGCATTGATTTTGTCTCGCTTCTTGAAGGCGGGGCAGGGGTGACCATTTATGTGCTGCCACTGGGAGAAACCATGACCAACGACCGTACTTACGCCCAATATGACATCGAGAAGAAGTCCCTGCTTGTTGCCTATGTGCTCTGGCTATTTCTCGGCTACGTCGGCGCGCATAGGTTTTATCTCGGCAAGCCGCTGAGCGGGTTGATGATGCTTAGCTTTTCGGGCGTGGTCCTGCTGCTCAGCTTCGTGAGCTTCGGCGTTCTGGGCTTTTTGTGGGCGCTCGTGGCGCTGTGGTGGATCATCGATGCGCTTCTGATCCCCGGCATGGCCGCTTCTCGCAATCGCGGCATTGCCGACCGGGTACTGGGGCGGCGCTGATAAAGCGATAAACGAAAGCGGCGGCTTTCCCGGGGAAGCCGCCGCTTTTGTCTTAGATTAGAGCTTTAGGATCAGGCTGGCGAGATGTTCTGGTTGCGGCGGAACAGGTTGGTGGGGTCGTAGCGGCGCTTGACCTCCTGGAGACGCTGCCAGGTGAGCGATGTGTAAGAGGCGCGGAGAGCCTCGGGGCCTTCCTCGGCCAAGAAATTGACATAGGTGCCGCGCGTAGCCCCGCCCAAAGCGGAGACGCAGCCGGTGGCCCAGATGTCGTGGCGAGCGGCAGCTTCGGCGCTGCCGTCCATGGCCATGAAGCCGATCAGCAGGTCGGCGTCGCGGTGGGCATAGGCGGTTGCTTCCGCTGGGACACGACCTGCCGCGCCGCCCAGAATGCGGATTTGGGCAAGGCGCATGGGGGCGCTGCATTGCCCGAGACGCGCCAGGATTTCTGCAGCTTCGGCTACGTCGATGCCGCTCTTGAACAGCGTTCGGACCGAGAGGGTCGGTTTCATCGATGGATCTTCGGGCATGTACATCATGCCGTAGGGGCCGGGACGGACAAGATCGGCGATCGGGGTTGTCAAGCCGCGGAACGGCGCCAGCGCGGCCTGGGCGTCAGCCACGGAACCGGCATACGCCATCATGCCCATCAGGACGGTCTGACCGACAAGATGGGGTGGGATGAAGGGCAGAGGCGGGGCCGGCATGGCGAGAAGTATGGTGGTGAGCTCGTCAGGTGCCAGTTTGGCCGCTGCAACGAAGCCGGCAAGATTTTCGGCCGTGGCTGGAAGGATCAGCGGGCCGCCGACGAATTCCGGCAGTGGGTTCAGGCGATACCGGAAGCGGGTCACCACACCGAAGTTTCCGCCCCCGCCACGGACGGCCCAGAACAGTTCGGGGTGGCTGGTTTCGTTGATGGTCAAGATGTTGCCAGAGGCGGTGACGATTTCGGCGGCGATCAGCGAGTCAATGGTGAGGCCCAGCTTGCGGGTGAGATAGCCGACACCGCCGCCCAAGGTGAGGCCGCCGATGCCCACGGTAGCGGAATCGCCGAAGCCGATGGCAACGCCGTGCTCGTCAAGCGCCTTTGTGACCTGACCGGCGGTCAGGCCGCTGCCGGCCCAGACGCTCATGTCGTCCATGTCGAGGTCCAGGCCATTGAGATCGCGCAGGTCGATAACGACGCCGCCTTCAGAGCCGCTATAGCCGCAGACCGAATGACCGCCGCTGCGGACAGCGATTTCGAGCTGATGACGGCGGGCGAAATCAACCACGTCGGCAACATCGGCCGCGTCGACGACGCGGGCGACAAAGAGCGGGCGCTGATCCCAGTTGCTGTGTGCGAGGCCGCGGATGTCGTCGTAGTCTGACTCTTCGGGCGTTACGATGCGGCCCCTGACGCGCATGACGAGGCCTTCGATCGCAATAGCGAGAAGGGGGGTGATCTTGGGGGTGTTCGCCCGCATATGGACGTTCATGGTCTGCTCCTCTGTGGCGCACTGGCGCTGTGTGAGGGGCGGAATAAAGAAGCGGCCAAATGAATTCCCCACTCGTTTGTGGGGGCTGTGCAGGCAATATGCTCGGGAAGAAAAACCGTTGAAGGCCGCACTGGCGCCGTGACGCGCGGCAGGCGGCGCGGCCTTCAACGGAGGGGCGCGGACCAGCATGGGTGGACGTCCGATGTCGACCCTTGCACAGTGGCCATGACCGCGGCGTGAGTCTTCTCGTAAGCCGTTTGTCAGCTTGGAAATGTTAGGGTGCGCCGATGCGTTTGGTCCTGGTCATATCGCTTTTTCTGACACTTTCGATGCTTCCCGCCTGGGCCCAGGGGAACGGGAATGGGAATGGCAACGGCAACGGGAATGGAAATGGCCAGTCGGAGAACAACGGCAATGGCAATGGCCAGTCCGACACCGGCGGAGGGAATGGGAACGGGAATGCTGGGGGCAACGGCAACGGCAATGGAAACGCCGGCGGTGGCAATGACAATGCTGGTGGCAACAACGGCAATAGCGGCAACAATGACAATGCCGGAAATGCCGGCGGCGGGAACGGGAACAACGGCAACGGCAATGGCAATGGCGGCAGTAACGGGAACGGCAATGCCGGGAACGGGAACGGCGGCAATAACGGGAATGGCAATGGGAACGGTAATTCCGCGAGCCCCAGCCCAAGCCCTGATGCGGGGACAGTACCGTCTGGCGGAGGTGCCACAAACGCTCCAGGTGGCACTGGCACCGGCGCAGCTTCGCCGACTGCCGGTGGGGCCGGAAACGCTGGCGCCTTAGTTGAATATTCCCAAGACCAGGCGCGTGATGCTGCAAATTCAGGCCAGACGATCAGTCTCGGGAGCCTTGTGCCGGACATCTCATCCCGCACGGGAGGCGAGATGATCGACGCCCAGTTGCTGCGCGTCAGGGGCTTTCTGGTCTATGCGATCAAAGTGCTGAATCCGGGCGGCAAAGTCACCACAGAATACTACTACGCCCAATCGGGCATTTTTATTGGTAGCGAACCTTGAAGATATTGGTTGGCGAAGACGATGACCGCATTGCCGAGGTTCTGCACAGCGCGTTGAGCCGATCGGGCTTTGAAGTGCATCGGGAATCCGATGGCGAGGCGGTCTGGTTTCGCGCCGACAGCGAGAGTTTCGACGCCATCATCCTTGATCTGGGCCTTCCGCAGATGGACGGCCTTACTGTGTTGAAGCGCTGGCGGCGCGGTGGATTGCAGACGCCGGTGTTGATCCTGACCGCCCGTGGGCAATGGGAAGAGCGCGTGGAGGGCATCGAAGCGGGCGCTGATGACTATGTGGTCAAGCCGTTCCATGCGCTCGAGATCGTCGCCCGTATGAGGGCGCTTATCCGGCGGTCGAGCGGCATAGCCAGTTCCAAGGTCGTTTTCGGCAAGTACGAGCTCGATATGCGCACCATGCAGGTGACAAGCGACGGCATCCCCATGGACCTGACGCCCCAGGAATACCGATTGATCGCCTACCTCCTGCACAATAGGGGACGCGTGGTTTCACAGCTGGAAATCACCGAGCACATCTACCGGCAGGACTTCGAACGCGATTCCAATGCGGTCGAGGTGCTGGTGGCACGGCTGCGCAAGCGGCTGGGGCATGACGTGGTCAAGACGCGGCGGGGCTTCGGCTATACTTTGGGCGACGCGTATTGAACCGGCAATCGCTTGGCCTGCGCTTGATGGGCCTTGCCGCTTCCATGGTGGTTTTTTCCCTGGTATTTGCGGGCTTTATCCTGCACGCGCTGTTTGTGTCCAATCTGGAACGGAGCGTTCAGGGGGACCTCGAAGCAGCGTTGACGCGTATCGTAGCGCTGATCGATCCGGCCGCCGCTCAACCCTCGATCCGCTTACCTCTGCCCGATCCGCGCTATGACACGCCGCTGGGCGGACGCTATTGGCAGATTGAGGATACCGACAGCGGCGCCATTGCCCGTTCGCGCTCCTTGTTCGATCAGGAACTGGGTGGCGAACCCGTCAGCGAGACGGGCACCTTTCACTTTTCCAATGATAGCAATCTGCACCTGATCATGATCCGCCGGCCGATCGAGGTGGGCAACCGGCATTTCGAGGTTACGGTGGGCGAGAACCACGAGCCGATCCACGAGGCCGGGATGCGTTTCGCCTGGGATATCGCGCGGCTCTTCAGCCTCTTGGGACTGGTCATTCTCGGCATTGCCTGGGTGCAGTTGCGGCTCGGGCTTCGTCCGCTCGACCGGCTGCGCAGCTCGGTCGATGAGGTGCGGCGCGGCGATGTCGATGCGCTGACGGGAGCCTTTCCGAGCGAAATCCAGCCGCTTGTGGATGAGGTCAATGCGCTTCTGGCGGAACGGCAATCGCTGGCGGAGCGCGGACGGCGGCGCGCTGCCGATCTGGCGCATGGGCTCAAGACGCCGCTTGCCGCTTTGCATGGCGTGGCCATGCGGCTGCGGGACCGGGGGGATGAAGACGATGCCGTCGTGCTCGACGATCTGGCGCAAGAAATGTCGAGCCGGGTCGACTATCAGATGCGTCTGGCGGCGCTGCGGTCAAGATCGCGGGAGCACCGGGAGAGCAGCTCGCTCAACACGGCGGTGCTGCGCACCATGACAGTTCTTCGCAAGACCGGTCGCGGCGAGATGCTGCACTGGAAGGCCGAGCTTGGCGAGGAGGTCAATGTCGATATTCATCGCCAGGATCTTCTGGAGCTAATCGGCGTGACGCTCGAAAACGGGGCAAAATGGGCGCGCACCACGGTGGCGGTGCAGAGCTCAAAACAGGACGGGATGGCGCTGATCACGGTGGGCGATGACGGGCCGGGGATCGAGCCTGAGCATATGCAAAAACTGGGGAGCCGCGGCTTGCGGCACGACGAGAGCGTGCCGGGAACCGGGCTGGGCCTGGCGATCGCCAAGGAGATCCTGGAGCTCAATCGCGGCACGATCGGCTATGCCGTCGCGCCGCTCGGGGGATTGCTGGTGGAAATTCGCTTGCCGCTCGCACTTAGCTGAGGCGGGGCTCGGAGCTTTGCTGAGCGGCTTCCTGGCCCATCGAGATTGCAAGATAAAGGCCGCCTGCGAGAAAGACGACTGCTGCACCGATCATTGCTGCCAAAGCGATCATGGAACTTCTCCTGTTTGTTTGACAACTGTCGGGCCGCAGCAAGGTTCCAATATAGATTTTAGTAATGAAGCTTACAAGATCATTACATCACGTGTAATCCGAAGATAATACTGTAGTTTGTCAATATTCACGCGGAACTCACATCCGCCATGAGTGTTTTTGTGTCATCGCTTCAAACTTTGCGAGGACAAAATGAAAACCACTATTGCAACTGCTATAGCCGTCACGCTGCTGAGCCTCTCGTCGGCACATGGTCAGATCATCAAGGGTGATACGAGCGCCAACGCTGCTGCCGGTGGCGCGGCTGGTGGCGCAACAGGCGCCGTGGTCGGCGGACTGGTGTTCGGGCCGATCGGCGCGGTAATCGGTGGCTTTACCGGCGCTGCGATCGGTGCTGCGGGTGGCGTGGAGGCGACCTCGGTCGACTATGTGCGTCTTAACCCCACCGAGCCCGTGGTGATCCAGGGTGATCTCGACGTCGGCTATGCCGTGCCGGAGGAGGTCGAACTCCACGTGATCGAAGGCGACGACAAGTACGGTTATTTTTACACCAATGATCGCGCCTATTTCGTCGATCTTAGCAACCGCACGGTGGTCTACTCACCCGGCATCGTGGTTGCCGCCGAAGCGAACTGATCTGACGCTGCGGCGTTAGCACACGGGCGTCCGCTAAAGCGGGCGCCCGTTTTGTCGTGCGTTGGGCCGCAAATCTTTGGTGCTGCAGATAATCTTATCGGCACCAGCCCGAAAGTCTAAGGTCCGGAGGGCGATTGCGGGTTGGTTGGACACGGCATTGCCACTAGTGTGAGCTCACATACAAGCAGGAGGAAGCGATGAGCGTTCTGAAGATTGGTGTTGCGGCGGGCGCCTTTGCGCTGTTGACCGCGTCGGCAATGGCACAGCAGGCAGCGGCTCCGGCAGCCGAGGCTGAGGCGCCAAAGCCATTTGCGGCGGGCGAGCCGCTGTCCGCGACCAATGAAGCGGGCGAGGTTCAAACCCCTAGCGACAATGTCAGGGTTTTCGGCAGCTTCAACTTCACCGAGAGCTGCACCTTTGATCCCGATCGGGGACTGATCCTGGCCATGAATGCCGGAGCGCCGCAGGACGCGATCGAGAACGACGGTTTCGTTTCCTTGATCAATCCCGACGGGACGGTGCACACGGCAAAATGGATCGGCGCTACGCGCGATGGCCTGACACTCAACCATCCCTTGGGCAGCGCGATCGGCAATGGCACGCTTTATGCGGCTGACATGGACACGGTGCGCATGTTTGATCTTGCGACCGGCGAGCCATCGGGGGAAGTTCAGATCCCTGAAGCTAACCTCCTCAACGGTATCGCAGCGACCGATGACGGTACGGTCTACGTCACCAATACCCGCGATCCGCAGCGCCTCTACAAGATCACGCCGGAAGGCGAGGCTTCGGTTCTCGTCGAGGGCGGTCCGCTGATGGCGCCCAACGGTGTTGCGATCGACGGTGACGGAAACGTCGTCGTGGTCAATATCGGCAATAACGAAGTGCTGACCTTTAGCCCTGAGGGCGAGTTGCTCAACACCGAGAATGCTGTCGAGAGCGGCAATGACGGGCTCGTCATCCTTGAAGACGGCACGAAATATGTGAGTAGCGTCCGCTTCGGCAGCATTTCGCGCATAGCACCCGGTGAAGAGGCGGAGATCATCGCTTCGGGCATCCCGAGCGCGGCCTCGATCTGCTACGACCCGACCGAAAACCAGATCATCGTGCCGATGAATCCCAACAATGCGTTGGCTTTCGTGTCACTCGACTAAGAGCAATCCTGGCGGGGCGGTCGATCGATCGCCCTCCATTTTCCCACAGTGGATTACGAGTTGACCGCCGCCGCCATAGCGGAGAGTATCGGGCAACAAAAAATTTGACGCTGCTCAACCAGTTGCAGCGCGTGGGAGGTTTCATGATCAGCGCAAGGTGGCACGCCTGCGTCTTGCCGGTCGCCATGTGGGCTTTGGCAATGCCGGTGGCAAGCCAGGAACCAGCCCAGCAAGCCGTGCGCATCGGCGTCATTCTTCCCCAAACCATAGCAGACCCGCTGCAAACGGCCGTCATCGAAGCTGCTGCTGCAGGCATTGCGATGGCTGAGGAAGAATTCAGCTTCAATGCCGAGATGTTCGGCACCGAGTTCGCCGTCACGACGATCCGCTCCGATGACGTTGTTGCCGCTGCAGACCAGTTGGTCGCCGAAGACCATGTGCTTGCCGTGATTGGCGGATATGGCACGGCCGAAGCGACCGCACTCAGCCAATGGGCGGGCGGGGCAGGGGTGCCCTTCATCAATGTCGGGGCGGAGAGCGACACGCTCCGGAACGAGCTTTGTGGACCGAGCACGTTCCACGTTGCGCCCAGTGCGGCGATGTATCTGGACGCGATGGCCGGATGGTATGTCCGCGCTGGGTTCCGGCGCTGGTATGTGGTTCAGGCAGACGATGCGGAAAGCGCGTCGCAGCATGAGCGGATGTTGTGGACGCTGGATCAGCGCTTTTTTGGCGCCGAGGAAGTCGGCAGTGCCGTGGTGGCGCCCGGCGCGGGACTTTCCGAAGACACCATTGCACAAATTCGTGACAGCAATGCGGATCTTGTGCTTCTTCTTACCGGTGCCAATGACCAGCTTGCTGCGGTTTCGGCGCTGAGCGCTGCGGGGCTGGAAGCCAATGTGGCTGGCTTTCCCTATGCGGAGACACAAACCCGGCAGTTCTTTGCGGCACTCGAGGGCGCGACGGAAAAGCTGGGATCGAACTTCCGCGCCACTGCATGGGAAGCGACGCTTGATGCCTATGGCGCGCGCGAGCTCAATGCGCGTTTTCGCGATCTGACCGGCGAGCCGATGGAGCCGAGTGCCTGGGCTGCCTACCAGGCCATCAAGCTTATCTATGAGGCGGCATTCTTTAGCGGCGGCAGCGATGTCGCCTCCGTTGTCGCCTATCTCAACGATCCGTCCAGCGTCTTTGACGTCTGGAAAGGGATCGGCACCAGTTTCCGCCCGTGGGATCGCCAGCTCAGGCAACCGGTTTATCTCGTCGAGATCAACAGCGCGGCCGAAGACGCTTTTAGCTCGGCATTCCTGGTGGGTGAGTTGCCAGCCATCTACATGCCGGGCACCGACCCGCTCGAGCGGCTCGACCAGCTGGGGGACCTGGCTGATCGCAGCACATGCCAGTGATTTTTTGACGCAAGAACATTTGAGGAGGATCAATGATCAGCAACAGATCGATTTGGAGCCTGGGGAGAACGGTTTCCGCTCTCGCCCTCTTGGCTGCGTTCACGACAATGCCTGCGCTTTCCCAGGAGGAGAACGAGCGCATCTATGTGGCGAATGAATATAATGCTGATATTTCGGTTATCGACAGTGCCACGGATGAACTGATCGCAACCATCCCGATTTCGGAACGTCCCGGCGAGGTGCGGCCCCGCGGCATGAATGTGAGCCCGGATGGCCGCATCATCTATATCTCGGTGAGCGACTTCAATCCGACGCTGGAAGCCAGCGAAGACAAGATTGTGGCCATCGACGTTTCCACCAATGAGGTCCTGAAAGAATTCCGCGCCGGCGGCAATCCGGAGCGGCTCGATATCACGCCCGATGGCACGCAAATCTGGGCATCGCTAGAGGCGACCGCCCAAGGCGCTGGCTACAACGTCGAAACCGGCAGGCAGATCGCAACCGTTCGCGTCGGGGTCGAAGCCGAAGGCGTCGCTATCAGCCCCGATGCCAAGTGGGTTTATGTGACAGCCGAGGCAACGCACACGGTCACCGTGATCGACCGGGAAGCGGGCAAGGCGCTCAAGCATATCATCGTTGGTAACCGGCCGCGCGTCGTCGAGTTCTCGCCCGACGGAACCAGAGCCTATGTCACCGCGGAAATCGGTGGCTCCGTTAGCGTGATCGATACGAGCACCCATACGGTGATCGACACGATCGATCTTGGTCTAGATTCCCGGCCGGTGGAAATTGCCGTCTCCCCCGATGGCGCACGCCTTTTCGTCGCCGGTGGCGGCACGAGTGCGGTTTATGTGATCGACACGGCCACCAACACCGTGACTGACACGATCCGCGAACAGATGGGCCGGCGCCCCTGGGGCATCACGATCAACCAGGCGGGTACGCGCGTTTATACGGCGAACGGTCTTTCCGACAGCGTGTCGGTGATCGACACCGACTGTCTTTGTGTGATCGACAATATTGCCGTGGGCCGCGGCGCCCACTCCGTGCAGGTGGGGAGGGCGCCCGAATGAAGTGCTCCCTCTTCAATACGGCTCTTCTTGGTGCCATCAGCAGCATAGCTCTCATCGCTTCTCCTGTGCTGGCGCAGTACCAGAACAAACCGTTTATCGACGGCACCGTGCAACAGAGCCAAGCGCGAGCTTTCGAGCTGGCTGGCCTGCGGCTCGACATTGCTGAAGCGCTGCAAGGTGAAACCGACGACGAGTTCATCGAGCAGATCGAAGGGCTCGAAGGTGACTTTGCGCGTTTCGGCGGAACCCTTGCGACGGCGAATGCCGAACTGGCCGAGGAGCTCGATGCAGCTTTCGAGGCTGTGGTTCCAACTGTTCAATCGGGCTCCGATGCGAAGGCCGATATCGATGAGGCCAGAACCCTCCTGGCCGATGCCTATGCGACGGTGATCGCCCCCGACGTGCAAGCGACGCCGGCGTTCAAGGCCGCAGTTCTTGCCGACCTCCTGCTTGGCGAGCCTGGCGTCGCCGAGGGCTATGAAGAGGCGGGGGAAGAGCCCTATGCCTTTTCGCTTGGCTGGGCGGCACTGGCGCGGGCCAACGTGCTTTGGGACGAGATTTCAGCTGACGCGGACACCGCGCCCAAGGCCGACGGCGACGAGATGCTGGCGTTCATCGGGACGCTTTATCCAAGCGCCGAGCCACCGGAACAGTTCACCGGCAATCCGGAAGAGGCTGAGGCTCCGGCTCAGCGCCTGGTTGGCATTATCGAGACCATGGTCGATGCCGATCTTTATCCCGGCCGTGACCAGGCGAGCCTTGCAACCCATCTGGCGAGCCTCACCGGTCCAGCCTGTCAGGCCTATGCCGCCGGCAACGATGCTGTTGCAGACGAAACGATCTATGCGGTGCAGGGCCACTACGCCGATCATCTTGGGGAACTGACCAATCTCTTTGATCCCGAGCTTCATGAGCGGGTGCAAAGCTTGTTCGGCAGCATGGTTCAGGTCGAGGACGACGACGAGGAAGCCGAAGGCGACGAGGCAGATGTCAGTGCCGATGCCCAGGATGATGAAGCCGAAGACGAAGCGGTGGAACCTGGCTCTGCCGCTGACAGTTGCACGGAGCTGACCGAGGCCCTTGGCCAGGTAAGGAGCGTCCTTGGCGGCTGAACCCACAAATGCTGCGGTGCCGGCGATCGAAGCGATCGAGCTTCGGCGCAGCTATGGCACCGTGTCAGCGGTCAACGACATCAGCTTTTCGGTACGGCAGGGGGAATTCTTTGCCGTACTGGGGCCCAATGGCGCTGGCAAATCGACACTGATGCATATGCTGACAACGGTGACAGAGCCGTCTGGCGGCACCGCCAAAGTGCTGGGTTTCAACGTGGCCACGCAGCAGGGCGAGGTGCGCAAGCTTCTCGGCATGGTGTTTCAGGACACAGCGCTCGACGAGCGGATGACGGCGGGGGAAAACCTCCATATCCATGCCGTGCTCTATGGCATTGCCCGGCAGGAGCGGGCGGAGGCCGTCAATCGCGCACTGGCCTGGGCCGAGCTTGAAGACGTGGACAAGCGTCTGGTCCGCACATTTTCCGGAGGTATGAAGCGGCGCCTGGAACTGGCGCGGGCGCTGATGCACCGCCCGCGCGTGCTGTTTCTGGATGAACCAACCATCGGGCTCGATCCGCAAGGACGTCGTCACCTTTGGGACCGGATCGCTTCTATTCGCGATGAAGGCGTGACCGTTCTGATGACGACGCACAACCTCAACGAGGCCAATGCATGTGATCGCGTGGCCATCGTCGACAATGGTAAGCTCGTGGCGCTGGACACGCCGGCGGCCCTGATCGAGGCCCATACGCCAGGCGTTGGGGCGACGCTTGAAGACGCCTTCCTGGCGCTGACCGGCCGGAGCTTGCGCGACCAGGGCGCTTCGGGGCGCGATCAATTGCTGAGCTTCAGCAAGCGCGGTGGGGAATTGACACGATGAGCGCGGTTTCAGGCGTTCGGTCATGGGCGGGTATTGCCCCTGATGTGATCTGGGTGCTGTGGAGGCGCGAGGTCACGCGGTTTTTTCGCGATCGGTCGCAGATTTTCGGTGCCGTTTCCCGCACGATCCTGTGGCTCGTCATCCTTGGCTACGGAATCGGCGCCGCGCTTCGCGAGATCGAGGGCTATTCCTATGCCCAGTACATCCTTCCCGGCGTCATCACGCTCAACGTCCTTTTTGCTTCACTGCAATGTGCGATCGCATTGGTCTGGGACCGGGAAGTGGGCCTTTTGCGCGATGTGCTGGTTTCTCCGTCTCCCAGTCTCTCGGTTGCGCTTGGCAAGCTCTTTGGCGGCGCGACGATCTCGGTGTTTCAAGGCTCGATTCCGTTGCTGCTGGCGCCTATCATCGGAGTCGACCTGACGATCGGCTCGGTGCTGGGCGCCTGGGCGGTCATGTTCATGATGGGCATGTTCATGACGGCACTTGGCGTCGTGGTGGCAACGCGGCTCAAGACATTCGAGGGCTTTGGCAGCATTTCCAACGGGCTGATTCAGCCGCTTTATTTCCTTTCCGGCTCGATCTTTCCGCTCAAGGGCATCATCGGCGGCGTCGGCTTTCTCGATGTGCCGGCAACGCTGCGCGAAGAATTGCGGCGCGCCGGCATCAATGCCTTTGGCAGCGGCTGGATCGTGCAATTGCCGGAGTGGTTACAGATTCTGGTCTACTGCAATCCTGTCAGTTACCAGCTCGACCTTCTGCGCTATGTGCTGCTCGACTATGAGCAATTGCCGCTGCAGCTCGATATCGGGCTGACTGTTGCCTTGCCAATTGCCGCCTCGGCGATTGCGGCCCGCGAGATCAAGCATGCCCTGCGCACTGCGGGTCCGCGGCGACGCAAAAAGGCGGCACCGGGTGGCGCCGCCTGAGGGTGGATCGTCGTCAAACTTGGGTTAGGCGGGGTTTGCCTGTTCGCCCGAGTCGGTATCGTCGACGAAGATCGTCACGGTGCCTTCCTGGTTGATCCAGAGGTCCATCACGTCATCGACGGTGAAATCGGCATCTTCGATGGCGCCAACAACGACGCTGTTGCTGGCGAGCAATTCGCGAACGGCGCCAATATCGCCAGCGTCGGAGGGAATGCCGACAGTATATTCGTCACGATTGTCGAGGGCGTCCTCTTCCATGGTGGAAAGCGGCACGATCTCGATGGTCGACTCAGCGCTGAAGTTGATGTCTGAGGACGCAAAGGTCTGCAGTTCTTCCTCGAACTTTTCCCAATCGACCTCTCCGGTGGCCGCGGACGTGCTTTGGGCGCCGGTGGCTTCGGTCGTGGTTGCCGGTGTTGCGGCTTCCTGAGCGAAAGCGTGCAGCGGCAGGGCAAGAACTGCACAAACAGCAAGGGCGGAAATCTGCTTCATGATCGTTCTCCAAATGGCGTCTGAATGACTCCTGGAGAGCAAACGCATCTTGCTGATGCCGGTTGCACAAGTCCGCTGCGCGCCATAGCGGCTTAGACCGAACGAGCAAACAAAAAGAGTAGCCGCTTTCGCGACTACTCCTGATTGTGACTTCCAAGGTGCGTTGGCAGCCTTAGTTGGCAGTGGCGCCTTCTTGTTCTTCCGGCGGGACCGCACGGCGCAGCTCGACCGAGCGGGGCAGGAGGATGCCCGCTTCGTTGGTCCAGGAATTGCGCACATAGGTAGCAACTGCGGCGATCTCTTCGTCCGTCAAGACCGGTGCGAAGGGCGGCATGCCGTGGTCGGTTGCGCCGTAAAGGATCTGGAAGCTGAGGGCCGAGCGGCTCTTAACCACAGCCGAACCGATCAGGGAAGGACCGGCGCCGCCTTCACCATTGGCGCCGTGGCAGGCAGCACAATTGTCATTATAGACGGGGCCGCCCATTTCGATCAGAGCCTGAAGCGACGCATCGTCATTCTGATACGTTGCGTCCTGCGCATAGGCGGTTCCCCCCACCAGCGCACAGGCCAAAATCGCGGCCGAGAGCCCAGAAGCTAACTTTTTCATGCCTTCCTCCTCATTATATACGGCAATAACTTACACCCAGCTTTGTGGGTTGCAGAATTCTCTTATCACTGCTCCCGGCCAGCGGCGAAGTCAACAATCTCCCACGGCCGGCATGTTTGATCTTGCAGGAACCACGGCGAATTAGGCTCGCTTAGGCGCCAAACTCAACACCGACTTAATGTTTACTACAGTGATCAAACCGGCACTTGCATATGCTTGGAGCTTCTGCAAAGCTCACTGGCCAGACACATTTGCGCCGCCGTTGAGCCGGATCTTAGCAAAACAATCCGAGACGTCGCCGGGTCTGACAGCATCCTTTACGGGGAGGACTTTATGACTTTCAAGAAATCAGGGGGCCTGACATGGGCGTCCTTGGCAGTAGTAGCATTGATGGGCACTACGGCGGCATTGGCTAACGAGGACGTTCTGACGCTCTCGGCCGATCCTGCCAATAACGTGATGCCCAACATCACCTATAATGGCCAAAATTTCAGTCAGCTCGACGAGATCAATCTCGACAATGTCGACGATCTCCAGGTGGAATGGACGTTCCAGCTCGGCGTCGCCGACGAAGCGCAGGCGCCGCCGCTGGTGGTTGGCGACACGATGTTTGTGGTCACCCCCAAGCCGAACCGCGTTTACGCGATCGACCTCAACGAGCAGGGCGCGATCAAGTGGGAATTTCGCGCCGACGCATCCAACCTTGAGCAGGTTGTGCCGGTCGCATGCTGCGGCGCGCAGACGCGCGGCGCCAACTATGCCGATGGCAAGCTGTTCTTCCAGTCGCTGGGTGGTCACATCTATGCGCTCGATGCGGAAAGCGGCGAGCTGGTCTGGGACGTTCAGAACACCGACATCGACAATGCCGAGACCATGGTTGGCAACGGCCTGATCGTCGACGACCTCTACATCACCGGCATGGCCGGCGGTGAATATGGTGTTCGTGGCTATGTGACCGCCTACAACATCGATACCGGCGAACGCGCATGGCGCTTCTACAGCACCGGCCCGAACGAAGAAGTCGGCATTACCGACCGCTTCAAGCCCTTCTATGATTTCGACAAGGTGGAAAACCCGGCTGAGTCCTCCTGGCTGGAAGACAGCTGGCGCAATGGTGGTGGCTCCACCTGGGGTTACTTCACCTATGACCCCGACCTGAAGCTCTTCTACTATGCCACCGGCAACTGTGGTCCGTGGAACCCTGACTATCGCCGTCCGTGGGGCGAAATCGACCTCAATGAAGATGGTGTTGTCCAGTCCTATCGCAGCAATTACTGCGCTTCGATGCTGGCACGCGACGTCAAGACCGGCGAACTGGCCTGGGCCCTCAACCTGTCGCCGCAGGATCAGTGGGACCTTGACGAGCCGGGCGCTCCGGTGCTTGCCGATATCGAAATGAACGGCGAGATGAAGAAGACCATTATCCGCGCTGCGCGTAATGGCTACTTCTACGTCATCGACCGTGCTACCGGCGAAGTTCTCAACGACCCCTGGCCGTTTGCCTACCAGAACATCTTCACCGGCTTCGACAAGAAGACCGGCAGCCCGACCTACAATGTCGACACGCTGCTGTTCACCAATCCCGAAGATCGCCTGAAGTACACCGAAGCCGGTGCTCTGACCGACGCGCAGATCAACATCAACACCGAAGAAGCCGAACTCTACGGCGAAGACGAAGTTGATGGTCCGTCCGGTACCGAAGCGACGGTCTGCCCGACCATTGCTGCCCGTAACTGGGAAAACGACGCCTACTCGCCCCAGACTGGCCTGCTCTATACCAGTGTCCAGTTCGGCTGCCGCTCGATGCGCGTGACCGAGGGTACCTATTCCTACCCGGCTACCGAAACGTACATCCTGTTCGAATGGGCAGGCGAAAAGTTCTGGCTGGACAAGGAAGGCAACGAGACCGACGTCAAGAACCAGCTGCAGGCCAACGACCCGGTTACCGGCAAGACGGTGTGGAGCGTGGACTACGTGCAGCCGACCCAGGATCCGATCCTGGCGACCGCTGGCGGCCTGCTCTTTGTGGGTGGTGACGACAAGGGTGTGTTCCGCGCCATCAACGCCGAGAATGGCGAAACGGCTTGGGAATTCCGCACGGGCACTCAGGCTTCGGCCTCGCCGGTGACCTTCCTTGCTCCCGATGGCGGCCAGCGCATCGCCTTCGTTGCCTCTGCCCGTCCCGGCCTCGTGGCTGTGGCTGCAGACGCCGACGCCGATGCGGTCAATCGCTACCAGCGTGAAGGCAGCACTCTTTATGTCTTCAAGCTCGACCAGGACTAAATAGCTGGCGGCCGGACAGGCCGCTCGCTTCACAAGCAATCCGCCCGGCGCGCTTCACGCTTGCCGGGCGTTTTCGTCAGACCGTCCAGACGACAGCTTCGCCGACGCGCCACAAGGTTGCGCCCCCAGGCGGTTCGTCGGGCCCATTGAGTGGCCACAACTCAGGATTTCAGATGAAACAGTTTTTCCGGCGCGATGACTGGCCGAAAGCGGCCCGCAGCGCTGCAACCTTTGCCCTTGCCACCGCAGTCTCCTCCAGTTTCTGGATTGCCGCCCAACCCTCGATGGCTTGGGAGTTGCGCGCCTGCGCCGATCCCGCAGGCATGCCGCAGACCAATCGCGAGTCTGAGGGCTACGAGAACAAGATCATAGAGATCCTCGCCGAGGATATCGGCGCCGAGCTGACCTATCAGTGGTGGACGTTGACGACGACCGTCATTCCCCAGCAACTGCGGGAAGGCAATTGCGATATCGTCATCGGCGGTCCCGATGGCGGCAATGGCGTGATCTCGACGATCGCCTACTATCGCAGTCCTTATGCCTTCGTGTACCGGGCCGACGAAGACTACGAGATTGCCACCTATGACGACCCCATCCTCAAGGATCTGCGGCTTGCGACGACCGTTGAAGGCACAAGTTCGCATCTGGCGCTTTCGCGCCGCGGCTTGCTCGATCACATCACCACAAGCGCGCAGGCGGCCGGTACCAATTCCTCGGACCGCTTTGCCGATCTGATCGCCTCCGTCGCCCGTGGCGATACCGATGTCGCCGTGCCGTGGGGGCCGGTTGCCGGCTATTACGCCGCGCAGCAAGATCCGCCGCTTACAGTGGTGCCAGTACCCGAATTCGATATTCCCTTCACACCCATGTACCACTCAATCGTCATCGCGCTTCGCCCCGGTGACGAGGAATTGCGCGATCTCCTGGACGACGCGCTGGCGCGGCGGTGGGACGACATCTATGCCGTTCTCGAAGAATACAATGTTCCGACCTTGCCTCTGCCGCGGCCGTCGGTCTCCATTGAGGAACAGCAACCATGACCATTATCACTCGGCGGTTTTTCCTTGCGGGTGCTTCGGCAGTGATCGGCGCCAGTCTTGTCCGTCCGGGCAGTGCCGTGGCAGCGGCTCCTGCTGATATCCGCATCGGCACGGTTTTCCCAGTCAGGACCGGCGCTTCGTTTATCCACGCTTCGGTCAATGACTTCATCGGCACCGCGGGCCGTATCGGCGTGCAGCTTGCCGATACGCAATTGGGTACGCGGGCCGAAGAGGCAGGCTCATCGCTCCATGTGCTTCTTGCCAACGCTCCCACGGTCGAGGCTGCGGTTCGCGCCGGCGAGCGCCTGGTGGAAGTGGAGAAGGTGCATGCGCTGGTTGGCGGCGTAGGTGAAGGCCAGGCCGAAGCCCTGGCGGAGATCGCTGCCCGCGCCAAGATCCCCTTCTTCAATGTGGGGGAAACCTCCGACGCATTCCGGCGCGACGCTTCTAGCCCGTACCTTTTCCACATCGAAGCCAGCGACGCCATGTATCTTGATGCATTGGCGCAGTTGGCGGTGCAGCAGGGACACAAGCGCTGGCTTGTCGTTTCCGACAACAGCGACCGCGGCGTGGCCCTCAGCCAGCGTGCTGAATTGGCTGCGCAGAAGGCTGGTTGCACCATCGTCGAAACGGTGGAACTGCCGGCGGCAAGTCCGGTTTATTTCGCCGAGATCGAGGACATGGCCGCGGTCGATGCGGATGTTATCGTTGTCCTGATCAACTATCAGGACTTTTTCACGCTCACGGTGCAGATGGAAGAGGAGGGGATCACGACACCGATCCTGACCTTCCCGCACACCATCACTCAAACGCGTGACTTCGTTGCTGCCTCGCGCGGGCGCCTCAGCGTTCTCAGCCCCAAACGCCACGTGGCGCTCTGGGAAACGACGCGCACTGAATTCGGTGCCGATGATTTCAACCTTCAGGTGCAGGCGCGCTTCTCGGAACCGGCCGATCCGACCGCATGGGCATCGTTCCACGCGATCAAGATCATCCTTGAAGCGGCGATCGCGGCGGGGTCTACCGACGCCGACGCAATGGTCGCCTATCTCGAAGATCCTCAGACCACGTTCGATGTGCTCAAAGGGCCCGGCGTGTCGTTCCGCCCCTGGGATCACCAATTGCGGCAGCCCCTGGCGGTAGTCGATGTCAGAAACGACGTGGTCTGGCGTGAACGCGAGATTGCGACACGCGTCGCGGCGGCAGCCGACGGCGGTACCCTGCCGGAAGGCGCGCCGGGCGATGACGCGATGCAATGGCTCGACACCCTTGGGGACGGGCCGGAAGACTGACGGTCCAGACACTATTGCGACCAGCCAGCAGCGGGGAGGCTGCTTTGGCTGGTCGAGTCCTGGCTCCGCGAGGACACAAGTTGCTGAGGAGGCAACATGTATATTCTGAACTCTCGGCCCCTTGCTGGCGCGTGGGGCAGGGGCACAGCCCGTTCCCGTGCCAACAACTGCGCTGCCTTGTTGCTTGCCTTCCTAGTTTTCGTTGCAGGTGTTTCGGTCGCCTTTGCGCAGACGCCGCGGCTGCTTGAGGGGCGCGCCACGCCCAGGATCATCGAAGCCCTGTTTCCCGGGGCCGACCGGTTTGAACCTTCAGACGGCACGCCCCGCTTTGTTCGCGTGTTCCAGGGCGATGTGCAGCTTGGGTACCTCTTTTCCACGCTCGACGTGGTGCGTGCACGCAGCTACTCGCCCGTCCCCTTCGATGCCATTGTCGGCATGGACATGGAGGGCAAGCTGACGGGCGCGAAGGTCATCGATTTTCATGATCCTTACCTCATGGGCTTCCCGCAACGCGTGGAAAGGCTGGCCGAGTTCCTCGACGACCATATCGGCTACGGAGTGGGGGCCACGGAACCGGCGCCGCACACCCCTGATTTCGTGCAGGGCACGACGATCTCCGCCCGCAACATGCGTGCCGGTATCCTCGATGCTGGTCGTGTCATAATGCGTGCCAATGACCCTCTTCCGCCGGTGACCGAGCCGACGCTCAACCGCCTCGATTTCTCCTTCCATGGCTGGGACGAGTTGCTCGAAATGGGCGCAGTTTCGGAGGAGCTCGTCACCTTTGGCGACGTTCGAGCAGCCTTTGCCAAAGCGGGGGTCGAGCCGGCCGAAATGGACGTGCCGCTCGACAGGGCGCGTTCGGATGACGAGCGCTACACCCAGCTCGTTGTTGCGCTCGCCACTCCGGCGTTGATCGGCCGCAATGTCATCCGCGACACGGATTTCGGCAAACTCGTCGAAACCGCTCCTGATGATGTCGTGATGCTCGCGGTTATGTCGGGTGGCTACTACAACTTCCTGGGCACGCAGTATCGATCGGCCGAAGCCGGCAATCGGTTCGACCGGATGCGTCTGGTTCAGGGCGACCTCAACCTTGATCTCTTTGAAAAAGACTTCCAGTTTGCGGGCCAGTCTATCCAGCGTGCCGGCGGACCGCGCGTGCGCGATGCTGGACTTTTCACCATACCGCTGAGCTCGGGCTTTGATCCGTTTGCCCCTTTCGAGGTGCGTCTGATGGTGCATGCGGCCGACGCAGCTGGTGCGCTGCATACGGTTGAGTTCCCGGTCCAATACCAGGTCCCGGCTGAAGCCGTGCTGTTGCCGCCGGTCGAGCCGCCGCCACCGTGGGTGGAAGCCTGGCGCGCTTCCTGGCTGGAGCTGAGCATCCTTGGCACGGCGCTTACCGTCCTGACGCTGATCTTCGTGTTCCAGGATCAGCTGGCCCGGCACCGGCAGCTGCATCGCTGGCTGCGGCCAGCATTTCTTGCCTTTACGCTGATCTGGCTCGGCTGGATCGCCGGTGGGCAGCTGTCGATCGTCCATGTGGTCAACTACATCAAGGCTCCGTTCGACGGTGCCGATCTCGGCTATTATCTAGCCGAACCTCTGATCGTAGTGATCGCGATCTATGTCGTTTTGTCGCTAATCCTGATCGGACGGGGCGTGTTCTGCGGCTGGCTTTGCCCGTTTGGTGCGCTGCAGGAACTGACGTCCAAAATCGCGCGCTTCTTGCGGTTGCCGGTGTGGAACCCTTCCGAAAAGCAGCAGCGGCTGATGTGGCTGCCCAAATACGGTTTGGCCGCGATCATTGTGGGAACGGCCTTCATCGCACCCGAGGCTTTGGCTAGCGCAGAAGAGGTCGAGCCGTTCAAGACCGCGATCACGTCGGTCTTCACCCGGCCGGCCCCCTATGTTGCCTATGCGCTGCTGCTGTTGACCATCGGACTTTTCACCGAGCGCTTCTTTTGCCGCTTCCTTTGCCCGCTGGGCGGGGTGCTGGCGCTTGGCGACCGGCTGCACCTTTTCACTTTCCTCAAGCGCAGGCCGGAATGTGGGACGGGTGGCTGCCACCTCTGTGAACGTTCATGCCCGGTCAAGGCCATCGAGCGCGATGGCAAGATCATCATGGCGGAATGCTTCCAGTGCCTGGATTGCCAGGTGGAGTATTACGACGATCACCGCTGCCCGCCACTTGCCCAAGCCCGCAAGAAGCGCGAGCGCGCCGCCAGCAAGCACAAGCCGCTGGTGATGACGATCAATGGCGCGACGCCGCCTGCGACGGCTGCGAGCTGAGGAGCGTTGCGATGACCAAGGCTCCTCCATCCTTGTCCCGCCGCCGCGTCCTGCGCATCCTTGCCGCGTCGGCCGCTTTGCCGATCGGCGTCGCAGGCTACCGCATTTTCGGTCCGCAACCGGTGCTGCATCAATGGCAGGGGGAAGCCTTGGGCGCCGAGGCGTCCATGCAGCTCTGGCATGCTAATGCCGGCCATGCTCAGCGCACGTTTGCGCGCATGGCATCTGAAATCGGGAGGCTTGAACGCGTCTTCAGCCTCCATCGGCCCGACAGCGAGATCTCACAGCTGAACCGCGATGGCGTTCTGCCGAAGGCGAGCCGCGACATGCTTGCCGTTCTGGGGTCCGCCCAGGCATTCGCCGAGGTGAGCAAGGGCGCGTTCGACCCCAGCGTGCAGCCGCTCTGGACGCTAAACGAGCGCTACTTTGCGCAAGCGCCGGCCAATGCGGCCGGGCCACCTGCGCGGCTCACCGAAGCGGCGCGGCAGCTGGTGGACTATCGCAAGATCGATCTTTCGAACAATGGCGCGCGTTTCGCTTCGCCCGGGATGGCCGTGACGCTCAATGGCATCGCGCAGGGTTATATCACGGACGTTGTAGGTGATCTCCTTCGCAACGAGGGCTTCGACCATGTGGTGCTGGAATTGGGAGAAACCCGCGTCCTTGGCAGCCATCCAGATGGGCGGCCCTGGCGCGTCGGGCTCAAGGACGAGACTGGTGCCGTGATCCGGACGCTCGACCTCGTCAATGAGTCCTCGGCCACTTCGGGCGGCTACGGCACGGTCTTCGATGCAAGTGGCCAGCACCACCATATCTTTGATCCGCGCACAGGCATGAGCTCGCACCTGTTGCACGAGGTCGTGGTCACGGCACCACGGGCGACCGATGCCGATGCCTTGGCTACCGCGATTTTCGTGGCCGGCGAAGAGGAGGCAGGGGCGATACTCGCCACGGTGCCTGGAGCCCGCGCGTTGCTTTTGCGCAAGGATCGGACGAGCATCAGTCTTACGGCGTAGCGTCAGCCTCGGATTTTGCACCTGATCGTGGAACGGCGGGAGGCCGCCGTTCCAGCAGCAGCCAGCTGAGGATGCTCCCGAGCAGGGCAAGCGCGGAGGTTGCAAAACAGACTGCCGCGAAGGAACGATCGGTGGCTGCAACACGCATGGCTTCGAGAGCGCCGGAGGTTGCGTCTTCCGGCACGACACCGAAGCCGGTCGCATCCGATCCGCCGAGAGTGAAGACGAAAACGGCGAGCCCGCCCATGGACGCAATGGCGATGAGGCCAGCGACGCGGGCGACGGCGTTGTTGATGGCCGATGCCGTTCCAGTTTCGCCTTCCGACACTGCGCCCATGACGGCGGTAGAGATGGGTCCCGCCACCCCGCTCATGCCGATGCCGAAAAGGGTCAAGATTGGCACAACGGCGAACCACACCTGATGAAGCGGCGCGGTCAGGCCAAGAGCGACGATGGCCAAAGTGACCAGGAAGCCGCCCGCCGCAATAACCGGCCCGGGGCCAAGCCGGTCGGTGAGCTTGCCGGCGAGCGGGGAAAGAATGGTGAGGACGATGCCGAAGGGAAGCATGGATAATGCGACCTCCGCCGGCGAAACGAACCAGCCTGCGATCATCACCATGGGCAGGTAGAACAGCACGGCTGACAAAGCGAAATAGATAAGGAATGTCACGGCTTGTGCGCCGGAAAAGCGTGGGTCGGCGAACAAGGCGAGCGGCAGCATCGGTGCGCTTGCCCGCTGTTCCCACCAAAGGAAGAGCAAGAGGACGACGAGGCCAGCGCCAAGATAGGCCCAGAACCAGCCGGAGCTGTCGATAAAGGCCCAGGACAGCAGAAACAGCATGGGCGTTGCAAGGAGCGCACCAACAATGTCGAGCGGCTTGCGCTCCTTTTTGGTGGAGCTGGGCGTTCCGAAAAGCAGTGCCAGGGCGATGGCGCCCAAAGGCAAGTTGATGGCAAAGACCCAGCGCCAGCTGTTGTCGCCGAACCAGGTCAGCAGCGCGCCGCCAAGCACCGGCCCAAGCAAAGTGGTGAGTGAAGAGGCAGCCGCCCAGGTGCCTATGGCGCCGCCGCGTTCCTCCTTGGGGTAGGCCTCGGCAATGATGGCAAGGCTGCCCGGCACCATGAAGGCAGCGCCCAGGCCCTGGACGGCACGAGCAGCGATCAGCATCGCCGGACTGGCCGCGAAAGCGGAGGCCATCGAGGCGATAACGAACAGCACAATGCCCGCGGCAAAGACGTTGCGGAGACCGAAGCGGTCGCCTGCGGCCCCGCCAAGCAGGAGCAGCGATGACAGCGTTAGCAGATAGGCGTTGGATACCCACTGCACGTCGGCAAGGCTGGCGTCCAGGGTTGCGCGAATTGCGGCGGTTACGATGGAAATGACGGAACCATCGATGAAGCCCATCGACGACGCGGTTATGGCGGCAAAAAGGATGCGGCGGCGCTGGGCTGGCGAGTAGGTGCTCATCGATCCTGCCTATATTGGCCGTATACGTGTTCCAAGAACGGCCCGGTGGTGCCGGAAGGCGGGGCGGCTGGTGGGCGCCGCCCCGGCAGAGTTAGTCGAGGAAGCCGTTGGTCTGCAGCCAATCGATGGCAACAGCCTGTGCGGGTTCGCCATTGACCTGGATACGGCCGTTTAGCTCCTGTAGGGTGGCGAGGTCGAGCTTGGCAAAAACCGGCTCCAGCAGGTCCTTGATCTGCGGATATTGCTCGAGCACTTCGCCGCGCACGATCGGAGAGGGTTCGTAGACGGGCTGCACACCCTTGTCGTCTTCAAGCACGACGAGTTCCGAGGCAGCGATGGCGCCATCGGTGCCATAGACCATGGCCGCGTTGACGCCATCGGTCTGCTGCGCCGCCGCGGCGATCGTGGCCGCAGTGTCGCCGCCGGCCAGAGTGACCAGTTGGTCGGGGGAGAGGGTGAAGCCGTAGACTTCCTGGAACTTGGGGAGCGCTGCGGCCGAGCTCACGAACTCGGACGATGCGGCAAGCTTCACGGCGCCGCCATCGGCGACATACTTGCCGAAGTCGGAAAAGGTCACAAGGCCATTTGGCTCCGCCAGGTCCTGACGCAGAGCCACAGCCCAGGTGTTGTTGGCGGGCGCGGGCTTGAGCCAGACGATGTTGTTGGCTTCAAGATCGAGCTTGGCCACTTCTTCATAGGCCTTTGCCGCGTCGTTCCAAAGCGGGTCCTCGGCCTTGTTGAAGAGGAAGGCACCGTTTCCGGTATATTCGGGGTAAATATCGATCTGCCCGGAAACGATCGCTTCGCGCACGATCGGGCTGGCGCCGAGCTGGATTTTTTCTGTGACGGGAACATCGTTGGCCTGCAACACCTGCGAGATGATGTTGCCCAAAAGGCCGCCTTCGGTGTCGATCTTGGACGATACCACCACCTGAGCGCTGGCGAGGCTGGTGGTTAGCGCGAGGGCAAGTGTTGCCGTGGCAAGTTTGGTCAATAAGCGCACTTTGATCTCCTTTGATCAGGCCGAGACGGCCCAGTGTAACGGATTTCTTGCAAAGCGTCATAGGGCCGGTCGATCTCTTGGCCAACCGTTGTGAAACGTCGTCACAAGCTCTGGAGGGAGGGTCTTGAATGCGCTGCGTCCTTCTGGGCTCCAAAGAGTTGGTGTTTAAGGCGGATGTCCTTGATGGGGTCCGAGCTCTGGAGTGCTTGAACGGGGAGCTTCAGCCATACGGAGGCGCCTTCGATCTCCTCGTCACCTGGCGGAAGCACGACTGCAAGTTCACGGTCTTCGCAAGTGCAATGGGCAACGTGGGAGCCGCCGAGCTCTTCCACTAGGTCAACTGTTGCCAGCAGACCTTGGCCACGGTGGAAAGGCTGATGTTTTCAGGACGAATGCCGATGGTGAGCGCCGTGCCCTCCGGCAGCGCGGAATGGCTAATGCTGCGACCGCGGCATTGCCGTCCAGCGTCACCGCACCGCCCGCTTGGACCATGGCCGGGAGGAGGTTCATGGCAGGGGCCCCATCAAGCCGGCGACAAAGGTCGAGGCCGGATTGCGATAAAGTTCGGACCGCGACCCGATCTGCTCGAAGCGGCCGCCGTTCATGACGATCAACGGGTCGGCCAGGCTCATGAATCGCCCTCGCATTGAGCAACAGCACGATGGGGCCGGCGGGAACCGGCCCCGGTGTGCGTTAGTCGCGGGGGCCGACGCCTTCTATGCGGCTCGGGGCGGGGACGGCGGGGGCGGCTGGGATGGGGTTGGCGGCGAGCCAGTCGATGCCTTCAGGGTTGACCGACACCAGTTCGGCGCTGTCGGCAAATTCCATCATCATCTGGTTTTCGGCCGACCATGGCTCCCAGGCCACTGCTTCCGTTGCCGGGTTTCCGGTGCTGGCGAAGGCGATCAGGCTGTCCATCATGTCGTTGGACAAGGCGCGGTCGTCGTCGCTCCAGTTGCGGCCGTTGTGGAACTTGTTGAAGGCCTCCAGCGTGCCGAACCAGAACGGAATGTCGGCCGTGTGGTATGCGCCCACAGTGGCCTCGTCGATATCGGCATAGTCGAAGTCGCCAAAGGTGTGCTTGCGGCTGAACATGCTGATGAAAGCGGGAGACTCGTTGACCTCGCTCTGGATCGCCGCGCAGCCCACTGCATTCTTGGCGTGGCGATTGGCGAGGGCGATCGCCGTCGTCTGGTCGGCAACCTCGTCGTCGCTGGCGACGGGGAAGGTTGCCAGGAACGCCTCGGCGTTCTCGCCATAGAGTTCGCTCGCCAGCGCCTCGTATTCTGCGACCGTCTTGGCCGCCGAGAATGGCGTGCTGGCTTCGTCGCGGTTGAAATGGGCGATGATCGGCACATCGTTCATTTCGCCCGCCTGCTGGATTTCGGCCTGGCTCTTTGGCATGAAATAGCCATCGATGACCCCGCTGGTCCGGATGCCGGAGCGGCTGACGCCGAGCTGGGTTTCGTTCTGGATGGCAAGGATCTTGTCGGCCGGAACGTAGCGCATGGCTTCGAGGCTATCGACGCCGAGTGCCGCCTGCACTTCGAGGCCGGTCTTTTCTCCGTCTTCGAGCGAGGTGCCAGCGATGTCCCAGGTGCAGCCCGAAGACATGACGGCGCCGCTGAACAGGCCTGCCGATAGCGGGCTATAGATCTGCTCGGTCACGGCGCGCGCGCCTGCCGATTGCCCCATGATCACGACGCGCTCCGGATCGCCGCCGAACTGCTCGATGTTCTCGTTGATCCATTTGAGCGCAGCGTTCTGGTCAAGATAGGCGTAATTGCCGGAATGACCATCCTGCTCGGCGCTCAGTTCCGGATGCGCCATGAAGCCCAGAATGCCGACGCGATAGTTGAAATTGACGAAGATGGCGTCTTTCTTGGCGATTTCCTGGCCGGCATAGGTATCGATGCCGCTCGATCCGACTGTGCCGCCGCCGCCATAGATAAACACCACGACCGGCAGCTTGGAGGTTGCGGTGGCGTCTTCCGGCGCCCAGACATTCATGTAGAGGCAGTTTTCCGAGGTCGGCTCTTCGGCAAAATAGTGGTTGATGTTGTGCGGACGCAGGTCCTGGATGCATTCAGGCCCGAGCCTGTCCGCGTTCCAGGTGCCGTCCCAGGAAATGGGCTGCGGTGGTTGCCAGCGCAGGTCCTGTGTCGGTGGTTTGGCGAAGGGAATGCCCAGCCAGGCTTTGACGCCGGGCTCGAGGACCTGACCGGCCACGAGGCCTGAATTGGTTTTGATCGGCTCGATGGGGTTGACCACCTGCGCCTGGGCGCTGCTGACGGCCAGCGTTGTCGCCATGGCCAGGGCCAGCCGGCTAATGGCCGGCGTTCTCAAAATCTTAGCACCTTGAAAAGTCACAGAATATCTCCTCGTTCTGTGGTCCTTATTGTGTGGCCTCAGGCTGTTACGTCCGCAATGAGGCGCCTCCCTGCCACCCGATAATGCTGAACTAACTATTTCGTACATTCAAGGGCAAAATGCGGGTGTCCGCGGCTTGACACGCGCAGGAGGCTGATCGATGCCGCGCAAAGCCGGCTATCCCCGGTTCCCCCAGGTGCCGCCCTGATGGGCTTCCAGCAGCGGAGAAGCGCTGCCGATCAGGGCCAATTCGTTGCAGGTGCCGATCAGCGCGCCGCTGCACTGCTGCATTTTTTCGTCGGTAAATCGCAGCGAAGGGCCCGCGATCACAATTGCCGCGGTAGGCGCATCGCCGCGTCGCTGCACCGGCACGGCCATGGAACTCATGCCCGGCGCATAGACATCGCGGATCAGTGCATAGCCACGGCGGCGATGCTCGGCCAGAAATTCCAGAAGCCTGGCGATCGTCGTGGGGGCATTGGGTCCGAAATCGCGGGGGTTTCCCAAGCCCTGCCGGCTGGCGACCTGAACGGCCATCTCGTCCGAAAGCGTCATCAGCAGCGCGTGTCCGGCAGCGCTGCACGACAGCTTGAGATCGATGCCCATGTCTGGATCGTAAAGCAGGCCGGAATTGGCCCCCTGCGCCTTTGCCACAAGGGTCAGCCGCTCGCCATCGACGATCGCGAGACGCACCAGTTCGCCGGAAACGGCCGCCAGCCGCTGCAGCCCCGGTTGGGCGATGTCGATGATGCCCGATTTGCTGAACCATCCGACCCCCATGGCCGGCAGCTTTGTGGTCAGGCGATATTCGCCGCGCTGGGTCTGCCGCACAAAGCCATAGGCCACCAGTTCCATCAGCGTCCTGTGGCAGCCGCTGCGCGATTGGTTGAGGCGCGTCGCGATATCGACCAGCAACGACCCCTCCGGATGCTCGGCCAGAAATTCCAGAATACCCAAGGTTTTGTCGATCGCGCCGCTCATGACACCTCCTGCTGGGAAGCATAAAGCACACGCAAGTCCGACAAGTCATTCAAAAACTGAAAGGCGTCACAAATTGTTTGACCCGTGGTATTGCGTCGCTATGGTCCCCCCATCAGCAGGCGATAACGCCGCGATCACGGGAGGATATGAAATGAAATCCATTACGCGGCGCGTCGCATGCGCCTTGATGTTCGGCGCGGCCCTGGCAGCATCGGCGACCACGATGACCGCTGCCCAGGAGCGCGAGCTGAAATTCGCCATGAGCCTGGCGCAGGATCATCCGCTGGGTCTCGCCGGTCAGCATTTCGCCGATCTCGTTGCCGAGAAAAGCAATGGTGCGCTCAAGGTTTCGCTCTATCCCAACGCTGTCCTGGGCAGTGATCAGCAGAACCTGAGCGCCGTGCGCGGCGGCACCCTCGATTTCACCATCATGGCCACGGGCCTGCTTGCCGGCATCGACCCGCGCTTCCAGGTCTTCGACCTTCCCTTCATGTTCGCCAATTCCGAGGAAGCCTATCTGCTCAGCGATGGTGGAGTCGGCACCGACCTGATGGCAGGGCTGGCCGATGACGGCATCCATGGCCTCGGTATCTGGGACCTGGGCTTCCGCAACATGACCAACAATCGTCGCCCGATCGCCGCGCTCGAAGATTTCCAGGGCCTGAAACTGCGGGTCATCGCCTCGCCGATCTACATCGATCTGTTCACCCAGCTGGGTGCCAACCCCGTGCCGATGACCTTTGGTGAAGTTTATGGCGCTCTCGAAGCCGGCGCCATCGATGGGCAGGACAATCCGCTCGCGGTGATCCAGTCGGCCAAGTTCGAGGAAGTGCAGGACTACCTTTCGCTCACGCGACACATCTATACCGGCATGCCCTTCCTGATGAGCGGCGAAACCTGGGACGAGCTGTCACCCGAGGAGCAGGCGGTGATCACCGAGGCCGCGGAAGAAGCAAAATTGTTCGGCCGCGACCAGGTTCAGGCCCAGGAAGCCTCCGCCATCGAGCAGCTTGGCCAGGAAATGGAAGTCAACGAGTTGACGCCCGAGGAAGTCACGCGCCTCCGCGAAGCGGTAAGGCCCGTGGTCGACAAGTTCGCCGCCGATGTCGGCGCCGAGGTGATGGCGGCCGCGAGCGCCGAGCTTGAAGCCATCCGGTAGGCAGCGGAGCGAACATGACACTTCTGGGGGATGCTGCCGTCGCCATGTGGTGGAATGTCGATGAGCAGAACCGCGTCGAATTCCACGAATGGCATTCCAAAGAACATCTTCCCGAACGACTTGGCATCCCCGGCTTTCGCCGGGGGTCCCGCTGGAAATCGGCCGAAGAGGGCGCCTATTTCGTGCTCTATGAGCTCGAAAGCTACGACACGCTGACCTCGCCGCCCTATCTCTCCCGGCTCAATGATCCCACCCCATGGTCCACCAAGATGATGCCGCTGCATCGTGGCATGGTGCGCAGCCAATGCCGCATTCTCGAGACCAGCGGCTATGGTCTCGCGACCTTCATGCACACCGTTCGGCTTTCGCCGCTTCCGGGCCGGGAAGGGGAGTTGAGGGCGTTTCTTTCAGCCCTCGTCAAGCGCGCGCCTCACTTGCCGGGGCTGACCTCGGCACATCTGCTGCGCACCGAAACGCCGGCCACCAAGCCGACGCGTGAACAGGAAATCCGTGGCGGTGACGCCGCAGCCGATTGGATCCTGCTTGTTTCCGGCCACACGTCCGATCCCTGGTCTTCGCTGCTGGATGGTGCAGGCATGGAAAATGCCCTCGATCGCGCCGGGGCCGGGAACGTCGCGCTCGGCGAATTCAGCCTCATGCACGCAGTCACCGCCAATGATGTCGAAACCGTCGGCCGACGGGCAGCAGGAGGCGCGCGATGAAGGTGTTTCTCGATCATTACTGCCGCTTGCTCAAGGCCATGGCCGTCGTGCTGCTGGCCCTCATGGTGGTGCTTGTCTTCAGCAATGTGGTGCTTCGCTATGCCTTCAATTCCGGCATCACCGTTGCCGAGGAGCTGTCGCGCTGGATGTTCATGTGGATGACCTTCCTTGGCAGCATCTACGCCCTGCGGGAACATCAGCACCTGGGCACCGACACCCTGATCTCGCGGCTCAGCCCGCGCGGGCGGCAGCTCTGCCTGCTTGTGGCCAATCTCTTCATGCTCTGGGTCTGCTGGCTGATCTTTTCCGGCTCGCTCGCGCAGACGCGGCTCAACTGGAATGTTTCGGCGCCGTCCAGCGGTTTTTCCCTCGCCTGGTTCTATTCGGCAGGGATCGTCTTCAGCGTATCGGCCGTCGTCATCCTGATCGAGCAGATCATCTCGCTGCTGCGCGGCAACATCCCCGTTTCCGCAACTGCGGAGGAGCAGGCATGACCCTTCTGCTGTTTGTCGGATCGCTTCTGTCCACCATGGCGATCGGGGTTCCCGTCGCCTTCGCGCTGCTGGTTTCCGGCGCCGTGCTGATGTGGCAGCTGGACATGTTCAACGCCCAGATCATCGCCGAAAACGTCATCCACGGCGCGGACAGTTATCCGCTGCTGGCAGTGCCGTTCTTTCTCCTTGCCGGCGAGATCATGAACAAGGGCGGCCTGTCGCGCCGCCTGATCAATCTGGCGCTGGCCTTGATCGGGCATGTGCATGGTGGGCTGGGTTATGTGACGATCCTTGCAGCCGTCCTTTTGGCTGCGCTCTCGGGTTCCGCCGTCGCCGATGCGGCCATGCTGGCGGCCCTGCTGTTTCCGTTGATGACGGCGGCGGGACATGATCCGGCACGCTCTGCGGGCTTGATCGCGGCGTCCAGCCTTGTTGCGCCGATCATCCCGCCCAGCATCGGCTTCATCGTTTTTGGCGTCGCCGCCAACGTGTCGATTTCCAGGCTGTTCATGGCCGGCATTGCGCCGGGGATCATGCTGGCTCTAGCGGTAACCCTGACCTGGTGGTGGCTGTCCGGGCGCGACAATGTCGCTCCGCAGCCGCGGCGCTCCTTGGCCGAGGTTCTGGCCGCCCTGCGCGAGTCCGCCTTTGCCCTGATGATGCCGGTGATCATCATCGCCGGCCTCAAGATGGGCGTCTTTACCCCCACCGAAGCCGGTGTCGTCGCCGCCGTCTATGCACTGGTGGTTAGTCTCGTTGTTTATCGCGAACTGTCCTGGCAGGTGCTTTACGACTCCTTTGCCGGTGCGGCGCGCACCAGCGCGGTGGTCATGCTTCTTGTCGCCGCGGCTGCGGTGAGTGCCTGGCTCATCACCGTTGCCAACATACCCCAGCAGGTCGTCAGCCTGCTTGACCCCTTGATCGGCAATCCGATGCTGCTGATGGCGGCCATGATGCTGCTGGTGATCATTGTCGGCACGGCGCTCGATCTCACACCGACCATTCTGATCCTCGTGCCCGTGCTGATGCCGCTGGTCAAAGCCGCCGGCATCGATCCGGTCTACTTCGGCATCATGTTCATGATTAATTGCGCCATCGGTCTGATCACCCCGCCGGTGGGCGTCGTCCTCAACACCGTTGCTGGCGTCGGCCGGGTCAGCATGGACCGCGTCATGGCCGGCGTGTGGCCCTTCATGCTGGTCCAGTTCGCCTTCATGTTCCTGCTGGTCCTGTTCCCGGACCTGGTCACCGTCCCGGCGCAGTGGTTCCGGTAAACCGCATTATTCTGGTGAGGGTGCTCCGCGTGAAAACACGGAAACTATAGCCCTCGCACCAGTGCCTGCTTCTGTGCCGCGATGCGGAACGGTGCATTGGGCGCGCCATAGCCACTATAGCCACCCCGGCGTTCGACGATTTCGAAAAAGAACCCTTCGCCGAAACCCTGGCTGTAGAACTGGAAAAACTCGCCGCCCGTCTCGTCGCGATCATAAAAGATGCTGCCGGCCTTCAGCTGATCGAGGAAATCGGCGTCGAGGCCGAAGCGGGCTTCGATGTCGTCGTAATAGGTGTCGCTGACCTTGAGCACGTCGAGCTGCATGGCTTTTGATGCGGCAAAGATGTCGCCCGTGGCAAAAGCCAGGTGCTGGATGCTGGAGCCGAACGTTTTGTTGACGAAGTGACCCGCAAGGGTGCGGCCGTTTTCAGCCCCATTGAGGGTAAGCCGGAGATTGCCGCCCCGGTCTTCGATGACCTGGCTGCGAACAAGGCCGGAGGGATCGGGGACATCGACCAGGGCGCTTTTCTGCGTCGCAAAGATCGATCGGTAGAACAGGACCCAGGTCAGCATCTCATCGTAGTTCATGGTCTGCGCCACGTGGTCGACACTCGTCAGCCCGGCGCCTTGGACGGCGATTGCCGGATCGATGTTGAACTCCGCCTCCCAGACCCGACCCAGTTCCGGGCTGTCGTCGAGAAGATAGATCACCCCGCCGCCAACGCCGCGGATCGCCGGGATCTGCAGTTCTCCGTCCCCCACCGGCTGGGTGAAGGGCGACGCCCCAAGGGCCGTGGCCCGCTCTACGGTGGCAACGGCGTCCCCCACCTTGAGGCCGATGGCATAGGCCGAGGTGCCGTGCGCGACATAGCTCGAATAGGCGAGGCCGTCGTTTTCGATATTGATGACGATATTGATCTGCCCCTGCCGGTAAAGCGATACGGCCTTGGAGCGATGCTTACCGATAAGGGCGAAACCCATGGCGGTCAGCATGCCGGCAAGCCGGGCGGCCTCGGTCTCGTCGGCGGCGAACTCCACGAATTCGACCCGTTCGACCTCGATTCGCTCCGGCATTTCGGGAACCGTGATGGCAAGATCGGGTTCGAGGCGCCGCACCTGGTCCATGAGATAAACCAGCGACCGGCGCCCATCGACGGAAATGGCGCGCGGCGAACCGCCCCGGAACTGGTCATTGAAGATCTCGAGCGATAGCGGCCCGGCATAACCGGTTGCCGCGACGGCGCGCATGAAATCGACCACCGGCAGATCGCCTTCGCCGGGCATGTTGCGGAAATGGCGGCTCCAATAGAGCAGGTCCATGTCGATCAGCGGCGCATCGGCAAGCTGGACGATAAAGATCTTGTCTCCCGGAATGGCGCGGATCGAACCCGGATCGAGTTTGCGCGACAGGGTATGGAAACTGTCGAGGATAATGCCAACGCTGCGGTGATCGGCCCGGCGCACGATTTCCCAGGCGTCGCGATGGTCGTTGACATGACGCCCCCAGGCCAGCGCTTCAAAGCCTACGCGGACGCCCGACTGCGCGGCAAGTTCGCCCAGTTCCCGGAAGTCTGCCGCGGCCCGGTCGATGCCGCCCAGCGCCGCGGGCGAAACGTTGGAGCACACCAGCATCAGGTCGGTGCCCAGCTCGTTCATCAAGGCGAACTTGCGCTTGGCGCGCTCGAAGGCGCGGCTGCGCAGGGGCTCGGGCAAGCCCTCGAAATCGCGGAAGGGCTGGAACAGGGTGATGGCGAGCCCGAGATCGGCGGCCATCTGCCGGACGTCCCGGGCACTGGCGCCAAAGGTCAGGAAGTCGTTCTCGAAAATCTCAACCCCGTCAAAACCCGCCGCGGCGATCGCGGTGAGCTTTTCGCTGAGGTCGCCGCTGATCGAAACCGTGGCGATCGAGGTCTTCATCCAGAACATCCTTATGATAACGAACTAGTTCGTACATTATGCGAACGAGCGCATTGAATGGTCAAGCGAGACGTTGTCGAGAATGGAGTTAGCTCTGCGGCAGCTTCTCGCTGCGCACCACATGGCGAAGCACCATGTCGACAGCCTGGCGGCGTAACGAGTCTTGCGCCTCCGCGGTCCCCAGATCGCGACCAAAGAGCTTGGTGAAGCTTGCGCGATTGGACACGTTGAAAAAGCACAGCGCGCTGATCTGCCAGTGCAGCTCTAATGGGTCGAGCCCCGGTCGGAACGTCCCCTCGTCGACGCCGCGTTCATAAAGCGCTTCGATGGTCTTGATGGCGGTGCCGTTGAGCTGCCGGATCACCTTGGAGCGCTCGATGTAATCGGCATGGTGGATGTTTTCGATCATCACCATGCGGATGAAATCCTCATGCTTGTGATGGTGGTCGAAGGTGAATTCCACCAGCTGCTTCAACGCGTCGAGGGGTGGAAGCCCATCGACGTCGAGCTTGCTTTCGCCTTCGCGCACCAGTCGATAGGCATTTTCGAGCACGGCGAGGTAAAGCCCCTCCTTGTCGTTGAAATAGTAGTAGATCATGCGCTTCGAGGCGCGGGTGCGGGCGGCGATCTCGTCGATTCGCGCACCGGACAATCCATTGAGCGCGAATTCTTCGGTTGCGACCTCGATGATGTTCTGCCGCGTGCCCTCCGGGTCCTGCGTGCGCACATTACCCTCGGATTTACCTGCCTGAGACGCCACGCACCGCTCCTTCTCCTTCGCCCGGAGATTGACTAAACTAACCAGTTCGTACATTTATCCGCTGTTGCGGCCGTTTCATTAATGACGGGCAGGTGGCAATGACAAGATGTGAGCGTCATAAAGCGCTTCGCTACGGGGGATGAGATCATCGTGGACGCAAGCAGGCTTGAGCGCGCGCATCGGCATCTGACCGGCCGGATCGAAGCCCGTCGCTTCGGCGCTGCCGCCACCCGCCAGGTTATCGTCGGGCTGGTCGGTCGCGGCATCCAGGCCTCGCGCACCCCGCGCATGCACGAGCTCGAGGGACAGCGGATCGGCTTCCCCTATGCATATGAACTCATCGATTTCGATGCCCTCGGGCTCGACGACAGCGACTTGCCGGACATCTTGAAACTGGCGCAGGCGCTCGGCTTTGCCGGGCTCAACGTCACTTATCCATTCAAGCAGGCCATCATCCCGCTGCTCGACCATCTGTCGCCCGAGGCGGATGGGATCGGCGCCGTCAACACGGTGGTCCTGGGGCAGGGGCAGCGCGTCGGTCACAATACCGATGCCTGGGGCTTTGCCGAAAGTTTCCGCGAAGGACTGCCGGGCGTTGATCTCAGGCACGTGGCGCAATTCGGCGCCGGCGGGGCAGGGGCCGCGGTCAGCCATGCCCTGCTCATGCTGGGTGTCGAACGCCTCACCATCTGCGACACCGAGGCGGCTCGTGCGCAAACGCTGGCGCAAAGGTTGGCCCAGCGCTTCGGCGACATTGTGTCCTTTGAAACGGACTCTTCACGTGCGCTGGCCGGTGTCGCCGGCATCGTCAACACAACGCCCGTGGGGATGGATAAATTCCCCGGCCTCCCCTTTGACGCTCGATTGCTGCAACCCGACCTTTGGGTGGCAGAAGTCATCTACTTCCCGCCCGAAACCGCCTTGCTGCAGCAGGCGCGGGCCCTGGGATGCCCTGCGCTGGCCGGCACGGGCATGGCGGTCTATCAGGCCGTCAAGGCCTTCGAACTCTTTACCGGCATCGCGCCGGACCGCTCGGCGATGACGTCCCATTTCCACGCCGCGGCCTAAAGCACGCGTCGCGGCTCGATGCGGCCGGACGCCAGCACATGCTCGATGCCCTTGTTGATGTGGGTGGCAAGGAGGCGCTGCCCCTCGGACACGTCGCGCGCCAGAGCGGCCTGCAGCAGCGCCAGATGGTCGTCGGCGACGGGCCTGCCGCGGAAGCTGCCGGCCAGCATGTGATAGCGCACGAAGCGATCGAACAGCGAGGAATGCACGTTCATTAAGGCCGGCGAACCGCAGGCCGAGATCAGCGATTCGTGGAAATCGCGGTCGTAGCGGATCCATTCAAGCGTGCGGTTGCTGTCGCCCACCAGCAGCCGCTTTTCGATGGCGGCGAGCTTATGATGCGCCGAGACGATGCGGCCTTCCCATTCGAGGTCACCCGCCGCAAAGGACAGCGCCAGCGCGTGATTTTCGAGCAGCAGCCGCAGGGCGCCCAGATCGCGCAGGTCCTCGGCCGTCGCCGGCGCGACTTCGAATCCCCGTTGCGGCTCGGCAATGACGAATGCCTCGCTGGACAGCCGCGTCAGGATTTCGCGCAGGGTGCCGACGCCCACGGAATATTGCTGTTTCAGCCGCTCAAGAGTTAGCTTGTCGCCTGGACGGAGCACGCCTTGGACGATGTCGTCGCGCACGCGCCGGAACGCCGCTTCACCAACGGTCTCACCATAAACATCGGTCATCTACGTCCTCGTTGACTCAGACGATATCGAGATCATCGGATAAAAGCTATATTGACATGCAAGGATGGCGGCAGCACTCTTGCATCAGCTTCGGGCCCGCGTAATCATGCGTTGACATGTACGAACTGTTTCGTACAAAGTTGCGAAGCGCGTGGGCAACAAGACCCGCGGACTTTGGGAGTGCTCGCGACGCGGGCGAAGAGGGGCTGTGGCCCCATGAGGAGGATACCATGACTTTCCGTTTTGGCCGCCGGGCAGCTTTGCTTGGCACCGTTGCCCTGATGGTGGCCGGCATCGTGCCGGGCTTTGCCCAGGACAAGCCCGTGCTGCGTTTTTCGGCCGTGTTCTCCGAGCAGGACATCCGCGCCGAGATGATGGATCTGTTCGCCAGCCAGATCAGCGACGACTTCACGCTTGAGCCTTATTACGGCGGCAACCTGTTCAAGCAGGGCACCGAACTTGTGGCGCTGCAGCGCGGCAATCTGGAAATGGGCAATATCGCTCCGCAGGACATTTCCAACCAGATCCCAGAATGGTCTCTCTTGACCTCGGGCTACCTGTTCCGTGATGCCGCGCACCTGCGTGCGTTCTTCGACAGCGAACTGGGTGCTCAGTACAAGCAGATGGCCGAAGATCAGCTCGGCGTCCGTATCTTGGGGCCGACCTATTTCGGCATCCGTCAGGTCGGTCTGCGCGGCGACAAGGAAATCAACACGCCCGCCGATATGGCCGGCGTCAAGCTGCGCATGCCGGGTGGCGATGCCTGGCAGTTCCTGGGCACGGCGCTCGGCGCCAATCCGACACCCATGGCTTATGCCGAGGTTTATACCGGCCTTCAGACCGGCGCCATTGACGGCCAGGACAATCCGCTGCCCAACGTCGAGAACATGAAGTTCTACGAAGTCATGGACCAGATCGTCCTGACCTCGCATCTGGTCGGCTATGATCTACTAGTCGTCTCTAAGACGGCGTGGGACGCCATGACGCCCGAACAGCAGACCGAAGTCCAGGCCGCGGCCGACGCTGCCATCGACTTCAGCCAGCAGGCCCATGTCGATCGCGAAGAAGAGCTGCTTGCCCAGTTCGAAAGCGCTGGCCTTAAGGTCTATGAGCCAGATGTCGAGGCTTTCCGCGCCAATGCGCAGCAGATGTATCTAGAATCCGATCTTGCCGCCTCCTGGCCCGAAGGCATTCTCGAACAGATCGGCGCCCTCTAGGCTGATCCGACGCCGGCGCACCATGCGACGGTGCGCCGGGTTCTCGATGCCGGAGATATCCTCATGTTCGCTCGCCTGACCGACGTCGGTGCCTGGCTGCACCGTCGCGCTGAAAACATCCTTGCCGCCATGCTGGCGCTGATGTTTGCCGTCTTCATCCTGCAGATCGTTTTCCGTTACCTGCTCAATTTCCCCATCGGCTGGACGCATGAAATCAGCGTCGTCTTATGGGTGTGGCTGGTCCTGTTCGGAACGGCGTTTGTCGTGCGCGACTATGAGGAAATCCGATTTGACCTCCTTTATGGCACGGCCGGTCCCCGGCTCTATCGAGCCATGGCAGTGGTGACGGCGATCATCGTCATCGCGCTCTTTGCCATCTCGCTGCCGGCGGTGATCGACTACGTCCTCTTCATGAAGGTCGAGAAAACCGCCTATCTCAAGATCCGCTTCGACTACCTTTATATCATCTATCCTGTGTTCGCCGTGGCAGTGATCATCCGCCAGTTCTGGATCGGCTGTCGCGCCATTTGGGGCAAGACCGACAGGAATGCGGACCCCACTACAGTAACGTCGGGCGTATGATGCTTTCACTCCCATTCTCGCTGGCCCTGGGCATCATCATTGTCCTCGCTGTCTTCGGTCTGCCCATGGGGCTGGCCATGATTTCCGGCTCCATCATCTACCTGCTGATGCGCGGGCAGGACATGGGCATCGTCGCCGAGCAGCTGCTCAACGGCATGTATTCCAACTACATCATGCTGGCCGTGCCGCTCTTTATCCTTGCGGCCGAAATCATGAATTCGGGTTCGCTGTCCGAGCGCCTGCTCAAGTGGTGCGATGCGCTGGTCGGCCGGTTCCGCGGCGGTCTCGCGCAGGTCAATGTACTGCAATCGATCGTCTTTGCCGGCATGTCCGGCTCCGCCGTGGCCGATGCCGCCGGCTCGGGCAAGATGATGCAATACATGATGACCAAGGACGGCAAATATACGCCGAGCTATGCCGCCGCCCTCACAGCGGTGACCGCGGTCATCGGTCCGATCATCCCGCCGTCCATCCCCATGGTGCTCTATGCCCTGATCTCGGACGCTTCCATTGGCTATCTGTTTCTCGCCGGCATCGTGCCTGGCCTGCTGATGGCCGGCGTCATGATGGTGCAGATCGCCGTCACCGCCCGCATGAAGAATTTCCCGGTGGAGCCACCCACGCCGCTGCGCAAAATCCCGCGCATGACTTGGGAAGCGCTGCCCGTGCTGCTGATGCCGGCCGTCCT